>NZ_JMCB01000002.1:0-367358 GCF_000737315.1 Hyalangium minutum
GGGAGCGGGGAGTGCCTGCTGACGCTGAGTGGGCACGCGGGCGGTGTGACTGCGTGCGGGTGGAGTCCGGACGGGAAGCGAGTGGTGTCCGGGGCGTCTGACCGCACGGTGAAGGTGTGGGACGCGGGGAGCGGGGAGTGCCTACTGACGCTGAGCGGGCACGCGGGCGGTGTGACTGCGTGCGGGTGGAGTCCGGACGGGAAGCGAGTGGTGTCCGGGGCGGATGACAGCACGGTGAAGGTGTGGGACGCAGGGAGCGGGGAGTGCCTGCTGACGCTGAGCGGGCACGCGGGCTTTGTGAATGCGTGCGGGTGGAGTCCGGACGGGAAGCGAGTGGTGTCCGGGGCGGATGACAGCACGGTGAAGGTGTGGGACGCGGGGAGCGGGGAGTGCCTGCTGACGCTGAGCGGGCACGCGGGCTTTGTGAATGCGTGCGGGTGGAGTCCGGACGGGAAGCGAGTGGTGTCCGGGGCGTCTGACCGCACGGTGAAGGTGTGGGACGCGGGGAGCGGACAGTGCCTCTGGTCGGCTCACCAGCTCCCAGAAGGACAGATCGCCACGGTAGACGGCGCTCACGAGCGAATCCTCCATGCATCCGCAGAGGCGTGGCGGTGGCTCGGCTGGCGGTGGATGGATCCTGCCACCGGCCGTCTTCGCATTCTCCCAGCGGAGATGTTTGGCCCCCTTCCCGCGTGATGCCAACGGTCCCACGCCAGTGAAATCACACACAGTGGAAGCCAGCACCCAGCTGACCGCATCCTACTCCTCAGGTAAGATGCGGCAGTGGGAGGCCGTCGCCCTCCACCTCCGCGAGGCGACCATGCCGGACGAGTCTTCACTCACGCCGCATCCCGCCTTCCTGCCTCCCGGCACGGTGGTGGGGCCTTGGCGCGTGGTGGCCTGGGCTGGCAGTGGCGTTCACGGGGCCGTGTACCGCGTGGTTCCCATGGACAACCCTCAGGCTCCCCCGGTGGCGCTCAAGCTGGCCCTGATGCCGAGAGATCCTCGCTTCGTGCGCGAGGCCCAGTTGCTTTCGCGCATCCGCCACCCGAGTGTTCCGCAGTTGGTGGGTTCCGGGCTCTGGCTGCATCCCAGTGGGCTTGTCTTCCCCTACCTGGCCATCGAATGGATCGACGGAATACCGCTCTACGACTGGACCCGGCGGAACCGTCCCTCTCAAGCGCAAGTGCTCCAATGGGTGGTGCAGCTCGCGGGAGCCCTCGCTGCTCTCCACGCACAGGGATGCGTCCACCGGGACGTGAAGGGCGCCAATGTGCTGGTGCGGCGCTCGGATGGCCGGGCCATGCTCACCGACTTCGGCACGGGCCGTTACCCGGAGGCCACCACGCTGACGCCGCCCCAGGTGCAGCCCGGCACTCCGGCCTACCGTGCCCCCGAGGCGGGACTCTTCGAACTGCAGTTCTTCTGGGACACCTCGGCTCGTTATCCGGCGGGGCCCGCGGATGATCTCTACGCGCTTGGCGTCACGGCCTGCCGGCTCGTCACCGGCGAATACCCGGAGTTCGCCCATCCGATTCAGGATGCCCAGGGCCAGTGGCACCTCGAGAAGGTGCTCCTTCCCGCCGCGCTCCAGCAGCTAAAGCCGCCCCTGAGAGAGCCCATCCTGCGCCTGCTATCGCTGCGCCCCGAGGATCGCGGCACTGCGGCCGAGCTTGCCCAGGCGTTGGAGTCCGTGAGCGAGCCCTCCTCGGAGAATCCTCCACAGCTCCCGGCTCAGACACCGTCCACGGTTCGTGCGCCCGCGCCAGCCGCGAGGCGTTCCTCCTCCTCGCGTGGACAGGTCGAAGCGGGGCTCTTGGTGGCTGTGGTGATGCTGGGGCTGACGGCCGGATCCTGGTGGCTCGCCCCAAGCCAGGTGCGCGGGAAGCCGGACCTTGCTCGAGCCGAGGCCTCAGGGCCCAGTCAGAAGGAGGGAGACTCGGCAGCGCTCGGGGAGACCGTTGCGGCGATGGTCCAGGAAAAGCCCCCCAGCGTGCTCACGCCCGAGGCTGTGGCAGACGACCCGCTGCCCGAGCCTCAGGAGGGACAGGCGGTCCCGGACGCAAAGGGACGGTGCCAGCACAAGCGGCAGGTCGCTCTCAATGGAGGCTGTTGGGTGCCACAAACGCAGGATGGCGAAGGGTGTGAGTCCCTGACCGGACAGCTCTACAAGGGCACCTGCTACATCCCCGTGCTCCCTCGCGAGCGTCCCCGCCGCCCTCCGACTTCGGGCCCCACGAGGAAGGCTCCGCGCCGGTAGAGCAGGGGAATGGAAGTCACACGGGGAGATCTGCCTGCTGCGGCTCGGCCTTGGCGTCCTTCAGGCCCTTGATCGAGTAGTAGATGCCCGCAGCCACGGCGCCCCCTACGAGCACGAGGGCCGCAGCAGCGCCGCACGCAACGATGGTCGCCGGACTGCCCCGCGCGCTCACCACAATGCCTCGGGAGGCTTCGACCGCCACCTCGATTGCCTTCGCACCGGCCTTCTGGAGGATCTGGCTCTTGGACATGCCCCGGATGTTCAACCGTCCCGCACGGTGAAGCAACCGCACCCCAGCTCCGGGCCTTGCTCCCGCTGCCGTTCCCCTGAACAGCAAGCGGGCGGACGGGACGCCTCGCCGCCCTGGGCTTCCGCTCAGGGTGAGGCGGGCGGCTCGGAGACGTAGAGCTCCTTGAAGCTGCTCTCGTCCTCGCCGATGGGGCCGACTTCCTTGCCCGCCGGATCCACCAGCCAGAACCAGTCATAGGTGCCGCCGCCCAGGAAGTACTTGTGCTTCTGGACGATGAGCTTCCCCTGGTGCTCGCCGCGCGGGATGACCTCCAGGGTGTTGCCGTCCGTGACGAACGAAGTCTTCCCCGAGGCCACGTCCACCTTGTGCACCGAGCTCGACGTCGCCCAGGCCGCGCTCATGAAGTACACGGCCTTCCCATCTGGAGAGAACTGGGGCGCCTGGAGCCCGCCGAGGAACTTCTTCGGATCATCGCTCTCCGCGGACTTCACGAGCTGCCGGGGCTTGCCGCCCGTGGTGCTGATCCACCAGAGCTCATTGGCCTCGACTTCGCCCGCGGCGGACTCCAGCTTCTTGCCGGAGCCCTTGCGGACGAAGACCACGGCCTTTCCGTCCGGCGAGAGGCTCGGCTGCGAGTCCTGTGCCCCGGAGGTCAGCGGGAGCTTCTTCCCGTTGGCCTCCACGAACACGATGCGGCCCTTTTCCTCCACCACGGAGGGGCCTTTCGCCTCGGCGGGCAGGGCGAACAGGAAGAGGGACAGCAGCAGCGGAACAGCGGCCTTCAGGCAGGAGCGGAGCGTGGGCATGGCCTGAGTTGACCCACTCTTTGCCGAGAGGGCAACCCGGTGTGCTCCCGTTAGCGGGCCTCAAGTCCGCGAAGCAACGTCGTCAGCGCGTCCGTTAGCTCGGGCGTGAAGTCCACGCGCAGCGGTGCCATGTGGGGCAGGTCCAGCATCTCGCGCGTCACCGGCGCCACGTCCGCCAGCTGCCGCAGCCCCGTCATCAGCGCGTGCACATGGATGAAGAAGTGCCCGCCCTCGCCCCGCTTCAGGAACGCCAGCCGCTTCTCCAGCAGCGCTCCCACGCGCCCCCCCGCCGCCAGCAGCCGCTCCTGGAAGCCGCGCACCTGCTCCACCGTGACGTTCTGCTCGAGCACCGTCTGCCGCAGCGCCAACAGCCGCGTCAGCGTCTCCTCGCCCTCCAGCGACTCGGCCACCGTGCGCGCCACCTTCGCCCCCGTCCACCGGTCCTCGGTGCCACCCAGCTGCGCCTCCAGCTTCTCGAGCCAGGCGAAGAGCAGGTCCCCCAGCAGCGCCAGGAACAGCGCCTCCTTCGTCGGGAAGTAGAGGAACACCGTCCCCTTGGCGAGCTTCGAGCGCTCCGCCACATCCGCCATCTTCACCTCCGCATAGGAGGTGGCCGTGTAGAGCGCCTGCGTCTCCGCCAGGATGAGCTGACGCCGCGCCTCCTTGTCCTCGTCCCTGCGCGCCCGCTGCGGTCCCGCCCGCTTCGCCTTCGCCGTCCCATGGCTCACCATGCGCCGGTCATGAGGGACCTGAAGTCAGCCGTCAATGACCCTCGGTCACTTCCTGAAGCCCCTGGGACTCGCCGTGAAGGCGAATGTGCGATAGTGTGGGCGCATGATGCGAAGCATGCAGGCGGAGCTGCTCCAAGGCCGCGCGCTCTACCGCGAGGTGGTGCTGGCCAAGCTGGCGCACGCGCGCGAGTCGGTGTGGATCGCCACGGCGAACGTGAAGGCGATGTTCGTGGAGCAGGGCGGCCAGTTCGCTCCGGTGCTGGAGCTGTTCGATTCGCTCGCGAAGCGCGGGGTGGGGCTGCGGCTGCTGCACGCGGAGCTGCCGAGCCGTCCGTTCCGCGAGGCGTTCGACTCGCGCGAGCGGCTGGTGCGCGGCGGGCTGGAGCTGAAGGTGTGCCCGCGCGTGCACTTCAAGGCGGTGGTGGTGGATGGCGCGTGGGCCTACGTGGGCAGCGCCAACCTCACGGGCGCGGGCCTGGGCGCCAAGGGCGAGGACACGCGCAACTTCGAGCTCGGTTTCGTCACCGAGGACTTCGACGTCATCGACCGGGTGACGGCGCTCTACCAGGCCGTGTGGAGCGGTGCCGAGTGCCGGAGCTGCCGGCTGCGCTCGATCTGCCCGGATCCGATTCTTCCCGCGAACGCTGCTCCCGCGAAGCAGAGGAAGTCCGACGGCATCCAGCTGGGCAAGGCTCGCCGCCTGCGCCGCTGAGCGCTACTCGCCCGAGGAGCTCTGCGGCGGGGGCTGCTGCTTGCGCTGCTGGTCACGCCAGGTACTGGGGGACTCGCCCACGAGCTTGCGGAACAAGCTGCTGAAGTGCTGCAGCGAGGCGCAGCCCACCTCCACCGCGACGGCCGTCAGCTTCATGTCCGTCTCCATCAAGAGCTGCTGCGCGGTGCGCACCTGCACGTTGTTCAGCTCGGCCTGGAACGAGGTGTTGGCCTCCTTCAGGCGACGCTGGAGCGTCCGCTCGGACATGCCCATCTCGCGCGCCGTGTCCGCCAGGCTCGCCTCCACCAGCCGAGGCCGAAGCACGCGGTGGAGCTGCTGCAGCAGCGGCGACTCATTCGTGGCCTCGGCGACGAGCTTGTTCAGCTCCGCCATTAGCGCGGTGCCCTGCTCCTGCGTCAGGCCCAGCCACGTGAGCGCCTCGGCCGAGTCCGTGAAGACGCGGCTGGGATACGAGGGGCTCAGCAGGCTGTAGAACCCGCCCACCACCGCGCCGATGATTCCCTCCGGCCGCACCAGCGCCTGGCGCTTCACCGCCACGGCGAAGTCCTTCTCGCGCTGCCGCATGTAGTTGACGAAGAGGTGGAACGCACTGGGGTCCGGTGACTCCAGCCGCCGCAAGTCCACCAGCGACAGGTGCGGCGCCTCCGCTGTCCGCTCCACGTCCAGCACCTGCACCAGCCGGCGGATGAACGGCTCGTCAGCGCGCTGCCACACGATGAACCCGCACAGGTCCGCCGAGGCGTACCAATGCAGGAACCCATCGCCGATCAGGTAACGGCCGATGGGGTCCCGGAGGTAATCGTCGACTCCGTCTGCCGGTCGCACGGTTCGGCAGAATAGCCCCGGATCACCTTCGCCACCCACAAGGGATTGATCGGGGAGAGCGAGGTTTGCAGTGTTGGACGAACGCGGGCCGACGCTGCCAGCTCCTGGGTGGCCGTCGGCAGGTGCTGCCACGGCACCTGGGGCCAGAAGTGGTGCGCCTGATGATAGCCCGCGTTGAAGAAGAAGAAATTATAGAACCGGGACGTGGAGGTGACCGCCAGCGAGTCCCGACGCGTCGAGTCCGACTCGTAGTGCGCCGCCAGGTTGAGCCAGAAGATGGAGACCTGGCCCACCAGCCACAGGGCGAACAGGCTCAGCCCCAAAGCCGGCTCCCAGAAGACGAGCCCCAGCAGCGTGCCGTCCACCACCACGAAGTCCAGCACCAGCTCCAGGCGCTGCGTGCGCGTCTTCGCCGCCCGCCACACGTTGCCGACGATGGCCCACGGCCAGAACCACGGCTGCAGCGCGTTGCGCAGCACGTAGCGCACCGCGCCCTCACCGGGCTGACGGCGCCCCCAGTCTCCGGGCCCGTCGTTGTACTTGTGATGGTTGAAATGGAACAGGTAGTAGCCCCGGTACGGGAAGCCACATGACAGCCCGAGCGTCCGCGACACCCCCCACTTGAGCGCCGCGGGCTTCGCGATGGGCACGTGCATGTGGTTGTGCAGGACGGCGTAGTTCCAGAACAGCACCGCCCAGCCCGCCACTAACATCGCCGCCCGGCCTGTCCACGTCAGGTGGTTCCAGCTCAACACGAAGGCGGGGAACCAGGCCCACCACAGCGCGTGTACCGCGAGGCTCGGCAGGTCCAGCGAAGGGGACGTCGTTTGGGGGGGGCGCATGGGGGCGATGTACGCCCCTGCCGCCCCAGGTCGCTTCTCTCCATGCGCCAAGGAGTTGCGAAAAAAAGCCAACCGGCGCGCGGAGACTTCAGCCGCTCGGCCTTCCTCCGCGGGAAGGCCGAACGGTCAGCGGATGGCGCCAGCCACCTGGCTGATGAGGCGCAGCTGCGCGGGCTCGAGGCGCCGCAGGGTGCGAAGCACGCGACGCACCTCGGGACGCTCGCCGTACTCCGGCGGATCCTCCGCCACCGCCACCGGCTTCTCCGCCGACGCGACGCCCAGCAGCACGTCCGACGAGCAGTTGAGCACCAAGCACAGCCGCCGCAGCGTCTTCACGCTCGGCAACATGTGGCCGCGCTCGAGCCGGCCATACACCTCGGTGGCAATGCCGACGCGCTCAGCGACATCGGCCTGGGTCAAGTCCAAGCGCTGCCGTGCGGATCGCACGGAAGCTCCAATGATAGCTGCCAGCTTCTGTTCCATGGCTGCTGACACCTGCGAAGAAGGGCGTTGACCCTCGGTGTCGCGAGATGCGCCATCGAGGGAGTCGTCACTCGTTGTGAGCGACGGCGTAAGAGGGACATTACGGAGGGAGTCTGACATCCCAGGATCCTCGTAGCCGCCTCGGGAGGACTCTCCGCTCGCACCGCACGCGCACACCCCGTGCCGTCGCAGTGACGTACCGCACACAGTTCTACCTGTGCCGTCGTGAACAGGCGCCAAGGCCGATTTCTCGGCTTCCGAGCAGCCTGTGGGAGAATCAACCCGCAGCGTTGGAAATGAGTGGATCAACTTTGCGGTGGATCAACGCTTGCCGCCCTCGAAACGTTCCGAGGCCGAATTTCAGGCTCCGGAGCGATGTTTCCTTCGGAATCTGGGGGGCATGTCCTCGCTGATCAACCCTGCCTGATGGGATGGCCAGCCAGCGCGGCAAGCGCCACGCACGCGCGCGTGCAACACCTGCCCTCGCACGGCTGATCAGCTCGCGGTCCGCGCGTGAAGGTGCCGCATCCCGCCGTCTTGCACAGCATGGCGCGCGGTGCTGACGCGCTCGCACGCGGCGCTCTGTGATGGCCCGAGGACAGATGCGCGGCGGGCCTGCGTCATCACCTCGAGAGGGGGGAAGGGCTGCTGCAGGCTCCCATGACAGCCAGGAGGCCGGGCGCTGGCTCGTGCGCACACCCCTCCTGTACGCGCCGAGGCCGAAAAATCGGCCCGCGCGGTGTTGTCAATGGGGTTGAGGCCCGATCAGGCGAAAGCCTCAACTATTTCGGGGGTTTACCTGCCATTCGGGTCTGACATAAGGTGCCCGGACCCCGTGCCCAGGGGGGGGCTTGGTGTCCTATGTAGGACAGCCCTCCCAGAGCACCCCAGCGCCTTGTGTGGAGGGCTCTTCAAGTCGTGAGTGACGAGCGTCCGGACGCGCTGCTCAAGAGCGCACTCGAAAAGATCGTCTATTTCGAGGCCCGCGCGGACCAGCTGCATCGCGAGCTGGAGGCAGCCCGGGAAGAGGTGGGGAGCCTCAAGCGCGAGCTGTCCGAGACGGGGCGGCGCGAGATTGTCCTCCGGCGCGAGCTGGCCGAGCTCGAGGTGCGCGTCAACCGCGCCCACACCGAGCGCGATGAGCTGGCGCGCCTCAACAAGGCGCTGCGCGACGAGCGCACGCAGCTCATGGGCAAGCTGCTCGATGCCACGCGCATCCACACGGCGGATCAGGTTCGCGATGACGCGGACGATGATCTCGGCATCGACCTGGCCTCGTTCATCTCGCAGCTGCGCAGCGAGGCGCTGAACCAGTCGGGCGCGGCGCACCCTCACGCGGAGGCTCCCGCTGCTCGCTTCACGCCCGCTCCGGTGGCCGCGAAGCCCGCGCATGAGTGGCCTCCTCCGCCGGTGCCGGATGAGCCGCGCGTGCCGCCGGGGCTTTCGGGGCTCGTCGTGGCGGCGGCGGTGGTGCCGAAGGGGAGTGGGGCGGTGGCGGCGTCGCCCGTGGTGCAGCAGGCACAGCGCCTGCGCCACGAGGGCCGGTTGGCGGTGAGCCCGCAGCAGTTCGCCGAGCTGTCCGGGCAGATGGGGCCGGTGGGCAGCCCGGACGAGACGCTGTTCGGCTTCTCCGTGCGCGAGCTGTCCTCTCCGAACCCAGCCGCTCGCATTCGCGCCGCTGAGAGACTCAAGGCCCTGGCTCTTCCCGCCGCGGCTCCCGCGCTCGCGAGCGCCCTGCACGCCGAGACGGATCCGGCGGTGCAGGTGGTGCTGCTGCAGACGTTCGCCGGGCTGTGCCGGGAGGAGGGGGCCTCTGTTGTCTCGTCGCTGCTGGCCTCGCCCGTGGCCGAGGTCCGCATCTCCGCGCTCAAGGCCCTGCTCACGCTGGCGCCCGATGAGGCCGCGCCGCACCTCGCCCAGGCGATGAAGGATCCGGACCGCTCCGTGCGGCGGCGGGCCTCGCTGCTCGCGGTGGGCCTGGAGGGCGCGGCGGCGCGGCGGCTGGGTGAAGAGGCCATCCACGACAGCGTCCCCGAGGTGCGCGCCCTGGCCGCGCTGGCGCTCGGTGCAGCCAATGGCGAGGGGGCCCGGACGCTGCTGCTCGAGGCGCTCATGGATGACGAGCTCCGCGTGCGCAAGGCTGCCGCGCAGAGCCTCTCGCGCATCCTCGGCCACGATGTCTCGTCGGTGGTGGGGCTGGACGAGCCGCAGCGGCGGCGCGAAGTCCGTCGGCTCGCCACGCTTCCCTCCCAGCCCGTGCGTGCGCCGCTCAAGGCGAGCCCGCCCCCGAGTCCTGTTCCCGTGGTGGAGCTTGTCTCTCCGCCTCCCGCTGTGGCCCGCGCCGCTGCTCCCGCGCCTGTGCCTGCTCCCGCAGCGCAGCCGGTGGCCGCGGCTCCCGTGACGCTGGCGCGCACGGTGCCGGCGTCTGCTCCCGAGCGCTCGGGCTCCGTCCGGACCGCCCTGGCGGTCATGGGCACGCGGTCCTCGCCCGGGGAGCCCTCCGCGGCCGAGCCGAGCGCTCCCGGGGCGCGTCCGGGCCCCTCGCCGGTGGAGGCGCTCTGCACGTCGCTGATGGCGGACATCCGCTCGGCCATCCGGGGGCGGTCAATGGGTGAACTGACGGCGGTTGTCTCCGCTCCAGTCGAGCTGGCTCAGGAGGCATTGACCCTCCTGCTGGCCCGTGGGGCTGTGGTACGCCGGGGGCACAAGTACTTCGTGGCATGACGCCACGTCGCCCTGGGGTCGAACGAAGGGTTCTCGATGGAAGCTCCAACCTACACCGCCAAGCAAGTAGCCGAGATGCTCGGCGTGTCCGCGAAGGAGCTCTCCCAGGCCCTGAAGAAGGACGCGTACACGCCGGATGACCTGTGGGAGCTGCGCGCCACGCTGCAGAAGTACCCGGAGGTCATCACCCACCGCCGACAGCTGTTCCTCAACTTCAAGGGCGGCACGGGCAAGACGTCGCTGTCCACCTCCTATGCGTGGCGCCTGGCCGAGCTGGGCTACGCGGTGCTGCTCATCGACTTGGACAGCCAGGGCCACTCCACCAAGTGCCTGGGCTACGAGGGCGAGGACTTCCCGAAGACGCTGCAGGATGTGCTGGTGCGCAAGGCGCCCCTGTCGCAGGTCATCCAGAAGTCCACGCTGCCCAACCTGGACTTCGTGCCCTCCAACCTGAGCATGTCCACGGTGGACCTGGCGCTGATGCCCATGGCCGGCCGTGAGTTCAAGCTGCGCAACGCGCTGAAAGAAGTCGAGGCTCAGTACGACGTCATCGTCTTCGACGCGCCTCCGTCCTTCGGCCTGCTGAACCTCAACGCGCTGATGGCGGCCAACGACTTGTTCGTCCCGGTGCTCGCCGACTTCCTGTCCTTCCACGGCCTGAAGCTGCTCTTCGAGACGGTGCAGAGCCTGGAAGAGGACCTGCAACACGTGCTGGACCACGTGTTCATCGTCGTGAACTCCTTCAACGCCACTTTCAAGCTGGCGAAAGAGGCACTCGAGGCGCTGCAAACGCACTACCCCGAGTACCTGCTGCCGACCATCATCCGGCAATGCACCAAGTTCGCACTGGCCTCCAGCGAGGGCCGCCCCGTGTTCGTCGCCGACCCGGCGAGCAAGGGCGCCACCGACATCCAGGCCATGATTGACCATGTTCTGCCGCTGATGGCGGCCACGGCGCCCAAGGCCGGCGCCAAGGCCACCAAGGCCAGCTGACCCTTTCCTTCTCTTCCTCCTCCGCCCACTGCTCGCCCATGAAGAAAGCCTTCGAACAGAATGTGTCCCGCGCCAAGCCGCGCGTCCGCCTTGGTGCGCTGACGGGCCTCCTGGATTCTCCCGAGGGTGCCGAGACCGCCGAGGACGCGCCCGAGCCTGTCGCGGAGGCCCCCGCGCCCGCCGCCCCGGACCTGTCCTCCGAGGTGCGTGCCCGCATTGAGCGTGCGAGGGCGCCTCGTCCCACGGCGGCCGAGGCGATTGACGCGGCCCTGCGGGCCCCGCTGTCCCAGCCCGAGGCGCAGGCGATGGCCGCGGTGCACTCCGAGGTGTTTGGGCCTCAGGCCGTGGCCCCGCCTCCGCGGTTGACGGCGGCGGAGCCCGAGCCCGTGGTGGCCTCCACGCTCACCGCATCCGTGGAGGTGCCGGTGGCGCAGGTGGCCGCGCCCGTGGCGCACGGAAATGCGCCGGCGACGGAGGTGGAGGTGCAGACGCCGCCCTCGCCCGTGGAGGACATGGCGCCGGAGGCTCGGCGCGAGCGGCTGAAGGAGCGGCTCAAGGCGGTGCGGGAGAACCCGCGTCCAGAGCCGCTGCCGGCCTCGGTGTCCGAGGCGGGGATGCGGGCGGTGGAGCGCATCAACGCGCTCCAGGTCGAGCTGAACCGGGTGAAGGGGCTGAACCTGACGCTGACGCAGGAGCTGGAGGCGGCGCGGCGGCAGTCGGAGAAGGCGACGGAGGAAGCGCGCCTGCGGATGGACGAGGCGCGGAGGCTGTCGTCGGAGATGGAGGGCCGGGTGAAGCTGCTCGGCGACCTGGAGCGCGAGCTGGCGGCACTGGAGGGCGAGCGGGACGAGGCGATGCTGTCGCTGCAGGAGTCGCGGCAGGCGCTGCAGGCGGCGGCCGAGGAGCGCGAGGAGTTGGAGGCGGAGGTCGCCAAGGGCACGCAGGCCCTGGCTGACAGCCTGTCCGAGGAGGAGCGGCTGGCGGCGGAGCTGGAGACGGCCAAGGACGAGGCCGCCTCGCTGCAGCGCGCGGTGGAGACGCTGAAGAGCGAGCGGGACGTGCTGGCGCAGCAGGTGGCGGCGCTCACGGCGGAGCGGGCCGAGCTGCTCGAAGCGCGCAAGGCGCTGGAGGCGGTGCACCGCGCGCTGAGCCAGGCCACCGTCCGCTGACGGCGGGCCCGCGCTCAGCGCGAGAGGACGCTCAGGTTGCTGGCTCCGCCCACGAACTCGATGTCGTAACGGTCCGCCACGCTCTTGAAGTCCGGGCTCTCCAGGTTCATCGCCCCGCCCACGGATCCCAGGCGCTGCTCCTGGAACGCCAGCTTGCTCACGCCACCCCGCACCTGGAGCCGTGCGGCAGCTCCAGGAGGAAGGTGCAGGGTGAGATCGCTCGCGCCTCCTGTCACGCGGATTGGCACCGTGCCCGATGGCCGCGGGAGCCTCACGACACAGTCGCTGGCACCCCCCAGCAGCTCCAGCCCCTCGAGCTTCAGCGCGCTCAGCTCCGCTTCCAGCTTGCTCACGCCTCCCTTGAGCTCGAGCTGCCAGGGAATCGCCGCGTTGAGGGAGATGTGCGCCCCCTGCTTGCGCCAGTCGAGCAGCGAGAAGCGCTGATACTGGATGGAGACCGTGCCCGCCTCCTCCTTCACGGTGGGCGGCTTTCCCTCGAAGCGCGCCAGGTAGAGGAGCTCCGGTGGCGCATCGGTGCGCAGCGTCACCCGTGAGGCCCCGGTCATGAACCGCAGGCGCCCACTCTTCAGCGCCCCGAGCGGGCTGGAGAACTCCCCAGGAGGCCCCTCGCTCCGGTTGCCGGAGTCGGTGCGCAGCTTCCCTGTCTCGTCGCGCAGCACCCCCGCGGTCCGGTGGAGGAAGTCCACGAGGAACTCCAGCTGCTCCTCGGAGTTCTCCTCCACCAGCTCGCCCATCGCCTTGTCTGAGCTGCTGAACAGCGCCTCGAACTCCTCGCTCCGCTCAGGCACGGCCTCGATGATGACGTGCCGCCGATCGTTCGGATCCCTCACCCGCCGCGCCCACCCCGCCTTCTCCAGCCGGTCGATCAGCCCCGTCACTGCCCCCGACGTCAGCCCCGTCAGCTCTGCCAGCTTCCCCGCTGTCACCGCCCCGTTCCGCTCCAGGATGCTCAGGCACTTGAAGTCGGTCAGGTTGATCCCCAACCGCTCCGCCAGCGCCTGGCTGAACAGCACGTCCTGATCACTGAAGTCCCTCAACTCCCGCAGCAGCGACTCCAGCAAAGCCGCGCGCTTCCCCTGCCCACTTGACATGGTGGTGAACTCCTCTTATTTCTAGAACATCTTAGCTACTAAGATATCTCGCCTCGAAGCCTTTCGCACCGTCAGTATACACGCATCCACCTCAAACCACCCCGTCGAACCCCAGGAGCCCTGCCATGAACCCCTCCATGCCCCACGACCCGGCGTCGAAGTCCTCTCTGCCCCCGGAGGCCGCCGCCTTCCTCCAGAGCGAAGGGGAGGCGCGTGAGTTCTCGGCCCCGCTCGGTGAGGTCACCAGCGGCCGGCTGGAGTTCATGCAGGGCGCCTCGCGCATCACCCTGCGCGTGGACCCCACGATGACGGAGCTCTTCCGCGCCCGGTTCACGGGCCCGGTGCCCGAGGTGCGCGCAGAGAACGGCACCATCGCGGTCCGCTACCACCTGTCGTTCTCCTCGTGGCTCCAGCTGGCCCTGCCGTGGAGCCAGGCGAGCGGGGAGATCGTCCTCAACGGCTCCATCCCCTGGCAGCTCGAGGTGCACGGGGGCGCGTCGGACATCTCGGGAGACCTGAGCGCGCTGCAGCTGCGCTCGCTCGACGTGGGAGGTGGGGCCAGCAACATCCGCCTGCGGCTGCCCAAGCCCGCGAGCGTCGTCCCCGTGGAGATCCAGGGAGGCGTGAGCAACGTCGTCTTCCACCGCCCCGTGGGCACCGCGGTGCGCATGGAGATCGACGGAGGCGCTGCGGATCTCGACTTCGATGAGCAGCACCTGGGCGCCGTGGGCGGCTCCACCCGGCTGGCCAGCCCCGGCATTGAGGATCGGCCTCACCGCTACGAACTGCGCATCCGGGGCGGCGCCAGCTGCATCACCGTCAACACGCGCTGAGCGGAGGGGAGAACGGACTGGCGAGCGTCGGCTTGAAGTTCCGGGCATCGCCTCATAGCCTTCTTCCAGGCGCTCCCATGGACTCGATGCTCACTGCAGAAGATCTCTGGCCTCTCGTGCAGAAGCTCTCCCACGACGAGCAGGTCCGTCTGGCGAAACTTGCGCTGAGCGCCGCTGCGAAGAGCGGCGGTTCGGATGCGGCGAGCTACCGAGCCAGTCCTCCGGGCCGGGAGGAGTTCTCTTCCGAGGAAGATCCCCTGGCGTGGGAAGCCGAGGGCTGGGACGAGTTCAATGCTCCGCGGTGAGCTCCGGTGGTACACGTTCGCCTCCCCGGACAAGCGGCGACCCGTTCTGCTTCTCACGCGCGACGAGGTCATTGACGCGCTCAACGAGATCATCGTCGTGCCTGCCACGCGGACCATTCGCGGGCTGGAGACAGAGGTGCTGCTGTCACCAGAGGACGGGATGCCGGCGGTGTGCTCCCTCAACTTCGATCATGTGAGCCTCGCTCACCGCTCACGGCTCGGGGCGCTCATCACCCGCCTTCCGCCTGCGCGTTGGCCGGAGGTCGAGCGCGCGCTGCTCATCGCATGTGGGTTCTCTGACTCTGCAAGCGGGAGCTAAGCCCCAACCCAGGAGGAACGCCCGGGGAGCGCGGCGCATGGGACGCGCCCCCCAGGCCAGGACGCATCAGGCGTTCGTGATGGTGCCGTTCTGCACGCGCAGCGCGTGGGTGATGAACTGCCGCTGCAGCTCGTTCGGCGTCCGCTTCGTGTAGTCCTTGTGGACCTCGCTGCTGGGGAGCAGGTGGTAGGTGGCCAGCACCTCGCCGGGCTTGGCCTCCACCACGAGGAAGCCATGCCGATCCGCCTCGGAGAAGACCATGTTCGGGTTGGCCGCCCGTAGCGTCTGGTCCGTCTCCACGGCGATGTACCGGTAGATGGGGCTGCCTTGCGCGAAGCCCGCGCCCTGCACCGCCGTGCCCGCCTCCTCCTTGATGGAGCTGGAGGAGATGGACGGCGCCGTCAGCGTGGGCACGCCCTCCTCCACCGAGGCGAACGAGGCATGAATGTCCCCCGACAGGAAGACCGCGTTGCTCACGTTGTTCTTCACGTACGTGAGCAGCTCTTTCTTCTTCGTCGGGAACCCATCCCACTGGTCCGTCGTGAAGTAGAAGCGCTGCCGCAACGAGGCGTCCGGGATGTCCGTCTTCTGCCTCAGGTCCAGCATCAGCGCCGACAGCGACACCGAGCTGACGATGAACTTCCACGTGTTCGCCGCCTGCAGCTTGCCCTTGAGCCACGTCTCCTGCTCGGTGCCCAGCGCGTTCTCGCTGGCCGTCTGCGTGGCCGCGTAACGGTAGGCCGCGTACAAGTCATACGTGTCCTTGATGACGATGTTGCGCGTGCCCCGGACGTCGAACGGGTTCAGCTTGCCCATGTGCACGAAGGCCAGGCCCCGGGGCTTGCCCGCCGGAGGAATGGCCAGCGCACCCGCGCCCGCTGCCGCCAGCACCTGGTTCACGTAGGCCAGCGCCAGCTTGCCCTTCACCCACGTGGCCGCCTTCGCCGAGGCCTCCTGCTGCGTGAGCCCCGCCTGCTGCGACTGTGCCACGTATACCTGCCGCAGCGTGGCCCTGTGCTGCTCGTACTCCGTCGCGTCCAAGTCCACATATGCGAACAAGTCGTTCGCGAAGGCCGGCGTCGCGCCGAGCGCCGCCAGCACCGTCTCGTCCATCACCACTGCGCCCGGGTAGCCGTCCTCGGGGATGAGGTGGTCCGGACGGTAGGTGCGGTAGTCGGTGACGATGAGCTTCACGTGCTTGCCGAACTCGAAGTCCCGGTAGATGCGCGTGTTGGGGTACTTCGGCTCGGCGTCCACGTCGATGGAGCCCTCGCCGGCGGTGCCCGCCGTGTCGATGGGCAGGAACTCGAAGAACGCCTGCTCCGCGTTGCGCCGCCGGTCGTCCTGCTTCTCCGTCCGCCGCCCGTTCTCGTACGTCGCGTTCGAGCCCCAGCAGTCGTTGGAGAACTCGTGGTCGTCCCACATGTTGATGAACGGGTAGCGCTCGTGGACTTTCTGGATGACGGGATCCGAGCGCACCGTCTTGTACAGGTCGCGGTAGTTCGAGAGCGACTGCGCCGCGTAGTACTGGAAGAAGCCCGTCTTCTGGACCAGCGCCTCCTCCGGCTTCTGGAACTTCACCTCGCGCAGCGTGTTCGTGGACTGGAAGGCCGGGTCCCCCGTGGTCTCGTAGATGTAGTCGCCCAGGAAGACGATGGCGTCCGCGTCCAGGCCGAGCTGCGTCAGGCGTTGCCACGTGTTGTAGTAGCGCCCCACGTAGTCCTGGCAGCTGGCGACCACGAGCTTCACCGCCACGTCCTCCCCCGGCGCCGGCGCCGTCTTGGTGCGGCCCACCGGAGAGACGAAGCGCTCGCCGTCGTGCTCGTAGACGAAGCGGTAGTAATAGGTGGTGCGCGGCGACAGGTTCGTCACCTTCACCTTGAGGGCGTTGTCGTGCGCAACCAGCGCCTGGAGGCCCTTGGGGTTGGCGATCAGCGTGCCGAAGCTCTCCTCGGTGGAGACCTCGAGCGACAGGGTGACGTCTCCGCCATGCTCCTCATCCACGGCGCGCGTCCACAGCACCACGCTGTCGGGGCGTGGATCTCCCGAGGCCACGGACTGCGGGAAATAGGCGCGCGACTGCGCTGCCTGCTGCTCGGTCGTCTCTTCTTCGTTGCAGCCAAACGCAGTCGTCGCCGCGACCGCGACGATGGACTGCAAGAGGGTGCGGCGGTGCAGTTTCTGGGACACGGTTCCCCCATTGAGTGAGCCGGGGCATGGGGCTCCCGGCGCGCGCAGCGTACTTCCCGGCCTGCACTGCGGGAAGAGAGGGGGAGGAGTCGAGCGCTACGGCTTGCCGCGGGAGGCCGAGCTCTTCACGGAGGCGGCGAACTCGGGAGGCAGCGGAGGCTGTACCAGCCCCTCGGTGCTGGCGAGCGGCTCGGGGAAGTCCGCGGTGGGCTGCTGGGGCCCTTCCAGCATCGCCACCAGCCGCTTCACGCGATCCACCTTCTTCGGGTGCTTGGCAAAGCTGTTCCGCCCGTCGGGGATCTTGGCGAGGAACTCCAGGTACTCCCGTGGGTCATACCCGGCGGAGACGAGCAGGCGGACCGCTTCCTCGTCCGCAGCGTACTCCTCGTTCTTGTCCAGGCCGTTCTCGGTCAGGTCCTTCACCGTACTGTCCGCGAAGTTCCCCAGCAACTCCAGGTGGTGGTCCAGGTCCAGCACACCGTTCCACTTGCCGAGGACTCCGTTCAGCTCATCCGAGAACCGGGGCGTGACATCGAGACCGAAGTGGCTCACCAGCTTGTTGTTCTCGCGGCTGTTCACCGCCCGCTCGCACTGCGACACCTTGAGCTTGCCGTAGCGCGTCAGGACATGCTTGCCGGTGATGTGGGCAATCTCGTGCGCGAGCACTCCGGCGAGCTGCGCCTCGTTCTCCACGCCTTGGAGCAGCCCCCGCGTGACGAAGACGTAGCCTCCGGGGGCGGAGATCGCGTTGAAGGACTCCGGGGTCTTCAGCACGCCGAAGGTCCACCTCAGCGTGGGGCGCTGAGACTGCGCGCCCAGGTTCTTTCCCACGACGTTGACGTAGTGAACGAGCTTCTCGTCCGTCTCCAGCGGGAGCAGCCCGCCGCCCTGCTGAACCCAGTTGAGGGCCACGGCGCCGCCCAGCGCGTATTCCTCCTCCACCGAGGGAGGCTGCGCCAGCTTCTGGCACTCGGCGCGCTCTTGCTTCGCTTGCTTGGACGTCGCCGGGATCACCGAGCACGACAGCGTCAGGGCGCCCAGGCCCGCCACGAAGGGCTTCCAGGAACGGGCGCTCACTTGCCACCTCGCGAGGCCGTGGTCCGGGGACCCACCACGGGGAAGAGCTTGGCCTTGCTCGCATGCGCGGCCAGCTCCTCGGAGGTGATCTTCTCGGAGTGCGTCTCGAGCGCCTGGAGTTGCTTCACGGCCTCCTGGAGGTCCACATCCTGCTTGCCCTGACCATACTTGATGGCGCCATCGCTCAGGCCCCTCACCGCCGCGCCCGAGCTGGCGAAGACCCCGGCGTTCACCTCTTTCTTCCCCCCGTCCTGGGCGACGAGCTCCATGCTGGGGGCCTGCTTGGAGAGGTTGGACTGGAAGACCACGCCCTGCTTGCCAGACACCTTCACGTGGTGCCACTGCTTGGCCTTCGGGTCCGCGCCCAGCCACTCCACCGTCTGGCCCGGCTGGAGGATGGCCACCACGTTGGCGGTGGGGGCCGAGCTGGCCATCAGCCGGGTGTTCCGGGCCTTCACATACAAGGTGGTGGCCTGGGTCTCCGCCGCCCCGGCGGGGCCCAGGGCACACAGGCTCAAGGCGGCGGCCAGCAGTCGGACTTTCTTGCGCATGGGCATCGTGAGCACCTTATGACTTGTCCAGGCTCGTGACGCCATCCCACTCAGGGGGAGGAGGCGTCTCCGCGTACTCCTGGCAGCGCTTGAGCAGGGCGGCGGTGGGGCCATCCTGCGGAGCCCTCGACAGCTGTGTGTCCAGCACGATGGACGCCTCCGAGAAGCGCCGCAGCCGGTAGAGCGCCAGCGCCTCGTGGTAGCGATTCACCGTCTCGCGCTTCTCCGAGGACAGCTCGCCCCGGAGCGCCAGCAGCTCGTACACCCGCACCGCCTCCTTCTTCCCCGCCACGCGGACCTGATCCAGCTCGCGTACCTCGATGGAGTCCTTGGCCAGCTCGTAGGTGCGAGGGCCTATCATGATCAGCGAGCCGTAGGCCTTGTTCGCGCCCTCCAGCCGCGAGGCCAGGTTCATACCGTCGCCCATGGCCGTGTAGTCGAAGAGCTGATCGCTGCCGAAGTTGCCCACGAAGAGCCTGGCGGTGTTGATGCCGATGCGCGTGTACACGTCCGGCAAGTTCTTCTCCCGGAACTCCTCCCGGAGCCGTTCCACCGCCGTCTGCACCGCCAGCGCTCCCTTGCACGCGCGCACCGCGTGGTCCGAGTGGTTCACCGGCGCGCCGAACAGGCACACCACCGCGTCGCCGATGTACTTGTCCAGGCAGCCGCCCTCGTACAGCAGCGCCGAGCTCACCCGCGTCAGGTACCGGTTCAGCACGCTGACCAGCATGCGCGGGTTGTCCCGGAAGCTCTCGGAGAAGCTGGAGAAGCCTCGGATGTCACTGAAGAACGCGGTGATCTCCCGCTCCTCGCCATCCAGCCGGGGCAGCTCGCTCTCCTCGATCATCTGCTCGATGAGCTTCGGCTCCATGTACCGGCTGAACGCCTCGCGGATGAACAGGGCCTCGCGGTTGGCGAACAGGTGGTTGGAGGCCGTGGCCCCCAGGCTCGACAGCAAGCCGGCCGCCGCCGGCAGCGCCGCCAGTGGGTGCACACGCCCCAGCGCCAGGCAGACGCCCACCCCCATGAACACCACGGGCACGATGCCCAGCAGCCACACGAACTCCAGCACCGGCCGCCGCAGCGTCATCAGCAACACCGACGAGAACAGCGCCAACCCCAGCCCGAAGAGCACGCTGACCCAGAACGGAGTCTCGGTGATGAAGCGGCCCGCCAGCAGGTTGTCCAGCACTGCCACCTGCTTGCTCACGCCCGGGGTGAGCGCCATGAACGGCGTGGACTTCTGGTCCGCCAGCCCCAGCGCCAGGCCGCCCACGACGACGATCTTCCCGCGCAGCACCTCCAGGTCCTCCTTCCGCCCGGCCTTGCCTTCCTGGCGCAGCCCCCACGAGTCCAGGACATCGGCGACCGGGACAAGAGGGAAGCGCTGGTAGAGGGTGCCGCCGAAGTCGATCTCCGCGCTGCCGTCCTCGTTCACCTGGAACTCGCGCGAGCCCAGCCGCATCGTCCGGCCGGAGAACTCCAGCTCCTTCGCGCCGAACAGGTCCGCGGCCAGCGCCACCGGGAGCGTGACGAACGGGTTCACCCCATCCGAGTACGCGAAGCGGGTGCGCCGCATGCTCCCGTCCGGATCCGGCTCCACTTCCACCAACCCGAAGCCCCCCGCCTCCGGCAGGAGGACCGGCAGGGGAGGCACGATGTGGCTTGGCACGCGCAGGCCCGGCGTGGGCTCGTACTCCAGGAGCGGCAGCTCGCGCCCATTCGTCTTCACAGGAAAGGCCAGCACCTTGGCAGTCTCGATGGGATCCGTGGGCGCCTGGGAGGGGTCCTCCTGCTCCTCGAACTCCTCGGCCTGCTGCGGCGCGGCATCCTGCCCAGGCGCCTGCGCGGGGAGCGGGCGGGGGGGCGTGAGCGCTCTCGGGACGTGGACGGGATCCACTTTCGGGAAGGGCGGCGTGCTCGGATGCGCGGACATGCCCAGGTAGAAGGGCATGCCCGTGTCTCGCACCGCCTGCGCGAAGCTCTCGTCCGTGCTCGGATCCGTGCTGCGCTCGTCCATCACCATGTCGAAGAGCACGGCCTTCGCGCCTCGGTACGCCAGCTCATCCACCACATGGGCCCACAAGTTGCGGGTCCACGGATAGTTGCCGAAGTTGCGCGCGTAGGTGGGGTTGTTGCGCACTCGCTCCAGGCTCGGCTGATCAATGGCCAGCACGACGATGTCGGAGGACACTCCCTGGCGGTGGGTGAAGCGCGTGAGAGCGCTGTCATAGAGGATGCGCTCCAGGTTGGGCAGCCACAGCAATCCCAGCTTCCAGCTCCCCGCGGCCACGGCCGTGGCCGCCACCGCCATGCCCACCATCAGCGCCAGGTGGTTGCGGAGGCGCAGCCGTAGGATCCTCCCAGCGTCACTCGCCATGCTTCATCCCCATGGGCGCGGACTCTATGTCACCTTGTCCGTGCGCAGCAGCCGCCTCGGGTGCATTAGACTGGGGGGGCTGCCAGCGGGGTGGGCTTGGAACTCGAGAAGCAAGGGCGTGAGAAGTTCTCCGGCAACACATTCCTGGCCTATCTCCAGGGCCTGGACGCACTGGGCTTGCGCTCCGTGGTGCGCGCCATGGTGCCGCCGCGCGTGCAGCGGATGATGGACCATCCGCCCGCCCCCACCGCATGGCTGGACACAGACGAGCTGCCGCTCATCTTCAACGCGGTGATGAAGCTCCAGGGCCTGGAGGGCATGCGCAAGCTGGGGTACGCGGCGACGCAGGGCACCACGGCCCGCTTCCTCCAGCCGTTGATTCAGCTGACGCTGTCGAAGCAGGGCCGCCACCCAAGCGTGCTCTTGTCGCAGCTGTCCTCCATCTTCCGCCCCTTCTTCCAGGGGATCGACTTCCACTACAAGCAGGAGGGACCGCGCTCGGGCGTGCTGCAGATTCGCTCGGTCACGCCCATGGGCGCTGCGTCCTGGGCCGCCTGGGAGGGCACGCTGCGCATCCTCTACGACGAGTGCGGCGTGAGCACGGGCGTTGTCGGACACAGCCAGATCTCCGAGCAGGGCCGCCTGGCGACCCTGAAGGTGCGCTGGTAGTCCCAGAGAGCGGGCACCCAGCCGAGCCACCGTCCCAGCCCGTGGAGTCCCAGCCACGGACTTCAGTCCATTGCCGCGAGCCGAGGCGTGTCGAAGCTTTAGCCGCGACTCATTCACCCCTGTGTGAACTCAAAGGAGCGGGACGTGGCCCTGGATCTCTTCAAGGAGAAGGGGGTGCCGCTGGATCGACAGGTCTTCACCTGGAAGGACCTGGTTCAGCGCACCTATAGCAAGCTGGATGACGACGCCTTCACCCGCGTCCGTGTCATCCTGATGAATGGCATCGAGGCCGATTCACTGCGCTTCAAGCACATCGCGGCCCGCTTCAGCCGCCAACTGCGCGAGCCGCTCGCGCTCATCCGCCGCATGGAGCACCACCAGCAGACGATGGTGAACTGGCTCAACCCCGCGGACCAGAACCCGCTGGAGACGACGCTCGGCTTCGAGCAGGTGGCCATTGAAGTCACCGCCAGTGTGGCCCAGCGCGAGCCGGACCCGTACATGGCGCAGACGTACCGCTTTGGGCTGCTCGAGGACTTTGACCACCTGTACCGGTATGCCGCCCTGTACGACCGGCTGGAGGGCAAGGATCCGAACTCCCTCATCCAGTCCTACTCGGACATCCGTCCGGGCCGACCCACCGCGGTGGAGCACCGCCACCCGCTGGATGATCTGCGGCGGCCGTACGACATGCGCACGGCACACCCGCTCACCAAGATTCACGCGCTGCTCATCACCGCGGCCGAGTTCCAGACGCACGACTACTACATGACCATTGGTCCGATGTTCGCGGACCCCGTGGCCCGCCAGCTCTACGCGGAGATCGCCTCCATCGAGGAGCAGCACGTCACCCAGTACGGCTCGCTGGTGGATCCGGACGAGTCGCTGCTGGAGAAGTGGATGCTGCACGAGGCCATGGAGCTGTACTGCTACCAGTCGTGCCTGGCCTACGAGGGCAACCCGCGCGTGAAGGCCATCTGGGAGCGCTTCATGGACTACGAGCTGGGCCACCTCCACTACGTGATGGAGCTGTTCCAGCGGCTCGAGGGGCGTGATCCCGCTGAGGTGCTGCCGGCCACGCTGCCCGACCCCGTGGAGTTCAAGAGCCACCGCGAGTTCGTGCGCCGCGTGCTGAACCAGGAGGTGGATCTGCGCGCCAACGGGCCGGACTTCGTGGACAAGGCGGAGCTGTCGCCGGGACACCGCTCGATTGTCTACCGCGACGCGCTCAACGCCGAGGGCTCGCCGTCCGAGACGGCCGCCGCGGGCTACCAGTGGACGCCGGGCACCGAGGTGGCGGCGCGCGGACAGCGCCTCGTCACCGGGCCGGAAGGGAGGCTGCAGTCATGAAGAAGACGTCCAGTGATGTGGGGCTCAACCGCACGGGCATCCAGACTTCGCCCATCGACAGCAAGGAGGCCATCGAAGGCGCGAAGGCGGGCATCCCTAGCTCCATGGGCACCGAGGCTGGCATCCTCGAGGTGCGTGCCATCTACGCCCGGGAGAGCGACGGCTTGGGCACGGTCCCCGTGCCGGCCACCCTCAAGGGCATGTTCACCACGGCCAAGGAGCTGCTGAAGGGCAACAAGCCCACGGTGTTCATCGACAAGCTGGGCGAGCGGCTCAGCTTCGAGCGCACGGGCGTGAGGCTCTACGAGGCGGCCCTGGGCAAGTTCGACATCCACGGCACGTGGGCGGGTGGGCCCTCGCGGGAACAGCTGGAGAAGATCCTCAGCGATGAGCTGTCTCACTTCGTCCTCATCCGCGAGGCCATCGAGAGGCTGGGCGCGGATCCGACGGCGCTCACGCCCTCGGCGGATCTGGTGGCGGTGGCGTCCATGGGGATTCCGCAGGTGCTGCAGGATCCGCGCACCAACCTCATTCAGTGCCTGGAGGCGCTGATGGTGGCGGAGCTGACGGACAACTCGGGCTGGGAGCTGCTCATCGAGCTGGCCGAGGGCTTGGGGCAGACCGAGCTCGTCGAGCAGTTCGAGGCCGCGCTGGGCGTGGAGGCCGAGCACCTCCAGTTGGTGCGCCGGTGGCTCATCGCCGGGGTGACGGGCGAGGCCGGTGTCCGCGAGGAGGCGGGCATCCCCGCGATGTAGTGCCCATCTTCAGGGGGGAGAGCGGTGGAGGGTCCGCTCTCCCTTTCTTTTTGCCTGGAGGAACAGCATGCAGCCGAGCCCAGCGTTGAAGAGCCCGTCGTTGAGAGCGGAGTCCGCCGCAGCACTCGGTGTCTTTGGTGCCCTGACTGCGGGGGCAGGCGCTCTGGGGGCGCTCGTGACGGACCATGGGACCCAGCTCTGGTACCGGCGGCTGCGCAAGCCTCCGTTCCAGCCGCCCAGCGCCGTGTTCGGACCGGTGTGGACGGTGCTGTACGGCCTCATGGCCGTGTCTGCCTGGCGGGTGTGGAACCGGCCGGCCGGGCCTGCTCGCTCGCGGGCTCTGGGGCTGTGGGCGCTCCAGCTTGGCTTCAATGCCGCGTGGAGCTGGCTCTTCTTCGGGAAGCGCCTCAAGCGGACTGCGCTCGCGGACATCGGCGCGCTCGGAGCCAGCATCGCGGCCTATATCGCGGCGGCCCGGAAGGTGGACAAGCCGGCCGCGGCCCTGGTGGCGCCGTACCTGGGATGGGTGTGCTTCGCTGGCCTCCTCAATGAGGAGCTTGTCCGCAGGAACCCGTCTTGATGCGCACCTGGACGTCCGGGGGAGCAGGGAGGCACCCCCCGGGCGTTGGGTCAGCTGCTAGAAACACTCAGTGCTGTACTGCGAGTACGTGCTCGTCCTGCCCCACACGGACCATGAGCCGCAGTAGCAACCCCTGCCGCCGATCTGCGTGGAGTACGTCGCGTCGCTGAAATACGCCGTGTAGTAAGTCTCCCCCGCACAGTCCGGAATGGCATCTTCGCGGGTCTGCAGGTTGGACGGCGACGGCTCCTGCGTGGCCTCGTCGGCAACGCTACCGCCACAGCCCACCATCAGACCCATCACCAGCGACAGACTCGCAGCCCACATCGCGTTCTTCATGTGACCCTCCCGTACAGAAAGTGAAGGGCTGAACGTTAAGCCCGGGATTTCGGGAGGCTCAAGAAAAGTCGCAGCCGCCTTGCACGGGACGTGTGGGCCGTCCCGCCTCAACGAAAACTTTCAGAAAGTCCTTCGGGAAGATCTGCGCGGCCCGCCGTTCCAGAGGGGAATGAACGCGGTTGCCCTACACAACATTGGCTTGCTCGCTGCTCCTCGGGTTGGTCGGTACTTGACTGTGCGTGACTGGGCTGCGAAGGCTGCCACCTTCGTGGATTCCCGGTCTCTCTCAGAGCCCACCGTTGATAGCCGGTGGTTCGCCGCGTTCATCCGGGAGCACGAGTCCGTCCTCCAGGCCACTGCGCTGCGCTTGTGCGGCAACCCCACGGATGCCCGGGATTTGGTCCAGGACACTCTGGAGCGTGGGCTGAAGAACCTGTCCCGCTACAAGCCGGGCACGGATGGGCGCGCATGGCTGCTCACCATCCTCCACCACATCTTCATCGACCGGTGCCGCTCGCGCACCCGGGAGCGCCGCGCGGATGTGTCCGCCGAGGATGTGGAGGAGAAGGTCGCCGCCCCCGAGCCCGACGCCCAGCCCGCCTGGGCCGCCATCAGCCCCGAGCAGCTGCGCGAGGCCCTGGACAAGATTCCCGAGGAGTTCCGCCTCGTCTACCAGCTGCACTCGCTGGAGGGGCGCTCCTATATCGAGATCGCGGAGCGGCTTGGCATCCCCAAGGCCACCGTGGGCACGCGGCTCATCCGCGCGCGCCGCCGCCTGAAGGAGTTGCTGATGCCCACTGTGACCGGAGGCGCCGAGGCATGAGCGGCATGGGCGACATGGGCGAGGACATCCATGACCTCGTGCACGCGTTCGCGGACGGGGAGCTGGAGCCCTCAGAGGCCGAGGCCTTCCGCGAGCACCTCGGCACCTGCGAGCAGTGCCAGGCCGAGCTGGATGACATTCTCCAACTCCAGGCGCTGAGCGGGCGGCTGGCCTCGATGGAGGCGAAGCAGGCTCCGGCTCCCGAGACGGTGGCGCCTCCTGTGGAGAGGGCCCGGCCTGTCGAGGCGGCGCGGAAGACCGAGGAGGCGGCGGCTTCTTCTCGCGCCTTCCGCCCCGCGTGGAGCCGCCGCCGGCGCGTGGGCCTGAGCGTGGTGCTGGGTGGTGCGCTGGCCGCAGCCTTTGCCCTGGCCGTGCTGCGGACGCCGGGCCTGGAGGGTGGGAACACTCCCGAGACGCTCGCGCTGGCCCCCACCCGCTCCACCGAGGCGCGGCTGAGCTACGGCGGTGCCAGTGGCTGGCGGCCCTACGGCGTGAAGCGCTCCGGCAACGAGCGCCCCGTGGAGCGCGTGCCGCTGGAGACGCAGGCGAAGCTGGAGAAGAAGAGCGACCTGCACGGCCTGGCCACCACCTTCCTGCTGCAGGGCGAGAAGGATCAGGCCGCCGAGTACCTCGGCAAGCTCTCCTCCTCGCCGGACGTGGACAGCGATCGCGCGGTGGTGGCGCTGTCGAAGGGCGCGCTGGAGGAGGCGCTCAGCCTGCTGGAGGGCGTGCTCGAGAAGGCGCCGAACCACGCTCCCGCGCTGTGGAACCGTGGCCTGGTGCTGCGTGAGCTGGGGTTGGATCTGCTGGCCGCCGAGAGCTTCGGCAAGGTGGCTGCGCTCAACGAGCCCGGCTGGAGTGACGAGGCCCGCGAGCGCAAGGCGCAGCTGGAGCGTCAGGGCCAGGAGCGCCACAACCGCTGGAAGGCCGTGTGGGACGCCGGCAATCGCATGGTGGCCGATGGCACGCTGCTGACGGACAGCCAGGTGCGTGACGCTCCGCCCATGGCGCGCCGCTCCCTGTACCTGGCCGCCTGGACCGCTCCCACCGCTGAGCGGGTGCTCGCGCTGCGGCCCGTGGCCCAGGCACTCGATGCGCACTACGGCGGCAGGGTGCTGGAGACCTACCTGGAGCGCACCGCGAAGCGGGACTTCGCCACGCGCGCCCCGCTGGCCGCCACCTTCTCCCAGGGGCTCGAGGGCAAGCTGGACGCCACCGCGGGGGAGGCCTTCATCCGCCAGCTCCAGGCCTCGGGCGAGCAGGACATCCTCCTGGGCGCGCTCTCACTGCTCGGCATGCTCCCGGCGCGGGTGGACCTGTATGAGGCGGCCGCGCGCTCGCTGGGAGACCCCTGGTTCCTGATGAGCGCCCAGCTCCAGCGGGCCCAGGCGCAGCTCGCTGCCCGTGAGCTCGGGCAGGCGGAGGCCACGCTGCGCACCGCGCTCCCCGAGTGCGAGCAGCAGCACCTCGACTCCCGCTGCGCCGAGCTGGAGCAGATGCTCGTGGAGCTCTACACGCTGGATCACCGTCTGTCCGAGGCCGGTGAGCTGGCCCGCAAGGGGCTCACCCGCGCCCAGCAGATGAACGAGGCGGGCCTGGAGGTCCGATTCCTACAGAACCTCGAGCAGATCGCCCGCTTCCAGAAGGGCTTAGCCCTGGCGCGCGCGTACCTCCAGGAGTCCGCCCTGCGCGAGCCGGACTCCTGCCCCACGCAGATCCACGTGCACGCCTGTCGCTGTTGGCCGTTGTGTGTGCCGTGAGCTCCGGAGCGCTCAGTTTCGGAAGCGCGTGGGCTTCAGCGGGTTGAGCGCGAGCATGACGGCGAAGTAGCGGGCCTGCACCTCGTTGGTGCAGTGCACTTCCTGAATGCGGCCGCCCATCTTCACTCGAATGAGCCAGCCATCCTTCTCGCGAGTCAGCGTGGGGGTTTCGGTCGTCATTGGGTCCATTCCTGGGTGTTGAGCCAGCCTCCCACCTTTCTCATTAGCAGCCTGCATGCCAGTCTCCGGAGCGTGGGATTGCGGGCGTTTGGCCGCCCCTGGCGAACACCGGTGGACAGGGGAGCTGTCATTCTTGCAGACCCGTCTGCAAGAACTTCAGTGCACGGTGTGACTCGACGCTTGCTCGGGCTGCGCCTGCGCCGAGGGCAGTGTCGGAAGGGCGACATAAAATGTGGAGCCGCGGTCCACCTCGCTCTCCACCCAGATGCGGCCTCCGTGGCGCGCGACGATGTCGCGGCAGATGTAGAGCCCCAGCCCGAGGCCTCCATAGGAGCGAGGGGACACATTGCGCGCGCGGAAGTAGCGCTCGAAGAGGTGCTCCTGCTGATCAGCGGGGATGCCGATGCCCGGGTCGCTCACGGACAGCAGGGCTGTGTCGCCGCGCGGCTCGAGCGAGACGTGGATGGTGCCGCCGTCCGGGCTGTACTTGAGCGCGTTCTCCAGGAGGTTGGCGATCACCTGCTCGAGCCGGTAGGGGTCTCCCAGCACCTGGAGCGGCGTGGCGGGCGCGTGGAAGAGGATGCGGTGCCCGGCTTCGTAGAGGCCCTCGGTGACGTGGATGACGTGCTCGGTGAGCAGGTCCAGGCGGGTGGGCTGAGGTTGGAGCGCGAGCCCGCCGGACTCGATGCGCGAGGCGTCCAGCAAGTCATTGATGAGCGAGGTGAGGCGCAGCAGGTGCTGGCGCGCGTGGCGCAGGGAGGAGGGGTCCACGGGCTCGCCGCGCTCCAGGCGGCGCTCGAGGTTGGCCAGGCGCAGGGAGAGCGGGGTGAGGGGCGTCTTCAGCTCGTGCGAGGCGATGGTGAGGAAGTCCTCGCGCACGCGCACGGCCTCCTGGGCCTCGCGGAAGAGGCGAGCGTGCTCCCGCTCCACCTTCTTGCGCTCGGTGATGTCCTCGACGATGCCCACGCCTCCAGCCACCTGGCCGCTACCGTCGTGGCAGGGGGCGAAGTGGATGCGCACGGGCGTCACCTTGGAAGCGGTGACGGAGGCGTAGTCGCCTTCATAGTGCGAGTGCTTGCCGCTGAGCGTGGCGCTGATGCAATGGGTGATGCGCGGATCCTTCAGGGTCAGCAGGTTGAGCCCGATCAGCAACTGCTTGGACGAGCCGGTGATGCGGACGAAGTAGTCATTGCAGGCGGTGATGACGGGCGTCTTGTCGAAGTGGAAGATGCCGAGCGGGGCGTTCTCGACGATGGTCTGGTAGCGGCGCTCGGCCATGTCGGGCTTGCGCGCGGCGCCGAGGTGGCCGCTTTGCCAGAGCTCGAGGGACACCTCCTGTTGGAGGGGCTCGGGGCTGAAGCTGGGGGCCTCGGGGGCGCGGCGCAGGGACAGGACAATGCGCTGCTGCCCATGCCGCTGGGCCTGGCCGGTGGTGATCTCCAGCAGCAGCTCTTCGCCGCCCCGGCGCTTCAAGGGGAGGAGCGTGGAGTGGCCCGGCTGCTGCTGTTGGCGTGCGAGCAGGTAGCGGAGCAGGGAGTTCCCGTCGAGGGTCTGGAGGCGTGGGGGAACGAGGAGGGAGAAGGGCTGGCCGCGCAGCTCTTCTCCCTTCCATCCGAGCAGCCGCTCTGCGGCGGGGGTGATGTAGAGGATGTGTTCGCGGCCATCGCACGCCAGCAGGGGATCGGTCAGGGCATCGATCAGGAGCTCGAGCTCATCACCTTCCAGGCAGGACACCAGCGGGCCTCTCTCCAATCGTCCTGCTAGAGATAGGCACTTCTGGAGTGAGCGGCTGGGCCTGAGGGAGGACTCCCGGCGCCCGGGCGGGGAAGGGCCCGCTGCTGCGGTATGCTGCGACCGAAGTGGCAACGCTTTTGGGGCGGCTGAGGCGGCTATGCGCTGGAAGGCAGCGATAATCGGGTGGATGGTCTTCTTCCTGATGGGATGTCCCCACTCGTTCGGACGGGGAGGGATCCTGGACCGGGCCGCAGCCAAGGACACGAAAGAGTACCTGGAAGACCTCAACGGCGAGCAGCCCTGTCCATCACCTGAGGAGCTGAGTCAGCTCTGCGAGGAGCGAGACGATCCGGCATGCCCTCGGGAGTGCTTGCAGTGAAGTGGCGATTCGCGCTGGTCGCGCTCGCGGGTTTGCTGCTGGTGGTCCCCTGGGTGTTCACCGTTCGCATCATGATGCGAGACGAAGCTGTGAACCGGCTGCCAGGCGGGGCGCCAGTCAGCCCCGTGCTCTCGCAGGAAGACCGGGCGAGGCTGATGACCTTCCATCGCGACTGCAAGCAGAGTGATGACTGCGACCCCCCGCTGGGCTGCCGGAAGTACTGGAAGCTGCGAAGGTCGATCTGTACGGACAGCGAGTGCGTGTCTGACCTCCAATGCTCGGAGGGAGAGACGTGTCAGGTGGTGCCTTCCGAGGGGAACGGGCCCCGGCTGCGCCTCTGTGTTCAGCAGGGCGTGCGGCAGGAGGGGGAGGCGTGTGACCTCTTTCCTGGGAGTAGCCCGCAAGCCTGCGGGCCAGGGCTGCTCTGCCGCGAAGGCCGCTGCGGACGGGCTTGCCAGCCCTCAGCGCCCGAGAGCTGCCCGCGGGGGTTCTTCTGCTCGGACAGCCCTGAAGGCTCAGTGTGCCTGCCCACGTGCGAGGAGCAGGGCTGCCCCGAGGGACAGCAGTGCCTCCGGTTCAACCGCGTGGGGGACCGGAGCGTGTCCGCCTGCGTGAGGGTGCGCGGGGTGAATTGTCAGAAGACTTCCTGCGCCCAAGGGCAGGAGTGCCGGGTGCTCCATGTCCCCGAGCATCCAGAGGAGGCACATGTGTCCTGTGCCATCCCCTGTGGCTCGGGCCGGCCCTCTTGCCCGGAGGGCCTCATCTGCCCCCGGTTCTTCTGTGTAAAACCTTGTGACCCACGGGCCGAGGGGATGTGTGGCCCGGATGACGAGTGCCGGCAGCTCAGCTCGAATGATCCTTGGGCCTGCCGGCCCCTTCTGTAGCGTAGGCTCTGGCCCGTGGTCCACGTCCTCTTCTTCTCCGACAGACAGGTGCGCGACAAGCTCTTCGCCCTCGTGGACGGGACGCGAGGGTTGGTGCTCGTGAAGGGCGTGCGCCATGGCAAGGACATGACGCCTCCGCAGGAGCGCGAGCCCTTTGACACCCTCGATGCCAGCTTCGGCCACGCGCTCACCACCGTCATCGTCGCCGACGAGGGCAGCATCGAGGGCATGTGGCGAGACCCGCTCGGAGACCTCGCCGAGCGTCTCTACCCGCGCAGCAAGGACGACGCCTATACCGCCGCGAGCAGCTACCTCATCCTCGAGAACGGCCGCCCCCGCGCCGTCGTGCGCAAGCGGGAAACGCCCCGCGAGGATCTCTGGTACCTCCAGGAGGCGCTCAGCCAGCTCACGTCCCGCATCCCCGCGCCTGACCCCGCTCGCAAGCCGGGCCCTCGCAAGGCCGCTGCTCCCAAGGCCTCGCGCCGCCCGCCCTCCAACGACCCCACGCCCCCGCGTGGTACCCGCGCCTACGCCTACGCCGAGCCCGAGTTCGAGCCCCCTCCCGAGCCGCCCGCAATGGACCCCTGGAAGGTGCTCGGCATCGCCCCCGGTACCTCCAAGGACGAGGCCCGTCGCGCCTTCCGCGCGCTCGTAGCCCAGTACCACCCGGACAAGGTCGCCCACCTCGCTCCCGAGTTTCAGGAGCTGGCCGAGCGCAAGACGCGCGAGCTCCTCGAGGCCTGGGAGCAGCTCGAGAAGTCGCTCCCCTGAGCCTCAGCCCTCCGAGGACACGGGCGCGGAGGGCGGCACCGAGTCCTCCAGCGTGAAGCGCCCAATCAGCGGCATGTGGTCCGACAGCCCATGGAACCGGCTGGTGATGTCCCCGAACGGCCGCGTCTCCTCCATGTCCAGCCACCGCACCCCGCTCCCCGAGAACAGGTGGTCCAGGTGCATGCGCATGTGCATGAAGCCCGCCGTGGGAAAGCCTCGGATGGACTTCGGATCAATCTGTCCCACGCACGCCTGCGCGCACGTGAGCCGCGCCTCGTCGCACAGGTACTGGAACACGGGCGAGGCTGGCGGCGAGTTGAAGTCCCCGGTCACCACGAACGGCTCGCCCTGCGAGTGCTCCGTCAACAGCGACACCAGCTTGCGCGCCTCGTGCAGCTGGTTCATCCCGCGCCCCATCTTGTCCTTCGTCGCCCAGAACTCCTTGGCGAACGGCGTGGGCAGGCTCAGGTGCGTGTTGAAGACGTGGAACGCCCGCCCATCGTCCGCCCGCTGCAGCCGCATGTGCGCGCAGATGCGGCTCTGCTTGCGCTCCTTCAGCCGCTGCACGTGGTGGTAGGTGATTTGAGCCGGCGCCTCCACGTTGTGCCGGTCCACTCTCAGCGTCTTCCGGTTCACCAGGATGGCCAACCCCGTGGTGTACAGCGAGAAGTCCCACAGCTTGTAGTGGTGCGCCCGGAAGTAGAAGGCGTCGTAGGGCATCTCGCGGCCCTGGGCCCCGAAGATCTCCACCATGCGCCCCATGAAGGCCTGCAGCTGGGTCTCCCCCGGGTGGCTCGGCCGGTGGGCCACCGAGCTGCGGAAGGAGCTCGTCTCCACCTCTTGCAGGCAGACGACGTCGGGCAGCGGATTCAACGAGGCAATCGCCGCGGAGACCCGGCGCTTGGGGCCCGTGGTGCTCGCCAAGCCGCGAAGCGCATGGCCGAAGTACCGAACGTTGTAGCTCACGAGACGTAAGGATGTGGCAGCCACGAGATGACTTTACCCATGCCGCCCGCTCCGGCTACTCCGGGGCGTCTGGTCCCTTGCCTGCTTTGCGTTCTAGCTGATAGTGGACACTCCGCCCGGGTGCTTCCGCCCCGGTGAAAAAGTTCCCGCCCCCAGGGTCGGCTGTGCGCGGGGGGGCGCTGAATCGCCCCAGCTCTTCCATTTCAAGGAGTCTCAGATGCGTTCGCTCAAGTGGGCAGTCGCCGTCGTGGCAGCAACCAGCTTCCTGGGTTGTGGTGGCAACCAGCCCTCCATCTACCGCGTGGCCGTGCAGCGGGTGACCGCGGAGAACACCCCTGCGGGCTGCTACGTCCCGGGTCAGGCGCCTACCACCATCAACGACAAGTCCACGAACCTCGTGGACCGGCAGCAGTGGGTTCTCTGGGAGGGTATCGAGGACGCCGTGTACCTGGAGCCCGGGAACATCAACTACAACATTGGCCAGGCCGAGAACGTCGCCATCAGCGCGGACACCATCCAGGGCACCAAGGCCGACGGCAAGCACACCTTCACCAGCGAGCGCACGCGGAGTGCCCCGAACGAGGTCTACACCACCTCGGCCACCTACACGATCGACAAGCTGGGGAGCACCATCGAGGGTGCGCTGCTGCTCCGCTCCGTGTGCACGGGAGCGAACTGCGATTTCACGACCGCTTGCGAGGTCACGCTGACCTACTCCGGCATCAAGATCGACGCCGACCAGTTCAGCGTCTTCACCCCCAGCCCGGGGACCTGATCCCCTTTGGGCCGCCAGGCCTCTCCGGGCAGGGGAGGCCTGGGCCTCAGGCAGGCGGAGCGCTCAGTCCAGGCGCGCGTCCGGGCCGAGGATGTTAAAGGTGGGGGTAACACCATGACGCCCACCTCCTCCCGTTTCCGTGGCACCGAGAAGTACCTCTCCAGCGAGGGCCTCCAGGCCGCCGTCAACTGTGCGCTGACGCTCCAGCGTCCCCTGTTGGTGAAAGGCGAGCCCGGCACCGGAAAGACCCTCCTGGCCGAGGCCATCTCCGAGGCGCTCGGCATGCGCCTCATCCCCTGGCACGTGAAGAGCACCACCCGCGCCCAGGATGGCCTCTACGTCTACGACACCGTGCAGCGCCTGTATGACTCGCGCTTCGGCGACGGGGACGTGAAGGACATCCGCCGCTACATCCGCCTGGGGCCTCTGGGCGAGGCCTTCTCCGCGAAGGAGCGCGTGGTGCTGCTCATCGACGAGGTGGACAAGGCGGACCTCGAGTTCCCCAACGACTTGCTCCACGAGCTGGACCGGATGCGCTTCCGCATCGTGGAGACGAACGAGGAGGTGGTGGCCGCGCACCGCCCCGTCGTCATCATCACCAGCAACAACGAGAAGGAGCTGCCGGACGCCTTCCTGCGCCGCTGCGTGTTCCACTTCATCGACTTCCCGGACACGGACCTGATGCGCCGCATCGTCGGCGTGCACCACCCGGGGCTGGACGCGGAGCTGGCCGAGCAGGCCCTGAAGGTCTTCTACGAGCTGCGCGGCTTCTCGCGGCTGCGCAAGCGGCCCACCACCAGCGAGCTCATCGACTGGATCGCCGTGCTCAAGGCCAGCGGCGTGCAGAGCTTCAAGCTGGATGAGAACCTGCCCTTCCTCGGCGCGCTGCTGAAGAAGGAGCAGGACCTGATGGCGGTGGCCGAGGCGTTCGGCCGGGGCCGCCGGACGCGGGCCTAAGTCCCGGGAGAGCGCGCCATGTTCCTGCCCTTCCTCTACGAGCTGCGCAAGCGCAACATCCCCGTGGGCACCCAGGAGGCGCTGGCCCTCGCGGGCGCGTTGCGCGCGGGGCTTCATGACAGCAGCCTCGACGGCTTCTACCACGTGGCGCGCTCGCTGCTGGTGCACTCGGAGGCGCACCTGGACGCCTTTGATCAGGCCTTCCTGGCGCACTTCAAGGGCGTGGAGTCCGCGGGCCTGCAGCTGACGCAGGAGCTGATGGACTGGCTTCGCGAGGCCAAGGAGCGGAGGGACCTCACCCCCGAGGAGCAGGAGCTGCTCAACTCGCTGGATGAGGAGGCCCTGCGGCAGCTCTTCGAGGAGCGGTTGCGCGAGCAGCGCGAGCGCCACGACGGCGGCAACCGGTGGATCGGCACGGGGGGCACATCGCCCTTCGGCAACGGGGGCCATGGGCAGCAGGGCATGCGCGTGGGCGGCACCGGCGGTCGGCAGGGCACTGCTCTCTTCCAGGCCGGCGAGCGCAAGTACCAGGGCTACCGGGACGACGTGGTGCTGGACACCCGTCAGTTGGAGGTGGCGCTGCGCAAGCTGCGGGCCTTCGCGCGCGAGGGCGCTCCGGACGAGCTGGACGTGGACGAGACGATCAACGCCACGGCGAAGAACGCGGGCGAGCTGGAGGTGGTGACGCGGCCGCCGCGCCGGCCCAACACGCGCGTGGTGCTGCTGATGGACGTGGGCGGCTCGATGGATCCGTACGCAGCGCTGATGAGCCGGCTCTTCAGCGCGGCCAGCCGGGCCACGCACTTCAAGGAGCTGCGCACCTACTACTTCCACAACTGCGTCTACGGGAAGCTCTACGCCACCCCGCAGCTCACAGGCGGCACCACGGTGCCGGACCTGATTGCGCAGGTGGGCAAGCACCACAAGCTCGTCATCGTGGGCGACGCGTACATGGCGCCTTACGAGCTGGGCATCCGCGCGGATGCCAACGGGCACTACTCCCCGGACGGGCTGGAGGGGCTTGTCTGGATGATGCAGTTGGCGCAGCACTTCGAGCGCAGCGCGTGGCTCAACCCCGAGCCGCCTCGCATCTGGCCCAACAGCACCATCGCCACCATCGGCCGCGTCTTCAACATGTTCCCCCTCACCCTCGAGGGGCTGGGCGAGGCCGTGTCCCACCTCACCAAGGGCCGCACCCCCAAGGGCCTCTCCGCCCGCCGCTGAGTTGAATTTTCGCGACTGACCCGGGATGCTTGTCTTCATGCCCGTGGGTCTTCTGGCGCCGCAGAGTGATTCCTTTGCACTGCAGGCATTGGAGCGGCATCGCCGCAGGCGCGAAGAGCAAGGGATTCCCACGTTGACCGTGTTGGTGGGACCCCTGGGACGGTCCAAGGGCCTCTTTTCCCGCTGGCTCGCCTCGCGTCACCGGCCGCTCTGTACGGTTGTGTCCGCGACCCCAGCCGAAGCTGTTCGTGCTTGGACCGAGGCTCTCGCCAAGGCGCGGGACCTCCCGGCTGCGGCTGCGGATTTCCTCGGGAACGTGCTGGGCTTCGCCCCAGGGGCTCTGCGAGCCCGGTTGGAAGGCAAGACGGCCTACGAGCGGGACGTGTTGCTTCAGGAGCTCCTGCCTGCGGCACCCGTGGGAGATTCCGGCCCCCTGTGCAGGCTGCTTTTGCTCTCTTCGGAGGTGCCAGCTCCTGGGGCTCTCTTCGAGCCGCTGCTCCGCGGTTATGGAGGGGACCCCGCTCGCACTTTCTCGGCGCTGCACGCCATCCTTCCCGCAGGGACGGCTCCGGCGCTCTTGCTGACGGGCTCCGGGGCAGAGGGGTGTGCGCGTGCTTCCAGAGCCGCAGCCAATCTCTGCGAGGCCGTGCCCGTGTTGCCCATCGCGCTCAGCGTGGAGCGGACCTGGGTCGACGCGTTCCTGGCAGGCCCTGAGAGTCGCTCACTCGCCATGGTCCGCGAGGGGCTCATCGAGGTGGCAGCGCCTTCACCTCAGGCTTTGCAGCGGAGGTTGGAGGAACTGGGCGTCCGCGACACCGAGCTTCTCGCTGCGCCCCTGGCCCAGCTTGCCGAGGATGGCGCCTCGGATGAGCTGGTGACCCGCTTTGGCCGGGCAGCGCTGGCTCGGGAAGCCGCTGCCCGCGAACCTTCCGGAGCCAGCCGCGCCCGGAGCGCCGAAGAGGAGTTCCTGCACCTGCTCTTGGAAGAGATTCCAGAGACGCAAGGCCTCTTCGAGCTCAATCAGAGGGCAGGATTCCTCATCCAGGGCCGACCTGTCGAGGTGGATTTCCTGTCACTGACCTTGCGTGTGGCGATAGAGGTCGACGGTTACTATCACTTCCGGGACAAGGAAGCCTATCGGCGCGACCGCCGAAAGGATTTGGCGCTCCAGCGAGAAGGCTATCTGGTGCTCCGGTTCCTGGCGGACGATGTGGTGGAGCGGTTTCGCGAGATTCGCGATACACTCTTGGAGGTCGTGGCCCACAGGCGCGACCCGTCAAGGCGGCAACCGCCGCTGGGGGAGGATGCAGATGGTGGGGAGTGAAGTGTCTCATGTTGGAGATCTGGCACTCGCCTGGTTGCTGACACGCGCGGAGGGGAAGGGGGCTCGGAGTGACCTGGCCCGTGCGTTGAAGCCTCTCACGGACCACCGCTGGAGCAGTGGGGAGTGGAACACCCGGTTGGAGGGGCTGCTGGAGCAGCTCGTTCACGAGGGGCTCGTGCAGCAGAACGCTCGCAAGGGACTGACCCTCACCCCGCAGGGACGCACGCGGGCCCTGGCGGCCTTGCGCCTGGAGCGCCTGCCCAAGGGAACCACCTGGAAACAGCTCAAGCGGACTCACCTGGTGGCGCTGGCCTTGGGGCTGGCTCCTTCGCCGTCGACGCTGGCTCGGCTGGGCCGCGCGGATGGCATGCGCGCGGTGCTCGTGCAGAAGCAGCTCGGGCTCCCGGCTCCCGGCTCCCAAAGCCTCGCGCAGGTCCGGGATGCCTTGTGCTGGCGGCAGCTGGGCGTGGAGACGGACAAGCCTTTCACGCTGGCGGCCGTTCAGTCGGTGTTGCTCAGCCGGGCGCTGGAGGCCACGCGCGAGCTCGCTCCCTCGCAGGCGCTGCACCAGCTCGCCGCCAGGAGCGTGGGCGCGCGGCGGACGGACCCGGAGAGTCTCCGGCTGGCCACGCTGCGGGCCTGGGCACTGCCTTTCGGGGAGCCCGCTCCGGCTCAGCCCCGTGCTCCAGACAGCGCCTCCGCCCCTCCGAGCGCCGCCGCCACGGGAGCGGAAGCCACTCGCCAGGACGAGGGCCTGCACCACTTCGCGGAGCGCGTCTTGCAGGTAGCCCGTGGCGCGACAGAAGGACGTTTTGGAGATGACCGGGTCTTCATCTCTCACGTCTGGCGGGCCATGCAGGCGCCCGGCCTGGACGAGCAGTCCTTCAAGCGCCGCCTCATCGAAGCCAACCAGAAGCGGCTCCTGTCCCTGAGCCGCGCCGACATGGTGGAGCTGATGGACCCCACGGAGCTCTCCGCTTCGGAGACCCGGCACCTGGGCGCCACCTTCCACTTCATTGCGTTGTAGCCGCAGCTCACCCCGCCGTACGGGCTTGAGAACCGCCGCTCATGAGCCACCAGAACGATCTCCGCCTCTCCGCCTTCTTCTCGGACACCGAGGTCTTCCACCCCATCCAGCACCGCCACGACATGTGGCGGCAGGATCCGTTCGATGTCGAGACGATCCACAAGGAGGCACGCTCCGCCTTCGAGCGCCTGCTGCTGCGCGCGACGACGCCCCCGCGCCCGGAGTCCGGCCGCATCCTGCTGCTGCTGGGGGACTCGGGCTGCGGGAAGACCCATCTGATGCGGGCCTTCCGCTCCAGGGCCCACGAGCGCTCGCTGGGCTTCGTCGGCTACATGCAGATGACGACGGCCCAGTCCAGCTATGGGCGCTACATGCTCAACAACCTGGTGGACTCGCTGGACCAGCCCTATCTGGCGCCCTCGGAGCCTCGTTCGGGCCTGGAGCGGCTCTCCGGAATGCTGCTGGAGCGGTGCAGCAAGGTCGCCGCCCTCCTCGCGGACTCCGAGCAGGATGCCGATGAGGTGCCCGCGCTGGTGGACATTGCCGCGGATGAACTCAAGGGGCAGCCCCTCTTCGAGCGGTGCGACCTGGACCTGATGCGGGCGCTCTTGTTCCTGCAGCGCAATGACACGCGCATCAAGAGCCGGGTGCTCAAGTACCTGCGCTGCGAGGATTTGTCCGAGGGCGATCGAAAGGTGCTCGGAGGTCTGGTGCCTCGCATCCACGACCATCACCCTCTGGAGACCGTGGAGCACCTGGGGCGGCTCGTGGCGGCGCTGGACCACTCGCTGGTGTTGTGTGTGGACCAGCTCGAGGGGTTCAACGACTTCGAGTCCCAGCAGGTGCCGCACTTCCGCCGGGCCATGACCGCGCTGTGTGACTTGGCCGATCGCGTGCCCTCGTCGATCATCGTCATCAGCTGCTTGCACAACTTCTGGCAGGGGTTGAGCAACCAGCTCACGCAGTCGCTGCGGGACCGCATCGAGAATGCGCCGCCCTTCATCAAGCTGGAGGCCCAGCGCACGGCCGATGAGGCCCGGCTCATCACCGAGCGCAGGCTGGAGCACCTCTACGCGCTGAAGGATGCACCCTTTGATTACGCGGAGCCCACCTACCCCTTCCCGCATGAGGGCTTCGAGGCGCTGTCGGGCCATCGCGCACGGGAGGTTCTCGATACGTGCCGGCGCTGGCGCGAGCACGCCATCTCCACGGGAGTGCTTCCCCATCAGTTCCCCTTGAGCAGCGAGAAGGCAGAGCCGCTGCCCGAGGTTCCCCCGCAGGAGACCCTGGCGCTGGATCAGGAGTGGAACGATTTCCGCACCGGGCACTCCACGCCGCCTCCGGAGGAGGACTCGGAGCTGTCCTCGCTGCTGGCGTGGGCGCTGCAAGCTTCCATGGACGAGTTGGAGACAGGACACCGCGTCCAGGCCCGGTCCGAGGGTGAGGCCCTCTTCGTGGAGCTCACGCCCGGAGATCAGCGGCTGCGCCTGGCCTTCTGCAACAAGGGGGCTCAGCGGGGAGCCCTCGCGAGGCAGATCGAACAGGTGCGCAAGGACGCCAAGGGGCGCATCCCCGTCGCCGTTCGTTCCAGCTCCTTTCCCAACAGCCCCAAGTCCGAGGCAGCCCTGGAGCTGGGCAAGCTCCTCAGCAAGGGCGGGCGCAACGCCGTGCTCGAGGACAGCGATTGCCGCCTCATCCTGGCGCTGAAGGCTTTCCGGCAGCAGCACGAGTCCTACCCGGGCTTTGCCGCGTGGCTCCGCTCGACCCAGCCCCTGAGCCAGCTCAAGCCCTTGCGGGACATTCTGGATCTCGACCACCTGAGCCGCCCGGCGGCCGTGCCCGGTGCAGCGCCCGCGCCCGCGGTGGCGCCGCAGACCGAGTCTTCAGCGCCTGCTCCCGTGACCGCTCCACCCGTGGCAGCTGCTCCTCCCCGGGCGGCGCCGGAGCGCCAAGGGACCGAGCAACCCCCCCCGCAGCGTCAGCCTTCTGCTCCCTCACGTGCGCGTGGGCCGGTGCCTCTCCGGTTGGGCGCCGAGGAGAGTCTGCTCAAGGAAGAGATCTCCCTGCTCCCGGATGAGCTGACCAAGCATGCGGCCTTCCTGGGCGGCTCCGGGAGCGGCAAGACGACACTGGCGCTGAACGTCATCGAGCAGCTCTTGCTGCAGGGCATTCCGGCCATCCTCGTGGATCGCAAGGGAGACCTGGCGGGCTATGCGACCGAGGAGTTCTGGACGCGCAGTGCCAGCAGCCCCGAGCGCGCCGAGCGCCAGGCCCGGCTCCGCGAGTGCCTGGATGTGGCGCTCTTCACTCCGGGGCATCCACAAGGGCGTCCGCTGTCCATCGCCATCGTTCCGGAGGGGCTCGCTCAGCTGCCAGAGTTCGATCGGCAGTTGGCCACCCGCCATGCCGCGGATGCGCTGGCGGGCATGCTGGACTACCGGCAGAGCCCTCGCGACAAGTCCTGCCGGACCTTGCTCAGTCAGGCCATTGATCAATACGTCCAGCTCTCGCAGCAGACCGTCGCCCTGGAGCCGCTCATCCAGTTCATCGGGGACAAGGATCCTCGGCTGGTCAGCGCCGCGGGCCGGCTGGACACCAAGTTGTTCGACAAGCTGGCGGATGACCTGGACCGGCTGCGCATCGACACGGAGAAGACCCAGCTGCTGGGGGGCAGCGGGGCAGACAAGCTCGACATGGACCTGCTGCTCGGACGAGGCGCCCATGCGCGGCCCGGAAAGACGCGCTTGAGCGTTCTCAGCACCCGGTTCCTGGGAGACACGCACAGCGTCCTCTTCTGGATCTCCCAGTTCCTCATTGAGGTGACGCGGTGGCTCAACCGCAGCCCCTCCAGCTCACTGCAGGCCGTCATCCTCTTTGACGAGGCGGACATGTACCTGCCTGCCACGCGTCAGCCCGCCACCAAGCAGCCCATGGAGAACCTGCTGAAGCGGGCTCGCTCGGGAGGGCTGGGCTTGATGCTGGCGACCCAGAGCCCGGGCGACTTCGACTACAAGTGCCGCGACACCATCCGCTCCTGGTTCGTGGGCCGCGTCAAAGAGAAGAACTCCTTGGACAAGATGCGGCCCATGCTCAGCGAGGCCCGGGTGGACTTCACGGCGAAGATCCCCCAGCAGACCACGGGCGAGTTCCACCTCATCCGTGAGGGCAAGGTGAACCGCTTCCGGGCGGACCCGTCCGCCCTGTCCACCGAGCAGCTCGCGGAGGAGGAGCTGCTGCGGCTGGCCGCCCGCACTCAGTCGCGCCCCTGAGCGTGGACCCCCGCGCTCCCGCATATAATGATGCGGGGCCTCAAAACGGGGTTGGGTAGGATGTTTGCCTACCTGAGTTTTCCACAAGTTGTCCCCACCTTCCCACAAATCAGCCATGTAGGTGATGTGGAGCTATTTGTAGGTGGATAGGCAACTTCCTCCGCCATTTGCCGACAATTCGGCATGGCTACCATCTCCAAGCTCCCTTCTCCTTCGCTTCCGACTTCGACCCCCCGCACCGAGACGGCGCAGCCTAAGGCCCCGGCCCCGGCTCCTCGCTCGGAGGCCCGCGCGAGCCGCGCGGCGGATGGCTTCGACTCCGCACCCGCGCGCTCGAACTTCGTGGATCGCCCGGGCAACACCTTCGTGGCGCGCCCCACCGGCCTGCGTCCGGGCTCGCCGCAGCTGAACCCGACGGAGGCCCCCGCGCCCCGCCCGACGCTCTCGCGCCAGCCGCTGGCCCGCGAGGCGACAGCGCAGACGCTCAAGGCCGAGGCCACGCCGAACCTGGAGGTGAAGGACCTCTCCAAGGTCACCTCCACAGTGAGCTTCGACAAGGACGTGAGCATCGACTCGCTGAAGCTGTCGATGGACCTGGCGCACACCTACCGGGGCGACCTGAAGGTGACGCTGACGAGCCCCTCGGGGAAGACGGCCACCATCAGCGACAAGCAGGGCGGCAGCGCGGACGACCTGAAGGGCACCTTTGACCTGAGCGCCTTCAAGGGTGAGAAGACGAAGGGCACCTGGACGCTGACGGTGGAGGACACGGCGCGTTCCGACACGGGCACGCTGAAGAACTGGAGCCTCGAGGCCACGGGCAAGGCCGAGGGCCCGGTGGATCCGAAGCCGACCCCCAAGGGCCCGCCTGTCGTCGCCATCTTCGACGGCGGCGTGGACTACAAGCACTCGGACTTGGACGGGGCCATGTGGACCAACCCGAACGAAGTCGAGGGTGACGGCATCGACAACGACGGCAACGGCGTGGCGGACGACATGCACGGCTTCAACGTGGGCTTCAACTCGGGCGACCCGATGAAGGGCGAGGGCACGGACCACGGCACGCACGTGGCGGGCATCATCGCCGCCGAGGACAACGGCCAGGGCAACACTGGCGTGGCGGCGGGCAAGGCGCAGGTGCTCTCGGTGGGCGGCCTCTACGACGGCAATGACTTGCTGACGAACTTCGAGCGCTCGGTGGACTACGTGGTGGGCCTGAAGGACAAGGGCGCCAACATCCGCGCGGTGAACGCGAGCTTCGGGGACGAGTACAAGGACGCGGCCTCGCAGGCGCGCTGGAAGGCGGCCATCCAGAAGCTGGCGGACGCTGACATCCTCCTGGTGGCGGCCACGGCGAACGGCAACGGCAGCAACATGAACAACGTGCAGGACTTCCCGGCCAACGTGGATCTGCCCAACGTCATCACCGTGGCGTCCATGGACAAGAACAACGACAAGCTGGCGCGCTTCTCCTCGCACGGCGACAAGGTGGTGGAGCTGGCCGCAGTGGGCGAGGACGTGCTGAGCACGGTGCCGGGCGGCCGCTGGGAGAAGATGAGCGGCACCTCCATGGCCACCCCGCGCGTGGCGGCCACCGCGGCGCTCATGTTCGCGGAGAACCCCAACCTCACGGCGGCGCAGGTGCGCGACATGCTGGTGAAGACGGTGGAGGTGGATCCGGACCTGAAGGGCAAGGTGAGCACGGGCGGCAAGCTGGACATCGCCGCCGCCGTGGCCGCCGCCCGCGCCGCCGCGGCCACCTCCTTCGCCGCGCGCCCGTAGTCCTCAGTGGGAGGCGGTGACTTCCGGGCAGTGACGCCGGGTGATGCTGACGAACTCCTGGAGCTGGAAGGGCTTCTCGAGGAGGCCCACGGCCTTCATCTCCTGAGCGATCGGCGTCAGGTCCCGGAACGCGGAGATGACCACCACGGGGATGGACGCCAGCTCGGGGGTGCGCAGCTGCTCCTGCCGGAAGGCGCGGCCGTCCATCCGGGGCATCATCAGGTCCAGGAAGATGAGGCAGGGCTGGGGCCCGGGGCCGCGCAGCCGGTCCAGCGCCTCGAGCCCGTTCTCGGCGCCCACGGCCTCATAGCCCTGGTCCTCCAGAATCTCGAGGAGGCTCTCACGGATCTCCAGGTCGTCCTCGACGATCAGGACGCGGTGGGACTTCATGCGGGCAGCTCCTCGGAAGAAGTGCGCTCGGGCTCGGGGTGCACGCTGGGGGCCAGCGGCAGCCGGACCGTGAAGCAGGCCCCGCCCTCGGGCAGGTTGTGCGCGGTCACCATTCCATCGTGCGCCTTGACGATCTCCCGGACGACGTAGAGGCCGAGCCCCAGGCCTCCGTAGTGGCGTATCTCGGCGGCGCGCTCGAAGCGGTCGAAGATGCGGGACAGGGCGTCCTCCGGGATGCCCGGGCCCCGGTCGCGCACGTCGATGACCGCCGTCTCTCCGTCCTGGGCGAGCGACACCTCGATGGGCGCACCGGCCGCGTACTTGAGGGCGTTGGACACCAGGTTGCTCACCACCTGCTCCAGGCGCAGCCGGTCCCAGGTGCCCACGATGGAAGCGCCCGTGCGCAGGGTGAGCGCACAGCCCGCGCGGGTGGCGGCGTCCCGGAAGCGCTCGGCGGCCTCGCTCACGGCCTCGGTGAGCTCGAAGCGCTGCAGGCTCAGCTCGAAGTGGCCCGTGGAGATGCGCGAGACGTCCAGCAGTGTCTCGACGAGGTCGGTCAGCCGCTCGGTGCTCCGGGCGGCCCGGTCAATCTTCGTCACCACCCGCTTCTCCAGCTCGTCGCTGCGCTGACGCAAGCCCTGCAGCTGGAGCTGGAGCGCGGTGAGGGGCGTCTTGAGCTCATGCGAGGCAATGGAGAGGAACTCGTCCCGCAGGCGGATGGCCTCCTGCGCCTGGGCCAGTCGCAGCTGCTCCTGCGCCATCCGCCGGCGCTCGGTCAAATCCCGCGTCACCTTGGCGAAGCCGATGTGCTTGCCCGTGCTGTCGCGCAGCACGGTGAGGATGACGCTGGCCCAGAAGCGGGAGCCGTCCTTGCGCACCCGCCAGCCCTCCTCCTCGTAGCGGCCCTCTCGCAACGTGATCTCCAGCTCGCGCTCGCACTTGCTGGAGCGGACGTCCTCCTCCGGGTAGAAGCGGGTGAAGTGCTGGCCGATGATTTCCTGAGCCGTGTAGCCTTTGATGCGCTCGGCACCGGGGTTCCACGTCATCACATGGCCCTGGGTGTCCAGCATGAAGATGGCGTAGTCCTTCACGCCATCGACGAGCAGGCGGAAGCGCTCCTCGCTCAGTCGCAGCTGCTCCTCCGCGAGCCGGCGCTCCGTGAGATCCCGCGTGACCTTGGAGAAGCCAATCAGCCGCCCTGAGGCATCCCTCATGGCCGACAGCACCACATTGGCCCAGAAGGGGGTACCGTCCTTGCGCACCCGCCAGCCCTCGTACTCGAAGCGCCCCTCCTCTGCGGCCCGCTTCAGGTGCAGCTGGGGCTTGCCGATGTGCTGATCCTCCGGCGTGTAGAAGCGCGAGAAGTGCTGGCCGATGATCTCTTCGGCGCGGTAACCCTTGGTGCGCTCGGCACCGGGGTTCCAGGTCAGGATTCTCCCCTGGGGATCCAGCATGAAGATGGCGTAATCGCGGACGCTCTCAATGAGCATCCGCCAGGGGCCCTGGTCATTCCATAAGGGGGGGAGGGCTTCTGCCACGGAGCGATCCTGCCGCGGAGCGACTGTCCGCTCGTCGTCGGTCATCTGTACTCCGGCTCGAGGATGCGCTGGCTAGGCAGACAAGGTACTGCCCGCTTCCAATCTGGGTTCGCAAGATGCGAGAAACAACCCCGATCTTCGTAAAAACATTGAACCATCAAAGATCTATTGGATCTTCCGGAGTCACATGAGTCGCTCGCGCAGGGAGTTTCTGACCAGTACCGCACTGGGCGTGGCCGGAGTGGCCGCGGCCGTTACCGCAGAGGCGGCACCTTCCGATGCGGGTGTTCCGGCGGCAGCGCCTGCTGGTGCACCGCCCGCGTTTGGGACTGCACCCTCCGTGGGGCCTGGGGTGAGCGCGGCCACCTTCGCGGAGGCGGAGAAGCTGGTGCAGGTGCAGCTCACTCCAGCGGAGAGGGCTCAGGCGGCCAGCAACTGGCGCGAGATGATGGCCCCGCTCTACGAGTTCCGCACGGGGCCCCGCCGCGCGAAGCTGGAGCCGGAGGTGGCGCCCGCCTCGCGGTGGGACCCCTTGCTCCCTGGGCTCGCCAGCGGGCCTGCGCGCAACCGCTTCGTGCGGAGCAAGGCCTCGCCCGGGCCATTGCCGGGGAAGGATGAGGACATCGCCTTCGCGCCCGTCACGGCGCTCTCGAGGTGGCTCGAGTCCCGGGCGCTGAGCTCGGAGCGGCTCACGCGCATCTACCTGGAGCGGCTGCAGCGCTTCGATCCGAAGCTGAAGTGCGTCATCACCCTGACGCCGGAGCTGGCGCTGGAGCAGGCCCGGCGCGCGGACAAGGAGATTGCCGCGGGCAAGTATCGCGGTCCGCTGCACGGCATCCCCTGGGGCGCGAAAGACTTGGTGGACACGGCGAACATTCCCACCACCTACGGCGCCGAGCCGTTCCGCAACCGCGTGCCCACCGCGGATGCGACGGTGGTGGACCGGCTGCACCGTGCGGGCGCGGTGCTGGTGGCCAAGCTGAGCCTGGGCGCGCTGGCGCTCAATGACGTCTGGTTCGGCGGCGAGACGAAGAACCCGTGGCTCTTGGAGGAGGGCTCCTCGGGCAGCAGTGCGGGGCCGGGCGCGGCGACGGCGGCGGGCCTCGTGGGCTTCTCGCTGGGGAGCGAGACGGGAGGCAGCATCATCTCGCCGTCCATGCGCTGTGGCATCACCGGCCTGCGGCCCACGTTTGGCCGCGTGCCGCGCACTGGCGCGATGACGCTGTGCTGGTCGCTGGACAAGCTCGGGCCGATGACGCGCGGGGTGGAGGACTCGCTGCTGGTGCTCCAGGCGCTCTCCGGGCCGGACGCGGGCGATGTGGACAGCGTGCCGAGCGCGCTGGACTTCGACGCCACCGCCGGCGTGAAGGGCCTGCGCGTGGGTTATTTCCCAACGTGGATGGAGGACTTCCCCGCGACGGACGTGGACCGCGCCGCGCTGGAGACGCTGAAGCGGCTGGGGCTGAAGCCGGTGGAAGTCACGCTGCCGGACTGGCCGTACATCTCACTGATGATCATCCTCTTCGCCGAGGCGGCGGCGGCCTTCGAGGAGCTCACGCTGAGCCACGGCGTGGACGCGCTGAAGATGCAGGTGCCGGACGCGTGGCCGAACCTCTTCCGCCAAGCGCGCTTCCTGTCGGCGGTGGACCTCATCCAAGCGGATCGGCTGCGGCGCAAGGTGGCGCAGGAGATGGTGCGGGTGATGAAGGAGGTGGACCTGCTGCTGGTGCCCTCGCTGCAGCTCGACATGCTCACGATCAGCAACTTCACGGGGCACCCCTCGCTGACGCTGCGCACGGGTTTCGTGGAGGTGGATCAGGCCCGGAGCGACTGGGCGCCGGACCCCGCGCGGCCGCTGCCGAAGTTCTCGCCCATGCGGCGGGTTCCGCACGGCGTCACGCTCATCGGGCGGCTGTTCGACGAGGGGACGCTGGGCCGGGTGGGCATGGCCCTGGAGAGGGCCTCGGGTGTCGCGGGTGAACGGCCCCCGGGCTTCTGATCCGGCCAGTCCACATTTCCGGCAGGATTCCGTTGCAACCCGGGGCGTTGGTCACTACGTCGGGAGCGCTCAGTCGTAGGCACTCCACCCGAAGTAAATCGAGGACACCATGGCTCCTGTCACCATCACCCCCCTGTACACCGCCACCGCGACCTCTCACGGTGGCCGCAATGGCCGCGTGAAGTCGTCGGACAGCGTGCTGGACCTGCCGCTGGCGATGCCCAAGGAGCTGGGTGGGCCGGGCGGTGCGGTCACCAACCCCGAGCAGCTCTTCGCGGCGGGCTACTCCGCGTGCTTCGAGGGCGCGCTCCGGCTGGTGGCGGGCAAGCAGGGCAAGAACGTGAAGGACGCGAGCATCACCGCGCAGGCCACCATCGGCAAGACGCCGGATGGGGGCTTCGGGCTGGCGGTGGAGCTCAAGGGCAAGCTGCCCGGCCTCTCCAAGGAAGAGGCCGAGAAGCTCATGCACGACGCGCATCAGGTGTGCCCGTACTCCAAGGCCACGCGCGACAACATCAACGTGACGCTCTCCGTGGAGAGCTGAGCCGGGCGGCTACTCCGCCTCCGGCTCCGCATCCACTTCGAAGCGGGACACCTCGCTGAAGACCTGGCGCCGGAGGCGGGTGACGTAACCGAACATCCGGTCCGAGTCCGCTCGCAGGCGCTTCGCCGCATCGCTGGCGGCGTAGCGCTCGACGGCCTCGGTGCTGGCCATCTCGTAGTGGCACACGTAGCGCGCCCACCCATCCTCCGCGGCCGCCGTGTCCTTCCACTTGCGGCACGAGAGGAAGCCCGGCTGGCGCAGCACCTCCGGGACGTGGTGCTGCTCGTGCCACTCGTTCCAGGCGGCCTCGGAGTTCTGAGCCACCTCGATGGTGACGACGTAGAGCGCGGGCTTCACTTCGCGCCTCCGGCCCAGGTGCCCCAGTCCGAGAGCTGCTGGGTGAACGTGGGCTTGCGGCTCTTGCCCTCCACGCGCTCCACCGTCTCTCCCAGCGCGCCGAAGCGGGCCTGGTAATGCAGCCCATCCAGCGTGGAGTCCCACGGCTCCGCGGCGTAGAACTCCGAGCGGAGCTGCTGCGCACCGTCGGACTTCTCGGACGTCTCGAAGATGAGCGAGGGGACCTTGCGGCCCTTCACGTCCAGGGTGCCGCGGCGGTTCGGGGAACCCGTGTACCGAGGCGTGCGGAGCTGATCGGCCATCCAGGGGGCGAGCGAGTGCAGGAACTCCTCGACGGGCACCACCTCGGCATTGGCGAAGCTCGGGCAGGGAGCGCCGCTGGTGGGAGCGGGGCCGACGCTCGTGAGCAGGAAGCCGCGCTCGGCGGCGAGGCAGGTGCGGTTGACCTCTTCACCGGTGCCCGGGTTCAGGCGGGAGTCGGACCAGGTGCCCGGGCCCAGCGGGTACTGCAGCGAGGGAGCCGTGCCCGTGCTGCCCTCGGCGCCCTGGCGGAACTCCACGAGGGTGAGCTGGTGGCCGCCGCTCGCGCCGAAGCCGGACAGGGTGGTGCTGGCGGAGAGCAGCCCATTCGTCAGGTACAGCGGGCCCGGGTTCGAGGCGTAGAGGCGGTTCTCCAGCGGGCCATCCACGGGCCGCTTGTCCTCGGTGTAGCGCTTGGCCTCCCAGGTGCGGCCGCCGGCCGAGAGCTCCTCGGTGCTCTCGGTGCCTCCGCGGGTCCATTCCAGGGAGCGCGAGGCCTCCGTGCTCATGGGGAAGACGAGCTCCTTCGACAGCGGCAGGCTCGAGCTGGGCTTGCCCGCCTCATCGCTCGTGGAGAGCTTCAGCCAGACCCAAGGAGCTTGGACGGCGACCACCTCCAACGCCAGCCGCCCGGCGACGCGCGCCTCGGTCTTCGCGCCGACGTTCGCGCGGTTGGCAGTGAAGGCATACACGACGCGGTCGCCCACGCGGGCGGTGTGCCACGGGGTGGTGCCCGAGGAGGGAGGCGGCGTGTTCGTCATGGGCTCGGTCTGAGGCGGCTCGGTGGCGGTGCCATCGGGTTGCGTCTGAGAGGACGTGGTGGCGCAGCCGGCGAGAACTCCGAGCGCCGCGGCGCCCACGAGGGACAGGAACGAGGAGCGGGGATGCATCTCAGCTTTCCTTGCAGGGGTTGAGGGGAGACATGAAGGTGCGAATGGCCTCGGGGTCCACGGGGGTCCCCTTGAGATCGAGAGAGTCGAGCGGCGCTTCGGGGTCCGGATCCTCGCCCATCCAGAAGGCCATGCGCAGCTGCGTCTGGCCTGGGCACTCGAGGAAGAGGACGGAGTTCAGCCCGTGGTCCGTGCTCTTCTGATTCTGGGCGGACAGCTCACCGCGCTGGGTGACGTAGAGCACGCGCCGGCCATCGGAGAGCGGGACGATGCCTCGGCCGATGATCTCTCCCTGGCCGACATGCACGCCGTTGCGGGTGAGCACCGAGGTGTCGTCGGACTTGCCCTCGACGTACTGGCGCAGCTTCTGCTGGTCGGAGGCGGAGGACATCTTGAGGAACATGTAGACGAAGACACGCACCTCCTCCTTGGGGCCGGTGGTGGGGGCGTCCGGAGAGCGCGTGCTGAGGACGGCCATGTCCATGATGGCGGGCACGCTGAGGGACATGACGGCGAAGTAGCCATCCGGCAGCGTGTCGGCGCCCAGGGTCTTCTTCACCATGGCGGTGCGCGTGACGGGGTTGGAGAGGTCCGCTGCGTATTCCTCTCCCTTCTTGAACATGAACGAGATGGCCACCACGACGGCCACGATGGACAGCAACAGCAGAGCGCCGCAGCCGATGCCGACATACAGCCACGGTGAGCGCTTCTTGGGCGCAGCAGGTTCCATGGTGTCCTCCCCTCGGGCGACTTGATACACCGAGGAGCGCCGAAGATCCCCAATTCCTGGAGGCCTCATGCCCGCAGCCCTGCCGATTCGTCGTGTTGTCCTCTACAAGCACGGGGTGGGTTACTTCGAGCGCAAGGGCCAGGTGAACGGCTCCGAGGCCCTGCACCTGGACTTCAAGGCGCGCGAGATGAACGACGTGCTGAAGTCGATGACGGTGCTGGACCTTTCGGGTGGCACGGTATCGGCGGTGAGCTACGACTCGACGAAGCCGCTGGAGCAGCTGCTGAAGGAGGCCACCATCCGCATCCCCGAGACCGGCAGCCTGACGGCGCTGCTGGGGCAAATCAAAGGCGCACGGGTGCGGGCGCGCATCGGCGGCAAGGAGGGGGTGGAGGGCATCATCGTCGGGATGGAGTCGCTGCCGGTGGTGGAGGGCAAGGCGTCCGTGGTGCGGCCGTTCCTATCGCTGCTGGTGGACGGAGCGCTGCGCACGTTCGACGTGCTGGAGCTGGGGGCGCTGGAGTTCCTGGATGACGCTGTGCGCAAGGACCTGGAGTTCTACCTGGCGACGGTGCTGTCTTCGTACAAGAAGGACAGCAAGCGGATGTCCATCCTCACGGCGGGGGAGGGCCAGCGGGAGCTCTTCGTGAGCTACGTGGTGGAGGCGCCGGTATGGAAGACGAGCTACCGGATTCTCCTGGAGGAGAACGAGAAGCCGCTGCTGCAGGGCTGGGCGCTGGTGGACAACACGGGGGACGAGGACTGGGTGGACGTGGAGCTGGCGCTGATCGCCGGGCTGCCTGTGTCCTTCGTGCATGACTTGTACAACCCCCGGTACATGAAGCGGCCCATCGTGGAGGTGGTGACGGAGGCGGCCGCCGCGCCCGTCATCCCCGAGGAGGCGCTGGGGGAGATGGACCGGGCCTCTTTCGGAGGGCTCCAGCAGGAAAAGGAGTACGCGACGCTCGGGGCCCCGGCGATGCAGGCGCCGGCGAGGGGTGGGCGGATGAAGGGCGGAATGGGGATGCGGGAGGCGGCGGAGCGCAGCGTGGAGGTGAAGACGCTGACGAAGGAGGTGGGGGATCTGTTCGAGTACCGGGTGGGTCATCCGGTGACGGTGCACCGCAACCAGAGCGCGCTGGTGCCCATCCTGCAGCGGCCGTTCGAGGGGCGCCGGGTGCTGCTCTACAACCGGTCCACGCGCGAGAAGAACCCCATGGCGTGTATCGAGTTCACGAACACGACGGGGCTGACGCTGGAGGGCGGGCCGGTGACGGTGTTGGAGGCGGAAACGTACGTGGGCGAGGCGATGCTCGACACGATGAAGCCGGACGACAAGCGCTTCGTGCCGTACGCGGTGGAGCTGAGCTGTGTCGTGACGCCGGTGGACTCGACGGAGAACGGGCCGGTGTTCCGGGTGGTGGTGGACCGGGGAGTGATGGTGGTGGAGCACTACCTGTTCCGGAAGATGACGTACACGGTGCGGAACAAGGGGAAGCGGCCGGCCACGCTCTACCTGGAGCACCCGCGCCTGGGGGGAGGGGAGCTGAAGGACACGCCCGCGCCGGCGGAGACGACGGAGGGCTTCTGGCGCTTCAAGCTGGAGCTGGCGCCGGGGGCGAGCGTGGAGCTCCCGGTGACGGAGCGCACGCGGGGGACGGAGCAGTACCACCTGAGCTCCATCCAGAGCGAGCACGTGATGCTCTTCGTGAAGAAGCGCTACGTGGACACGAAGCTGGCGGAGGCGCTGAGGGAGATCCTCGCGCTGAAGGATCGGGTGGCGAAGCTGACGCAGGAGGAGCAGCAGCTGACGAACGAGCGGACGGAGCTCTTCAAGGACCAGGAGCGCATCCGGTCGAACATCGAGTCACTCAAGAGCGGAGCCACGCAGCGGGAGCTGGCCGAGCGCTTCGTGTCGAAGCTGAGCGAGCAGGAGAACCGGCTGGACGCTATCGGTGCCGCGCTAGAGAGACTCACCCGGGAGCGCAAGGCAGCCAACGAGGAGATCGTCCGCCGCATCCAGTCGCTGAGCTACTCAGCGGACGCGGAGGCGTAGAGCCCGGGGAACCTGGCAGCCAGTTGGAGGGGCCTGCCCAGGGTGGTAGGTTCTCCCTCATCCCATGACTGCGCTGATGAGCAAGGCTACCCGCGGGCTGTGGACCCTTGCCGGGTTGGTCCTCGCTGCGGGCATCGCTTCCTTTGTCTACCGGCACTCGCCTCCCGGCGTGGAGCCAGGGCTGCGGCTCGGCGGCTCCTACCTGCAGGTGGCCCTGTCGCCGCTGCTGTTCTTGAGCGCCGGGCTGGCGATTGCGCTGGGCGTGGGCGCGCGACTCGTCACGTCCTTTGCGCACAAGGCGCCTCCGCCCATGGCGAAGCGGCCTGCCTTGTCTCCGCTGGAGGTGGTGAACGAGGACGTGGCCATTGTCGTGCGCGAGATGCTGGTGGAGCTGGGCCGGTACCTGCGCAGCATCGTCACCCAGCCCGAGCCGGACATCATCGTCTTCATGGACTCGCTGATGGATGGGGCCATCCGCGTCGGTGCCAGTGACGTCCACATCCACCCGCTCGAGTCGGGTACGCGCATCGCCTTCCGCGTCCACGGTGTGCTGGAGGAGGTCATCACCATCCCCCGCGAGCACCACCCGCGCCTCATCAACCGCATCAAGGTGCTGGCGAAGCTCACCCTCTACAAGCTCGACAAGCCGCAGGACGGACATTTCCCGCTCTCCACCCATGAGGGCCCCGCCGACGTCCGCGTCTCGATTCTCCCCACCAACCACGGCGAGGCCGTGGCGCTGCGCATCGCTCGCACGGGCGTGAAGCTGCCGCAGCTCACGGCGCTCGGGTTCCCGCCTGTGCTGCAGGAGCGCTACCAGCGCATCCTCGGGCTGCCCCAGGGCGTCATCTTCGTCGCGGGCGCCACGGGCAGCGGTAAGACGACGTCGCTGTATGCCTCGCTGGGCTTCATCAAGGAGTCCCGCGGCGAGCTGACGCGCATCGCGACCATCGAGGACCCTGTCGAGTTCGACGTGCCCCTCTTCGCGCAGACGCAGGTCAACGCCGAGCAGGGCTTCACGTTCGCGCAGGGTCTGCGCTCGGTGCTGCGCCAGGACCCGAACGTCATCATGGTGGGCGAGATCCGCGATCCGGAGACGGCGCGCACGGCCATTCAGGCGGGCCTGAGCGGTCACTTGATCGTCACCACCATCCACGCGAACTCGGCCTCGGGCGTGTTCAACCGGCTCATCGAGATGGGCGCGGAGCCGTTCCTCCTGGCATCTGCCACGGTGGCCACCATCTCGCAGCGCCTGGTGCGCGCACTGTGCCCGCACTGCCGCACGCCGTCGCCCATCAGTCCCGAAGAGGTCATCCGCTTGGACTCGGCGGGACTGGCGGGGGGCACGTTCTACAGCCCAGTGGGCTGCCAGCGCTGCGGCGGTAGCGGGTACCTGGGCCGCACGGCCATCTACGAGATGCTGGTGGTGACACCGGCCATCCGCGATGCCATCAACGCCAAGCTGCCTTCGCCTCAGCTGCAGGAGATCGCGATGAAGGAAGGGATGGTGCCGCTGCTGGCGGCGGGGGTGGAGCGGGCGCGCGCCGGGGCGACGACGCTGCGTGAGGTGTTCCGAGTCGTCGGCGGTGGAGCCTGAGGGCGGGGAGAAGTCACGTGAGCAACGCCAAGGATCCCCAGCAGGACGAGATGATGGACGCGCTCATGGGCCGAGCCCAGGAGACCGAGCACGTCCAGTCGCGCTTCTCCAATCTTCAGGCTCCCGGTCAGTCCCCGAGCGGGCAGCCGGATCAGCCTGGAGCCAGGGGCTCGGGGACGCCGGTGTCGACGGGAACGGTGTCCGTGCACCAGCCGCTCCGGGACAAGGTGGGCACGTTCCTGCCCTCGACGGAGGGCGGGCTGTGGAAGGTGGCGGGGGCGCTGCGGCTGGGCGCGGCGGGGTTCGGGCTGATGACAGCGGTGCTGTTCGTGATGCCGGAACTGAAGGGGACGTTCCAGGCGCCGTCGTCGTTCTCGTCGCCGTCGTCGTCATCGCCGTCCGATTCGGGGAAGCAGCCGACGTACAAGACGATCGCGCCGACACTCGATACGCCGGCGGCGAACCCGGAGCAGGTCATCACCGAGCAGAGCGCGGCCTTCGATGGCGCGTCGGTCCTGATGATCGAGTCCGAGCAGAGTGGGGTTTCGGTGCGGGTGGACGGCAACGACCAGGGGAACACGCCGGTGTCGCTGACGCTGGACTGCCTGCCAGGCAAGCCCATCAAGGTGGAGGTGTCGCGCAAGGGTTACGAGCGCGCGCAGCACCTGACGTTCTGCCGCCCGGATACGATGATCAAGCTGTACGCCCGGCTGCGCAAAGTGGAGAAGGCGGGCGGAGCGAAGTAGCGCGGCTCAGCGGGAGACGGGGCTGGGAGGCCAGGACACGGGCCGGTCATTGAACCGGGCGCGGAGTCCATCGAGCGCCTGGAGTCGCACGTCGCGGTTGTACTTCTGGGCGCCGCTGACGGCTCCGAAGATGGTGCCTGTGTACCAGATCATCTCGAGCGCCCCGAGGAGCACGGCAACACCCACCTGATCGCGGCGGATGGACTCATAGAGGGCGAAGGAGAACAGGCCGTTCCATCCCAAGGCCGCGAGCCCGGTTAGTGGCTCACCGATGTAGAGGTGCCCGGCGCCCGGGACGATGGAGAGCAGCCCCGCGAGCAGGGGAGACTTGCGGGGCAGGGAGGGCCAGCTCCGAGCCGCCTGGGTCAGCGGGCCTTTCTCGGGGAGAGAGGAGACAGAGGCAAAGGCGTCCAGAGCCTCTTCTCCGCGGTCTTCCGCGAGCAGCGCCCAGCCCAGCAGATAGCGAGCACGGTCGGTGTCTGCGGGTGGCTGTGCGTCGTTCCACCGGAGGAAGGAGCGGAGGGAGAGGATCGCGGCCTGGGAGCGGCCCGAGGCGTAGCGCGCCCAACCGACCTCCAGCTGCGTCCGGGCTCGCCACTCGGGAGAGAGCTCAGCCAGGGAGAGGAAGTGGGCCTCGGCCGCATCGGGTTGCTCTCCGTGCACATAGGCGCGGCCAATGGCGAGCCGGGCCTCATCCGCCAGGGGAGAGTCCGGGTACAGATAGAGGAAGCGTTTGTACTCACCGATGGCGCGGTAGTAGTCGCCCTCGGTGTCGAGAGCGCGGGCGAAGCCCAGCTGCTGCTCCGCGTCGGGCGCTCCTGCGAGTACGAGGGCCAGAAGGGTCAAGAGCACGAATGCTCCTCTAACAATTGCTCGTGGGGGGTACCGGCTGAGGATAGAGGAGCTGCATCGGATCCCAGACGTATTTGTCGATGGGGATCCAGGTGAAGTGGCTGAGGGCGTGCTTCTCAGTGAAGCGCATGAAGCGCTCGGAGACCATGAGAACTCCCCACATGCCTCGGGGACGGAACACGTCCTCCCCGTTCCAGGTTCCTGGCTCCAAGGCGAGTCCGTCGATGGCCCCAGGACCGATGGCGCGGCACCAGGTGCACCGCATGGGCTTGTGGATCAGGATGTGGCTACGGCTCATGTCCAGCGCGGGCTGGCCGTAGGTGGGCAGCACATAGAGATACCGAGGCGGTGGTCCGGGCTTGGGGCCACGGCGTTTCCGGCGGACCCGCAGAATCTCCACCGGCTGGAAGCCACTGAGCCCCGTCAGGCCCTCGGCCTTGAAGTCTTCAGCAAAGCGCTCGGTTACCAGCAGTCCACCGCTGGGCTCCTGCATGAGGTCTCCGAAGTCCTTGCCGTAGAGCTCCAACTCACCTTGGAACGGAGGCTCCCAAGTCAGCATCCCCACGGTCTCTCCGCATTGAGGACAGCGCAGCGCAGGGCCGACATTCGCCTTGCTCGGGCTGAACTCCGTGTCGTGCTGGCCCTCAGTGAGCTTCTTCATGACGAAGAAGCGCGGTGGGGTTGAAGAAAAGTTAGCAGCCATCAGTGAAGATCGTGCGCATCTCTGGCCGACTACAGAATTACTGCAAGAAGATTTCGAACTCCGCAGGAGTCACTGTCTTGTGGAATCCAACAAACTATATGGGCGTGTTTGGTGGATTATTTAGTTCCGCTAGTCTGGATGTTTTGCGAATGCGCTCTGCTTCTTCGAAATACTTGCTGAGTTGCGTGACCTCGTCTGGGCCGAACGCCTCAGGACGGTCCATTATCCTCCGTCGAAGATCAAAGAACTCGGATTCGGCTGTTCGGTATGCTCTGTAATTTTCTTCGGCCCGGAAAGCTTTGCTGATTCCGAGTAAGAGTCCGCTGGTTAAAGTTAAGATTGTCATGAATGCTTTCGCCCAAAGATTTGCTGGATCGTATTCTTGTACCAAGGCTGCAACTAGGATCGAGGCGCTCACGCTCCAGGTGACCGAATAAACATGAAGTCTCTCGAACAAAGCCGCTTTGCTTTTCCAAAACACTAGAGTGCCCATGAACCGATCGTAGTGCTGCTGAAGGCGCTCTCGGGAAGGCTCTTTGAAATGAACTGCTTTCTCGAAGCCGGAACCACCGGGATGCAATTGTACGCGGCGAAAGAGGCTAATGAAGAGGTGAAGAAATGTACCAGCGGCGCATGCTGCCAGGACAGTCGTTGCGATTTGCCAGAGGTCCACCAACATTCAACAGCCTCTCCGAAGAAGTATTGTTAGAGAGTGTATCGAAACTGAGGATTCGAAGGGCAAGTCCACTAGGTGCGTGTCGGAGTACCGCCAAAATTCGGCTCCTACATACGATCTGTAGCGGTGCGTGTAGATCGCACCACTCATGATGTAGTGGGTCGTCGAGGTTCTCCGACAGGCTCCTAGCGGGTCTTGTTGCATAGAAAATCACTTTGGGCTTCGTTGCGCTCAAACTTGAGGGTTCCTAATTCGTGCAAGTTGGGTGTGGATTCCATCCTGCGAATGATGGGACTACTTGCAAGTAGAGCCACTCAGGGAAACCAAAACGTGCTCTCCTCGAGCGGATCCACGAAGACGATTCGCCCCGCTCGCAGCGTCACGGGGAGTTGCCGCGCCGCAGAGGACTGGGTGCCTCGCAGCAGCCGATCATAGGCCAGCCAGAGCCCCACCACGCCATGCCGGCTGACCGCCTCTCGCGCGTAGGCTGAGCAGGTGGGCCAGTGCGAGCAACGCGGACCATCGATGGGCGTCACGACGGTTCGGTAGAAGAGATAGGCCACCTGGAGGAAGTCCCCGGCGGGCGGCTCGTGCCGCACGGGAGCGGCACGAACCACTTCACGAGTGACGGGGTGGCGGGCACTCCCGAACGGCGGCGGAGAGACCGTCAGGGTCCAGGTGGTGGCTGCGGCGAGGACGAAGCGCATGGAACTCAGGGCGCAGCGTTATAGACCGCGTCTCCACCCACCACGGTCATCCGCACCTGGGCCGTGAGCAGGTCCGATGGCTGCGCGTCCACCGGATCCACCGAGAGCGCCACGAAGTCCGCATCCATCCCCGGCTTCAGCCGCCCACGCAGGTCCTCCGCGAAGGACGCATAGGCGTTGCCCACCGTGAAGCCCTCGAGCGCCTCTTCGCCGCTGAGGCGCTGGTCCGGGAGCCAGCCGCCCGGAGGTTGGCCCGCCGCGTCCTGCCGCGTGCGCGCCGCATACAGCCCCGCGAGCATGTCCGGACGCTCCACCGGGAAGTCGCTGCCCAGCGCCAGAGTCGCCCCCGCCGCCTTGAGCCGCTGCCACGCATAGGCCCCGCGAATGCGCTCGGGCCCCACGCGCGTCTCCGCCCACGGCATGTCGCTGGTGGCGTGCGTGGGCTGCACGCTCGCAATGAACCCGTTTGCCCCCAGCTTCGTGATGTCCTCCAGCCGCATCACCTGCGCGTGCTCCACGCGGTGGCGCCCCTTGCGAACGCCCTCGGGGCCCGCCACGCGCAGCAGCGTGTCGACGACGAGGGTGTTGGCCCGGTCCCCGATCGCGTGCGTGGCCACCTGGAAGCCCCGGCCGATGAACGCCCGCACCCGAGCTTCATACTCCTCGGGGCTGAGCAGAAGCAGGCCGCTCTGGCTGGGCTCATCGCTGTACGGCTTGTGGAGCGCCGCGCCCCGGCTGCCCAATGCCCCGTCCACCATCAGCTTCACCGCCCGCATCGTCAGCCGGTTGCCCTGGAACGGCCCCATCTCCAGGAACTTCTCCCAGTCGGGCCCCATCCCCGCTGCCATCGCGTAGACGCGCAGCGGGAGGCGGTTCTCGGCGTCCCAGCGCTTGAGCAGGTTGAAGGTCCGCAGGTCCATGCCCGCGTCATGCACGCCCGTCATTCCATGGCGCGCGCACACGGACAGCGCCGCCGTGAGCTGGGCCTCGAACTGCTCGTCCGTGGGTGGAGGCATGACGGCATCGATGAGGTTCATCGCGTTGTCCACGAGGATGCCGGTGGGCTCGCCATCCGGGCCTCGGACGATGCGCCCGCCCTGCGGATCCTTCGTGTCCCGGGTGATGTGCGCGCGCCGCAGGGCCTCTCCGTTGACCCAGAGGGCATGGCCGTCGATGCGTGACAAGGCAATGGGCGTGGTGGGCCAGCCCGCATCCAGCTCCGTTCGCGTAGGGAACGTCTTCTCCGGCCAGTCGTTCTGGTCCCACCCTTGTCCGATGAGCCAGTCTCCCTGGTACGCGGCGCGGGTTGCGGCCTTCAGGCGATCGATGACCTGCTGCCGCGAGTCTGCCCCCACCAACGCCACGGCGGAGAGCGCACGGCCCAGCCCCTCCAGGTGTCCATGGGCGTCGGTGAGACCCGGCACCACCGTCGCCGCCCCGAGATCCACCACGCGCGCGTCATGGCCCGCCGCGGCGTGCACCTCTTCGCGGGAGCCCACCGCCAGCACCTTGCCATCTCGCACGGCGAGGGCCTCGGCCAGCGGGCGCGCCGGATCGAGCGTCCGGATCCGATGGGCGACGTACACGGTGGTGGTGGAAGAGGGAGGAGGCTGCACCTCCGGGCCGCGCCGGGGACAGCCGGCCACGCACACCAGGAGGAGCACTGCCGCGGAGGCATATCGAACACGTTGCATCGGGACACCTGCCAGGGGGCCGCCCCGGACGCCGGGGCGAGGGCGCGGCACTCTGGCGCACCCGCGCGTGGCTGGCTACGGCGTTGGTGCCCCTGTCACGGGTGGTCCGGGTGGAGCCGGTGCCGCCACGTGGTGCGCTGCGCGGTGAAGGCGCGATTCTCGAACAGCTTGATGAGCGCTGCCCCCGCCACGAAGCCACCGATGTGCGCCCACACCGCGACACCGCCCGAGGCATCCGAACGGATGGACGAGAGCTGCGGCAGGCCGGTGATGAGCTGGAGGACGAACCAGTAGATGAGCACCACCCAGGCGGGCACGGGGATGATGCGGATGAAGATGATGATGAAGATGAGCAGGTTCACCCGCACGCGCGGGTAGAGCACCAGGTACGCCCCCAGAATGCCCGAGATGGCCCCCGAGGCCCCCACCGTGGGCACCGGCGACGCCGGTTCAATCATCACGTGCGCGCCCGCCGCGATGAGCCCACACAAGAGGTAGAAGACGAGGAAGCGAAACCGCCCCATGCTGTCCTCGATGTTGTTGCCGAAGACCCAGAAGAACAGGCAGTTGCCGAGGAGGTGGCCCCAGCCTCCGTGGAGGAACATGGAGGTGATCGGGGTGAAGAGGTTGATGGGCTCGTTGTCGATGACACAGGCGGCGGTGCGGCTCATCGGCACCGCGAGCCCCAGTGGTGCCCGGCCCGTCAGCTCGCCGGGCACCATGCCCCAGTTGCACACGCTCACGGCCAGCGCTTCGCTGTGCAGCCCCGCTCCCTGGAAGAAGAGCCACACGAAGACGATGATCCCCAGCAGCAGGTACGTCATCACCGGGGTGCGCAGGGTTGGGTTGTCGTCACTGATAGGAAACATAGCGGGGCCCCATCATGGGCACGGGGGCCCCCCGGCGTCAGGCATTCGCACCTTCCCTGTAAAGCGCATGACGTCCGGGCTCTCCGGCCGTTCCGAGCCGTCCCAGGCCGGTTAACTTCTTGGGACCATGGTTCCACTCGCGACCCTGTCCCTGTCCCTGCCGTCCCTGCGCATGAAGGCGCTCGAGGCGGGCCCTGCCCATGGGCCGCTCGTCCTGCTCCTGCACGGCTTCCCAGAGCTGTCCGAGAGTTGGCGCGAGGTGCTCCCGGTGCTCGGGGCCGCGGGCTTCCACGCCGTGGCCCCGGACCTGCGCGGCTATGGCGGCACGGATCGGCCCAAGCATGGATATGACTTGGACACGCTCGCTGCGGACATCTACCAGCTCGCCCGGCACCTGCAGCCCGGCCGGCCCGTGCATGTGGTGGGGCATGACTGGGGCGGTGCCATCGCCTACCACCTCGCCGCCCGGCACCCGGAGGTGGTGGACCGGCTCGTCGTCATCAACTGTCCCCACCCGGTGGTGATGGCCCGGCGCATCTGGAACCCAGCCCAGCTCGCGCGCTCCTGGTACATGTTCTTCTTCCAACTGCCCTGGCTGCCCGAGAAGAAGCTCTCCCAGAACCATGGCGCCGCCGTGCCGCGCTCCATCCGCCGGGCCCTGGTGGACAGTTCACGCGTTCCGCCCGAGCGCCTGCAGCCCTACGCGGACAACTTCGCCAGTCCCGAGGCCGCCCGCGCGGCGCTCGCTTACTACCGCACGGCCATTCGCAGTCTGCTGACGCCCTGGGGCCTGCGCCGCATGCGGGAGGGTTACCCGCGCATCCGCGCGCCCTTCCTGCTCATCTGGGGCGAGGAGGACGTGGCCCTCGGCCGCGAGCTCACCTACGATTTGGAGCCCTGGTTCGAGCACCCGCCGCAGGTGCGCTATCTGCCGAACGTGGGGCACTTCGTCCCATTGGAGGCCCCGGAGCAGGTGGCCTCGCTGCTGACGGAGTTCCTCGGAGTCGAGGCGCCCCGGGCGCAGGCCCATTGACAATCCATACATCGTGCCTCTTGGCTCGGACGGGGGCCCGTGCTTTGAACGAGGCTCCTCTCACCGCTGGAGCCGAACCATGACGCTGTCGAAGTCCCCGCTGGGTTCCACCGCGCTGTTGCTGGTGGCCGCTCTCGCCCTCTCCACTGGCTGTGCCGCCAATCGCCGGGAGACCTATCTCCAGGAGAAGGCTGGTACCCACGTCTACCGCCAGCCCCTCGCCGAGGTGTGGCCCAAGGCCAAGGAGCTCCTCACCGAGGAGGGCTATTCTGTCATGGAGGCCAAGGGCGGCTTCGAGATGCAGACGGACTGGACGATGCAGGGCGCTCCCTCCTCGCTGGGCACCGCCTACGCGCGCTACCTCGTGCGCGGCATCGAGAAGGGCCCGGGCCAGTCCACGGTGGAGTTCCTCAGGCAGAACCGCGTCGAGTCCCAGGGCGCCCACGACACCAACACGGGCGCTGCCTCGGCCGCTGCGGCGGACTCCAGCTCGCTCACCCGCGACTATGCGCTGGAGTGGAAGCTGCTCCAGAAGGTGGATCCGGAGACCGCCAAGGCCTGGGAGGCCGAGGCCGCTCAGAAGGTGCAGTAGCCCCGCTCAGTCCCGCAGAGGGACTTCCACGGTGAGCCCGTCGTGGGCCACCTCCACCGGCCCCTTGAACTCCTCGCGCGCCTGCACGAGCAGCTTCGAGGGGTCGGTGTCGTGCCGGCTGGACAGGTGCGTGAGGATGAGGCGCCGCACACCTGCCTCGTGCGCCACCCGCGCCGCCTCGCGCGCCGTGGAGTGCCGCGTCTCCAGCGCCCGCTCCTGCTCGTCATCGCTGAAGGTGGACTCGTGGATGAGCAGGTCCGCGTCCTTCGCCGCTCGCGTCAGCGAGGCGCACGGCCGCGTGTCGCCGGAGATGACCAGCCGCCTCCCGCTGCGCGGTGCTCCCAGCACGTCCTCGGGCCGCACCGTGGTGCCGTCCGGCAGCGTCACGCTCTCGCCCTTCTGCAGCCGGCCGAAGTCCGGGCCCGGCGGCACCCCGAGCGCCTTCGCCTTCTCCAGATGGAAGCGCCCGGGCCGGTCATCCTCCGCCAGCACGTACCCCAGCGCGTTGATGCGGTGGTCCACGCCCACCGCGTGCACCGTGTAGCCCTCGCGGCGCACGCTGTCCCCGTCCTTCAGCTCGTGAATCTCCACCGGGAAGGCCAGCTGCTCCACGCCCAGGTGCACCGCCTGGTGCAGCACGCGCTTGGCGGTGGGCGGGCCGTACAGGCGCACGGGCTGGGCGCGCCCCATCATCCCCAGCGTCCGCAGGAAGCCGATGATTCCCAGGTAGTGGTCCGCGTGGAAGTGCGTGAAGAAGACGGCGTCCACGGTGAAGCCAGTGCCGTAGCGCACCATCTGCCGCTGGCTGCCCTCGCCACAATCGAAGAGCAGCAGGTCCGCATCCGCCTTCACCGCCAGCCCGGAGAGGTTCCGGTGCAGCGTGGGCTGCGCGGCGGAGGTGCCAAGGAAGGTGAGCCTCAGAAGAGTCATGCCGGCGCTTCCCACGAAAGAGAGGTCCTCCCGCGTCAACGGCCCTTCCTCCAGGGAGCGGAGGGGACGCGAGGCCGCACGCGTGCGGGCCATTTAGCAGGCTTGGCCGGGCCCGTGGTATGGACCGCGCCCCTGTCCCATGCCTGATTCTCTCACGGTTGCCCCTACCTCGGACCCGCGCCGCGTGCGCGCCCCTGACGGAACCCTCCTCTCCCCGCCCTCCGGCTGGGCCTTGCTGCCTCCCGGAGACGCCGGGCTCACGCGGCGGGTGAAGGCCGCCGGCCCGAGCTGGACGGTGGTGGAGAAGAAGGGCCGCAAGACGTTCTCCCAGGGCATCTGGGCCCCCGAGGCCCACATCTCCGCCGCCCGCGCCGCGCTCGAGGCCGAGCGTGCCACCCCCGCCTACGCCAAGCGCCGCGCCTCGGATGCCGCCCGCCGCGAGCGCGAGCAGGCCGAGTACGAGGTGGACTTCGCCAACTCCGTGCTGCGCTTCCTCGCCTTCGCGCCCACTTTCACCGCGCACGCCAAGCGGCTGGCCGTCCTGGTGTCGGTCCACGCCACCCCCGTGGGCAGTGGCACCGTGGCGCGCACCGAGCGCATCCCCATCGAGCGCCGCGCCGAGGCCGCCGTCATCGCCTGGCTGCGCCACCAGACCACCCGCTATGACGACATGAGCATCGCCCGGGTGAAGGGCGCCCGCCGCGAGGTGCGCCGCGAGCTGGCCGAGGTGTCTCGTGCCCTGCTCGACGTGCACCGCCGGGATGCGCCTCACCCCGCCGCGAGCTGCCCCCTGTGCACCGCCATCGAGAACCCTCGCAAGCCGGAGTAGCAGCTTCAGCGGAAAGGTGTGTCTGACTGGAAACGGGTTCCTCCGTTGCGGGCGGGCGTGCGTCCAGGGGCCCGCGTGGCCGAGTGCCCTGGCCCGTGGCGAAGGGCGGTGAGATCCGGGACCCCCCACCTTGGCGATGCCCTACCTACCAGGGTACGAAGGGGCCGCACTCGCACGCTTTGAGGAAACCATGACGCCCTTCAGGACTCCGTCCGTTGCCCGCGTTCTTGCCGCTGCCGTGGCCCTGGGCTCGGCCCTCTCGCTGTCCGCATGTGGCAAGGCGGAGGCCGCGGAGCAGGCACCCGCCACGGGCGCCGCGGCGGCTGTCCCGGTGGTGAAGCTCACCGAGTCCCGCACCGCGCAGGCCACTCCGAGCGAGGAGGTGACGGGCACCCTCTATCCCTCCCAGGCGCTGCAGGTGGGCTTCGAGGTGGGCGGCCGGCTGGAGACGGTGCTGGTGAAGAAGGGGCAGGCGGTGAAGAAGGGCCAGGTGCTGGCCACGCTCAATGGGGAGATCGCCGACGCCCAGGTGGCGCAGGCCGAGGCCGCCGTGGCCGCCGCCGAGGCCGGTGCCGCCATCGCCGAGGACGTGGCCACCCGCACCTCGAAGCTTCAGGAGGCGGGCGGCGTGAGCGAGCTGCAGAACCGCACCTCCACCACCACCGCGCAGCAGGCCAAGGCGCAGGTGCTGGCCGCCAAGGCGCAGCTGTCGCAGGCCCGCGCGGCCCGCCGCCGCCACGAGCTCAAGGCTCCCTTCGCCGGTACCCTCATCGACGCGCCCGAGCAGGTGGGCGCCACGGTGGCCCCGGGCGTGCCGCTGTTCACCCTGGAGTCGCTGGAGACGCTGGTGCTCAAGACGACGGTGGCCCAGCCGGTGCGCGGCGTGCTCAAGCCGGGCAGCAAGGTCCGCGTGGAGGCCGTGGGCGCGGGCACCTCCACGGATGCCGCCGCGGTGAGCCTCATCCTCCCCTCCGCGGATCCGGCCACCCGCCGCATCCCCGTGGAGATCACCGTGCCCAACGCGGACGGCCGCTTCGTGGCCCACACGCTGGCCAAGGCCGTGCTCACCGTGGGCGAGCTGCAGGACGTGCACGTGCTCCCTGTCTCCGCGGTCTCCGCGGCCAACGGGGGGGATCATGTCTACGTGGTGTCCTCCGCGGGCGAGGTGCGCCGCGTGGACGTGCAGATCATCGAGCGCCGGGCCCGCGAGGTGGTGGTGAAGGCCGCCTCGCCGCTGTCCAAGGTGATCGACTACCCCACCGCGGGCCTCCAGGACGGGGCCCGTGTCTCCGTGAAGTAGGCCGCTGCTCTTCCGTTCCCTCGCAGCCTTCGCGAGCCTCCCATGCTCCTGAGTGATGTCTCCATCCGCCGGCCCGTCTTCACGGGCATGATGTGCCTGTGCCTCACTGTCCTAGGGTTGATGGGGTTCAACCGCCTGGGGACGGATCTCTACCCGGAGATGGCGTTCCCCTTCGTGGTGGTCAACACCGTCTACCCAGGCGCGGGGCCAGGCGAAATCGAGACTCAGGTCATCAAGCCCATCGAGGACGCGGTGGCCGGCATCAGCGGCGTGGAGACCATCCACTCCTGGAGCCGCGAGAACTTGGGCACGGTGGCGGTGCAGTTCTCGCTGAACGTGGAGCTGGACGCCTCGGTGCAGGAGGTGCGCGACAAAGTGGCCAACGTGGCCAACGAGCTACCCCTGGACGCGGAGGCGCCCGTGGTCAGCGCCGTGGACATCGGGGCCATCCCGATCCTCACGTACACCGTGTCCGCCGAGCTGCCCTCCCAGGAGCTGCGCAAGCTCGTCGAAGATCGCATCAAGCCGGCGCTGGCTCAGTTGGAGGGTGCCGCCGAGGTGCGCATCACCGGCGGTGACGTGCGGGAGATCCAGGTGGACATCGACCTGGAGAAGGCCAAGGCCCTGGGCGTGACGCCCATCGAGATTGCCCAGCGCATTGGCATGGAGAACCTGAACTTGCCGGCGGGCCGGCTGCAGCTGGCAGCCACCGAGCTGACGGTGCGCGCGCTCGGGCAGTTCCGCAACGTGGAGGAGCTGCGCGCCCTGCCCGTGGCCAAGAGCCGCAACGGCGCGCAGGTGCGCCTGGACGAGGTGGCCACGGTGACCGACGGGGTGGCCGAGCGCCGCACCACGGCGCGCCTCAACAGCCGTGACGCCATCATCGTCGAGCTGGTGAAGCAGCCGGGCGCCAACACGGTGAAGGTGAGCGACCAGGTGAAGAAGAAGCTGGAGGAAATCTCTCCCTTCATCGGCCATGGCTTCAAGGCCACGCTGCTCATCGACCAGTCGGGGCTCATCCGCGAGAACGCCAAGGAGGTGTGGATCGCCCTCGTCTTCGGTGGCGCCATGGCGGTGCTCATCATCCTGTGCTTCCTGCTGGACCTGCGCGGCACCCTCATCTCGTCGCTGGCGCTGCCCACCTCCGTGGTGGGCACCTTCTTCGTGATGTACCTGCTGGGCTACACGCTCAACCAGATGACGCTGCTGGCGCTGTCGCTGGCCATCGGCCTGCTCATCGACGACGCGGTGGTGGTGCGCGAGGCCATCACCCACCGGCTGGAGAAGGGCGAGGAGCCGATGTCCGCCGCCTCGAACGGCACCAAGGACGTGGGCCTGGCGGTGCTGGCGACCACCTTCTCGCTCATCGCGGTGTTCGTCCCCGTGGGCTTCATGCCGGGCCTGGTGGGCCAGTTCTTCAAGCAGTTCGGCCTCACCATCTCCGTAGCGGTGCTCGTCTCCCTGTTCATCTCCTTCACGCTGGACCCGGCGCTGTCGGCCCGGTTCGCCAAGGCGCGCAAGCCCGGCGAGGTGCACCGTCACGGCGCGGTGGCGTCCGCCATCCGCAACGTGCTGGATGGCTCCGAGCGCCTCTACGCGCGCATCCTGGGCTGGGTGCTGTCCAACAAGTGGAAGACGATAGGCATCACCCTGCTGGTGGTGGTGGGCTCGTTCGCCGCTGCCAGCCGCCTGGGCATGGAGAACCTGCCGGCGGAGGACCGCTCGCAGTTCCTCGTGGACCTGCAGCTGCCGGACTCGGCCAGCCTGGCGGAGACGGAGGCGCGCACCGCCCAGGCCGAGGCGCTCATCCAGCGCGTCTCCGACGTGAACGACCTCTACAGCATCGTCGGTCTCAACGGCGACGTGTACAAGGCGCGCATCCGCGTGCTCACCCAGCCCAAGGCGGCGCGCAAGCGGAGCCTCCAGGACATCAAGGAGGAGGTGCGCGGGCTGCTGACGTCCGGGCTCATCGCCACGCAGGTGAACATGTCGGATCCGCCCATGATCGAGGGGCTCGGAGACTGGTACCCCATCATGCTGCGCGTCACCGGCCCGGATCTGGCCGTGGTGAACGCGGAGGCCCAGCGCGTGGCGCAGACCCTGCGGGAGATTCCGGGCACCTCGGACATCCGCGTGGAGGCCAACCCCTCCAAGCCCGAGCTGCAGATCCAGATTGACCGGGCGCGCTCCTCGGACGCGGACCTGAGCGCCGCGAACCTGGCCACGCAGCTCCGGCTGGCCATTGGCGGAGAAGTGGCGGCCAAGCTGCGCGAGGGCACGGACGAGACGGACATCCGCGTGCGGTTGGAGGAGCAGGACCGGGCCACGCCCGAGAAGGTGCGGCAAATCGAGGTGTACACCCCGCGCGGCCCGCGGCCGGTGACGGACGTGGCAGAGGTGAGCCTGAAGGACGGGCCGAGCGTCATCGAGCATGAGAACCGCCAGCGGACGATCGCCGTCATCTCTCAGGTGGCCCCGGGCGCGGCGCTGGGAGACATCGCCACGAAGCTCCGGGCGGCCATGGCGGCCAAGCCTCTGTCGGCGGGCTACACCCTCATCTACGACGGCCAGATCAAGAGCCTGGACGAGCAGACTGCGGCCTTCGGCTCGGCCCTGGGGCTCTCGTTCATCTTCATCTTCATGGTGCTGGCCAGCCAGTTCGAGTCCCTCAAGCACCCCTTCACCATCATGGTGGCGCTGCCGCTGGCGCTGGTGGGCGCGCTGCTGGCGCTGGTGGTGACGGGCAACCACATGTCCATGGGCGCGACCATTGGCATCATCCTGCTGATGGGCCTGGTGACGAAGAACGCCATCCTCCTGGTGGACGCGGCACTGCAGAACCTGCGCGCCGGGGACAGCGTGGACGAGGCGCTGCTGAAGGCGGGCCCGCGGCGCCTGCGGCCCATCCTCATGACGAGCGCGGCCATGGTCATCGCCATGGTGCCCACGGCGGTGGGCACGGGCCTGGGCTCGGAGTTCCGCTCGGCCATGGCCATCGCGGTCATCGGTGGCGTCATCACCTCCACCTTCCTCACGCTGCTGGTGGTGCCGGTGGTGTTCGCGGGCCTGGAGCGCGTGGGCTTCCGCCGCAAGCCACGCAGCGGGTCCGGGGGAGGGGTGACACAGGCCGCGCAGGTGACGCACGTCTCGCCCCAGTCGGACGACAAGGCCGCCTGAGCCGGCCGGTCCGCCTCGGGCGCTGTGAGACGCCGCTCTGCCTCAGCCCGGGTAGAGCGGCGTCATCTTGTCGAGGATGGAGTTGAACAGGCGCTGGCCCTCCGGCGTGTCCGGGCACAGCCCGCCCCAGACGAGCGTGGTGCGATCGGCCATCGGCCGGAAGTACATCTTCCCGCGCATCCGCACGGGCTCGTAGCTCTCGCGCTGCTCGGAGAGGAAGCTCTCCTCGGGCACTCCGAAGACGGCGTAGTAGGTGAGGTCCGGCGTCACCGCGTCCTTCAGCCGGTGCAGGCCGCTGGGGATGATGCAGGCCACCTCGGCGGTGTGCCAGGGGCCCTCCTTGCCGCTGGTGGCCTCCTCCACGCGGAAGCACATCCGCGAGGGCGGGCAGCCCAGGTTGCCCGCGGTGAGGAAGTTGTAGTCCAGCCACGGCACCTCGAGCATCTCGTCCAGGTTGGGGCGCCCATCCCGGCGGAACCCCCACGGGCTCCCGTCCGGCTTGTACGCGCGCACCCCGTAGGCGCCGTAGAAGACGTTGTACCAGGGGCTTGCGGGGTCAAAGTAGCTGGAGCAGCCCCGGCCGTCGGTGAAGTCTCCGATGGAGAAGACCACTATCAAGTCAAACAGCCGCCGCAAGTCCTCGGCCATGAAGGGCTCATGGCCCACCGCGCCAATGGAACCTGTCAGGTGGGGAACAGGCGTGAGCACTCCTGAGTCGGCCAGGAAGTTCTTCTGGCCCGGCAGCGGCGTGGCGCGCAAGGCCATGGCGGCCAGCTCTCTTTGAAGACCCATGAGACCCTCCAGGAAGCGAGCGGACGAGGGTAAACTACTCGCATGCAGGAGAAGCTGGTCTTCGATCAGACCCTCGAAGGTCTGTTCGTCCGAGGACTGGACGGCCGGGTGACCCCAACACTCAAGCTGCACTTGAGGGAGGTGGGAGTGGACCTCGACCGCAAGCTTCTGCCTGCCTACCCCTTCGAGACGTGGTGCTCCTGTGTGCGTGTAGCTGCGCAAACGCTGTATGCGGAGACGCCCCAGGAAGAGGCCTACCGCGAGCTGGGGGAGCGGATGGTGGACGGCTACCGGGGGACGATGATGGGGCGGGCGCTGTTCAGCGTGCTCCAGCTGCTGGGCCCCCGGCGGGTGCTGAGCCGGGTGCAGCAGAGCTTCCGCTCGGGAAACAACTACACGGAGGTTCGCACCGAGGACTTGGGCCCGACTCACCTGCGGCTGTGGGTGAACGAGGCCGGGCCCACCCGCTATTTGATGCAGGGCGCCATCCTGGCGGGCATGCGAGGGTGTGGCGTCCAGGAAGCCCAGGTGCGGGTGCGCGGCTTCACCGCCGAGGACGTCACCTTCGAGGTGGAGTGGCGGGAGAAGGGCTGAGCCTGGCCCCTCGTGCAGCAGGCGACGTGGCGTGAACTCTTCAGGGGCCGTTGAGAGGGCGCGGTGATAAGGACCTTCTGACTGTTCTCTGGAGTCAGGCCTATCCCATGTCCAGGATGATGTCCGTGCGGGGTTACCCCGCCCTCTCCCAGTTCCGCAGGGACAAGCTGCTCGCCCTGTGCCGCGAGCACGTGCCCGAGGCGGCCTCCGTCTACGCGGAGTACATGCACTTCATCGACACCTCGTCCGAGATGTCCGAGGACGAGAAGTCCGTGCTGTACCGCCTGCTCGAGTATGGCCCGCGCATTCCGCAGGGCGTGTGGACAGGCAGCCGGCTCATCGTCATTCCGCGGCCCGGGACGATGACGCCCTGGTCCTCGAAGGCGACGGACATCGCGCGGAGCTGTGGCCTGGAGCGGGTGAAGCGCATCGAGCGAGGGCTGTGTTTCTTCGTCCATGACAGCGAGGAAGGCCCGCTGACGCGCGAGCAGATGGAGCGCCTGAAGCACGTGCTGTACGACCGGATGACGCAGACGGTGATCTGGCGGATGGAGGATGCCGCGCAGCTCTTCGCTGATCACCCGCAGCGGCCGCTCTCCACGGTGGACGTGCTGGGAGGAGGCCGGCCCGCGCTGGTGGCGGCCAACCAGGAGCTGGGGCTGGCGCTGGCGGACGACGAGGTGGACTACCTGGTGGCGCGCTTCGGCGAGCTGAAGCGGAACCCCACGGACGTCGAGCTGATGATGTTCGCGCAGGCGAACAGCGAGCACTGCCGGCACAAGATCTTCAACGCGAGCTGGACCATCGATGGCAAGCCGCAGGAGCGCTCGCTGTTCCAGGCCATCAAGAACACGTACGCGGCGCACAGCGAAGGCGTGCTGTCGGCGTACAAGGACAACGCGGCGGTGATCCAGGGTGTGGAGGCGGAGCGCTTCTTCCCGGATCCGGAGACGGGCGAGTGGCGTTCACGGCGTGAGCCCACGCACGTGCTGATGAAGGTGGAGACGCACAACCACCCGACGGCCATCTCTCCGTATCCGGGGGCGGCGACGGGAGCGGGCGGGGAGATCCGCGACGAGGGCGCCACGGGGCGGGGCGCGAAGCCGAAGGCGGGGCTCACGGGCTTCTCGGTGTCGCACCTGCGCATTCCGGGCTACGAGCGGCCCTGGGAGAAGGCCTACGGCAAGCCGGTGCGGATTGTCTCCGCGCTGGACATCATGCTGGAGGGGCCGATTGGCGGGGCGGCGTACAACAACGAGTTCGGTCGGCCGAACTTGTGCGGCTACTTCCGCAGCTTCGAGGCGCAGGTGTCCACGCCGGAGGGTATGGAGGTGCGCGGGTACCACAAGCCCATCATGATTGCGGGCGGCCTGGGCAACATCCGGCCGCAGCACGTGCAGAAGGGGAAGCTGCGGGCGGGGGACAAGATCGTCGTGCTCGGCGGGCCGGCGATGCTGATTGGCCTGGGCGGAGGGGCGGCCTCGTCCATGGCGCAGGGCTCGAGCGCGGCGGACCTGGACTTCGCCTCGGTGCAGCGGGACAACGCGGAGATGGAGCGGCGGTGCCAGGAGGTGATCGACCGCTGCTGGGCGCTGGGGGAGCTGAACCCCATCCGGTCCATCCACGACGTGGGGGCAGGCGGTCTGTCGAACGCGGTGCCCGAGCTGGTGCACGACAACGCGCTGGGCGGGCACTTCGAGCTGCGGGCAATTCCGAACGCGGAGCCGGGGATGTCCCCGGTGGAGATTTGGTGCAACGAGGCGCAGGAGCGCTACGTGCTGGCGGTGGCGCCGGAGGACCTGGAGCGCTTCGCGGCGCTGTGTGAGCGGGAGCGCGCGCCGTACGCGGTGCTGGGAGAGGCCACGGCGGAGCAGGCGCTGAAGCTGGGGGACTGGCACTTCGGCAATACGCCGATCAACCTGCCGATGGACGTGCTGTTCGGCAAGCCGCCGAAGATGCACCGGGACGTGAAGTCTCGGCCGCTGACGCACGTGCCGGTGAGGCTGGACGGAGCGGAGCTGGGGGACATGGTAGCGCGGGTGCTGGAGCACCCGACGGTGGCGGACAAGTCGTTCCTCGTCACGATTGGGGATCGGACGGTGTCGGGGCAGACGGCGCGGGATCAGATGGTGGGCCCGTGGCAGGTGCCGGTGGCGGACTGCGCGGTGACGGCGACGACCATCACCAGCCACACGGGCGAGGCCATGGCAATGGGAGAGCGGACGCCGCTGGCGCTCATCAGCGCGGCGGCCTCGGCGCGGATGGCGGTGGGCGAGGCGGTGACGAACATCGCGGCGGCGCGCATCGAGAAGCTGTCGGACGTGAAGCTGTCGGCGAACTGGATGGCGGCGGCGGGGAGCCCGGGCGAGGACGCGAACCTCTACGCTGCGGTGCACGCGGTGGGGATGGAGCTGTGTCCGTCGCTGGGGCTGACCATTCCGGTAGGCAAGGACTCGATGTCCATGCGCACGGCGTGGGAGGAGAAGGGTGGACGCAAGGCGGTGGTGGCGCCGGTGTCGCTCATCGTCTCGGCGTTCGCGCCGGTGGTGGACGTGCGGCAGTCGTTGACGCCGCAGCTGCGCGAGCCGGCTGGAGACACGCGGCTGCTCTTCATCGACTTGGCGAAGGGGCGGCAGCGGCTGGGTGGCTCGGTGCTGGCGCAGGTCTACGAGCAGGTGGGGGCGGAGTGCCCGGACGTGGAGGATCCGGCGCTGCTGCGAGGGTTCTTCGCGGCGCTGCAGGAGCTGAACGCGGCGGGGCGGGTGCTGGCGTACCACGACCGCTCGGATGGAGGTCTGCTGGCGACGCTGGCGGAGATGGCGTTCGCGGGCCACTGCGGGCTGGACGTGGACGTGGCGGCGCTCGGAGGGGAGGCTCCTGCGGCTCTCTTCAACGAGGAACTGGGAGCGGTGCTGCAGGTGCGCGCGGCGGACGTGGGGAGCGTGCGCGAGGTGCTGGTGCGGCACGGGGCGCTGGTGCACGAGCTGGGGCGGCCTCGGGCGGAGCTGGAGGTGCGGCTGCGGCAGGGCGGGAAGACGCTGCTCGAGGTGCCGACGATGGCGCTGCGGCATTACTGGTCGCGCGTCAGCTACGAGATGCAGAAGCTGCGGGACAACCCGCGCTGCGCGGAGGAGGAGTACGCGGCGAAGTGCGACCCGGACGATCCGGGCCTGTCGCCGAAGCTCACGTTCGATCCGAAGGAGGACGTCGCGGCGCCGTACATTGCCAAGGGGGCGAAGCCTCGGGTGGCAGTGCTGCGTGAGCAGGGTGTGAACAGCCAGATGGAGATGGCGGCGGCGTTCACGCGTGCGGGCTTTGCGGCGGTGGACGTGCACATGAGCGACGTGCTGGCCGGGCGCGTGTCGCTGAAGGACTTCAAGGGCGTGCTGGCGTGCGGAGGGTTCTCCTTCGGCGACGTGCTGGGAGCCGGTGGAGGGTGGGCGAAGTCCATCCTCTTCAACCCCAGGGCGCGGGACGAGTTCTCGGCGTTCTTCGCGCGGCCGGACAGCTTCGGGCTGGGCATCTGCAACGGTTGCCAGATGATGGCGCAGCTGAAGGAGATCATCCCGGGAGCGGATCACTTCCCGCGCTTCGTGAGGAACGCGTCAGAGCAATTCGAAGCGCGGCTGTCCCTGGTGGAGGTAGCGGAGAGCCCCTCGCTGTTCTTCAAGGGGATGGCAGGGAGCCGGATGCTGATCGCCGTGTCGCACGGTGAGGGGTTCGCGGAGTTCCCCAACCGGGAGGAGGCGGCACGGGTGAACGGGCTCGGCCTGGTGACGGCGCGCTTCGTGGACAACCACGGTCAGGTGACGGAGAAGTACCCGGCGAACCCGAACGGCTCACCGTTTGGCCTGTGCGGACTGACGACGGTGGACGGGCGTTTCACGCTGATGATGCCGCATCCGGAGCGGGTGCACCGGACGGTGCAGCACTCGTGGCATCCGGACAGCTGGGGCGAGGACGGCCCGTGGATGCGCCTGTTCCGCAACGCCCGGGCGTGGCTGGGCTAAAGGACGGCTTCACGGGCTCAGGCCCGGTGGCTGCTCTCGCCCGTCACGACGGCTGAGCCGATCAGGTGCGCCAGCCGGAGCGGCTCCGGCACGTGCCCCCGATCCGTGACTCGCGCGAGCGCCTCGGCCACCTCGGAGGGCTCCGCTCCCTGCACCTGGAAGGTGAAGCCGCCTACCTGATGGATGGGGCCCGCCCGCCTCAACAATGCCAGACGTTGCTCTGCGCGGGGCAGTCGCCGCAGGGCTTGCTCCACGGCCGCCAGATCCGGCATGCGCCGCATCACCGACACGCACGGACGCTTCAGGCGCGCCGCCAGCGCTGGCAGGTCCACCACGTTGAAGCCACCGAAGGCAATTCCATCCAGCAACACCAGGTGGAGCTGCGGGAGGAACTTGCCGCCCTCCAGCAGCCGGCACACCTCCTGTGTCGCCGTCCACCCGTCCTTGCGCACCCGTCCCCAGACGAGCCCCTCGAAGCGCGTGCCGCTGCACACCACCCCCACCACGGGCACCACGGCACCCGGGCGGCGCTGGAAGGGCGCGTCGTCGAAGCCGATGACACGAGGCAAGCGGGGCAGTCGCATGGAAGGAGTCTGCGCTCTCTCAAAAAAACGGAAGCCCGACCACCGAGAAGGGGGCCGGGCTCCGGAACATCACCTGGGAGTGCGTCTCAGGCGGCGCGGACGTTCTGCGCCTGCAGGCCCTTGGGGCCCTTGGTGACCTCGAACTGCACCTTCTGGCCCTCGGCCAGCGTGCGGAAGCCATCCATGTTGATCGCGGTGTGGTGGACGAACACGTCCTCACCTCCGCCATCCTGGGTGATGAAACCGAAGCCCTTCGCGTCGTTGAACCACTTCACAGTACCAGTTGCCATGAACCTTCTTCTTTCGTTGCAAGGCGGCTTTCACCGCCCTTCATTCATACCCAGCACGCTGGGTGAGCGCTCACGTAGCCCGACTCTCCCAGAAAGTCGAGAGGGCGGCAGTGGAAGCGTCGAAAAAGAGGAGAGGCTGAACAGCTCTCCGTGAATATTCCAACACCAGAAGCAGGCAGGCACGCGTGGGTACGCGCGCGGGCGCCGAGTGCATAGCTTGAAGGGCTAAAACCTCTCAGGAGTCTCGGATGGCCGAGCTGAACCCTCTCCAAGACACGCACCCCTCGCGGGAAAGCCTTTCACGCGCGGTCTCCCAGGCCCTGCGCCACGTTTGGGATCGCAGCGCCGCGGCAGGCATTGTCTCCCAGCCGCTCGCGGGAGGACGGCTGCCGCTGCGCCGCTGGCTGCCCCAGGGCGCACACTCGCTGCTCGATATCGCGGCGGGGGTGGCGGTGGCGCTCGCGGGACAGCTCTCCGGGGACCGCACAGCTCAGCGCGTCAGCCGGCTGTTGGGACTGAAGCTCGTGGGCACCACCCTGCTCACGGACAGCCAGGTGACGCTCTCTCGCCTGGTGCCCATCGAGCTGCACGAGCTGGTGGACTACGGCTGGGGGCTCGCCACCCTGGCCGCGCCCTTCGTGGGGGGCTACGCGCGCAGGGCTCCTGGGGCCACGGCGGTGCACGTGCTGGCGGGAACGGCCGTCATCGTCGGCTCGCTCGTCACGGACTATCGCTGCCGCAGCGGCATGCACTTGGGCCACGAGCGCATCACGGATCCGGGGCCTCTCAGCGCATGAGCGACCGAGGCGTGAGGCCCTGAAAAGCGAAGCGGCAGGGCACCCGGAGGCACCCTGCCGCTCGTGAAGCTCAGGGAAGCGGGAGCCTCAGGCCCCCGCTCTCGGGACTACTTGTGGGCGCCCTCGCCCTTCATCGGCGTCTCGATGCGCATGCCGTAGAACGACCGGTACACGAAGACGAGCGACAGGACGAAGAACACCACGGACAGCACGTGGGTGAGCATGGTGTTGCCGGACTTGTTCAGCTCCACCGCCAGCTCCACCGCGAGCAGGCCGAACAGGGTGGTGAACTTGATGACCGGGTTGAGCGCCACGGACGAGGTGTCCTTGAACGGATCGCCCACCGTGTCGCCGACCACCGTGGCCGCGTGCAGGTCCGTGCCCTTGGCGCGCAGCTCCGTCTCCACCAGCTTCTTCGCGTTGTCCCACGCGCCACCCGCGTTCGCCATGAACACGGCCTGGTACAGACCGAAGATGGCGATGGAGATCAGGTAGCCAATGAAGAAGTACGGCTCGGCGCAGGCGAACGCCAGGGTGCTGAAGAACACGCCCAGGAAGATGTTGAGCATGCCCTTCTGCGCGTACTGGGTGCAGATCTCCACCACGCGCTTGGAGTCCGTCACGCTCGCCTTCTCCACGCCCTCCAGCTTGATGTTGGCCTTGATGAACTCCACCGCGCGGTAGGCGCCCGTGGACACCGCCTGCATCGAGGCGCCCGAGAACCAGTAGATGACCGCGCCGCCCGTCACCAGGCCCAGCAGGAAGGGCGCGTGCAGCAGGGACAGGTTGCCCAGGCCCGCGGCCTTCAGCGACATGATGCCGTTGGTCGTCTCCGTGCCCACCAGCAGCACGATGATGGAGAAGATCATCGTCGTGGCGCCCACCACCGCGGTGCCGATGAGCACCGGCTTGGCCGTCGCCTTGAACGTGTTGCCCGCGCCGTCGTTCTCCTCCAGGTACTCCTTGCCCTTCTCGAAGTTGGGCGTGAAGCCGAAGTCCTTGGCCACTTCCTCCTTCACGTTGGGCACGTTCTCGATCAGCGACAGCTCGTACACGCTCTGCGCGTTGTCCGTCACAGGACCGTAGCTGTCCACCGCGATGGTGACCGGGCCCATGCCCAGGAAGCCGAACGCCACCAGGCCGAACGCGAACACCGCCGGGGCCAGCATCAGCTCCACCGGCACGGTCGTGCTCACCCAGAAGGCGGCGCCCATCAGCCCCGCGATGATGATGCCCATCCAGTAGGCGGAGAAGTTACCGGCCACCAGGCCGGAGATGACGTTGAGGCTGGGGCCACCCTCCTGGCTGGCCTTCACCACCTCGCGCACGTGGCGGCTCTCGGTGGAGGTGAAGGCCTTGACGACCTCCGGGATGATCGCGCCGGCCAGCGTGCCGCAGGTGATGATCAGCGACAGCTTCCACCACAGCGTGGTGTCATCCGCCAGGTTCGGGATGAGCAGGTAGCTGACCACGAAGGTGAGCGCCACGGACACGATCGACGTGAGCCACACCAGGAACGTCAGCGGGTGCTCGAAGTTCATCTTGTCGGCGGTCTTGTACTTGCCGCCCTGGATGATGCCGTTCACGCCGTAGGACAGCAGGCTGGCCACCACCATCACGATGCGCATCACGAAGATCCACACCAGCAGCTGCACCTGGAACGAAGGGGGCACCGCCAGCAGGATGAAGGTGATGAGCGCCACGCCCGTCACGCCGTAGGTCTCGAAGCCGTCCGCCGAGGGGCCCACGCTGTCGCCCGCGTTGTCGCCCGTGCAGTCGGCGATCACGCCGGGGTTGCGCGCGTCGTCTTCCTTGATCTTGAAGACGATCTTCATCAGGTCCGAGCCGATGTCCGCGATCTTCGTGAAGATACCGCCCGCGATGCGCAGCACCGAGGCGCCCAGCGACTCGCCGATGGCGAAGCCGATGAAGCACGGGCCCGCGTAGGTGGGCGGGACGAAGATCAGGATGATGAGCATCAGCAACAGCTCGGTGCTGATGAGCACCATGCCGATGGACATACCGGCCTGCAGCGGGATGGCGTAGGTGGGGTAGGGCTTGCCGCGCAGGGACGCGAACGCCGTGCGGCTGTTGGCGAACGTGTTCACCCGGATGCCGAACCAGGCCACGCCGTAGCTGCCCGCGATGCCGATGAGGCTGAAGAGGATGATGGCCAGCAGCTTGGCCGGCGCCTCGCTCAGCATGTGCTGCAGGAAGCCGAAGTAGCCGACCATCACCACCAGCAGCAGCGCCCACAGGCCGAGGATGAACTTGCCCTGGGTGATGAGGTACGTCTTGCACGTCTCGTAGATGAGCTCGGAGATCTCCAGCATCGACCGGTGCACGGGCAGGTTCTTCAGCTGGCCGTACTGGATGAAGCCGAAGACCAGGCCGAGCACGCTCACCAGGATGCCGCCCAGCAACAGCTGCTGGCCATTGAGCGCGCCGCCGAGGAAGGACTGAGAGGTAAAGTCAGGGAGGACGAGGTCCGCCTCGCTGGCGCGGGCGGTGCTACCGGCGAGGACGGCCAGGAGTCCAAGGACTCGGGCAGCCACGCCGGTGACGCCCTGCAGGGGAGCGTCATTCCGTGAAACGGTGGGTGTCATGTGGGGTGCAACTCCTCAAGAGAGAAATTCGAGGGGTTGGCCGCCTGCGGGCGGTTACACCGCACGCCGACGCTTCAGCACAGCCTCGCCCTTCTAGAGCCAGAAGAGCCCAGAAGGCGGCGGCCCCTTAGCACGGGGCGAGTGCGAAAGTCGACTCTTACGGTACGACACGGTCGAAGGGCAGGGGCCCTCCCCCGAGGTTGATCGGTCTCCCATGGGCTGCCGCGAGGAGAACGTCCCCGTTGGGAACCTCTGCTGCACGTAACGCCTGGCTGTCCCCCAGCACCAGCGCCCGCGACCCTCTCAAGGCTCCCACGCCCTCACCCGCTCCCAACCCGCCCAACCTTCCCCATCCCCCTGCCCGCCACTCCCCTACACCCCCCCGACCGACCCCTGCCCTTCGAACCGCACCTCACCCTTCTGCAAGCACATTGCCAACGCCACGTTGGGGCCGATCCCTCGGGAAGACGCGGGCATGGAGCCTCTCAACGGCTGGAGAGGGCCCCCGGCTGCCGTAAAAACTCCTGGCTCTGGAGGGCAAGAGAGGGTGAGGAGGTAAAAAGAACGCGCCCGCCTGGGATGCGAGCATCCCAGCGGCGGGCGCGGGGGTGGCACAGGGCACACCCGGGACCTACAAGTTGCAGTGCGAACTAGTTCACCTTGACCTGGAGCTCCTTGAGGACCTCATCGCCGCGCATGACGCTCACGGTCCAGTTGCCCGCCTTGTTCAGGCGCACACCGGTCCACTGGCGGGCGCGCCAGCCGTCGCCCTTGACCTTGACGTCCTTCGTCTCGCGCACGGTGGCGCCCTGCTTGGTCTGGACCATGATGTCCTCGATGGAGTCACCCTGGGGCACCAGGTAGGCCTGCCACAGCATCACGGTGGTGTTGGCCTTCACGCCAGCGGCGGGATCCACCTCGGCGGTGCACTCGAACTTGTTGGGGCCGTCCTTGGCCACCTCGGTGCACAGCTTGGCCTCGACGAGCACCGGGCCCTGGCCCTGGCCCTTGTAGAAGTAGTCCCACGTGTTCTTCACCGCTTCGGCGCCCGGCTTGGTCACGGGCGTGGCCGTCGGAGCCGCGGTGGGGGCCGCCTCCTGGGCCAGCGCCACAGGCGACAGAGTCAGGGCCGCAACCACCACAGTCCGAGTCAGCATCTTCTTCATTGAAAGAGTCCCCTCCGTTGAGAGCCAGACACATGCCAGCTCGGAGGCCGCCTCTAGCATGAATCTCGCCGCGCACCCATGTGCGGTTCTGGCGGGGCGAGTGCTTCAAAGTGCGCCCAGCGCGGGCGTGAATAGGCCCGGGGCCCGGGCGTTCCACGGATCATGCTTCGACTGCTCGCCGTGCTCGCCGTGTGGGGGCCTCTGGTGTGGAGCGCCCCGCAAGCCCACGCTGCTGGGAAGAAGCCGTCCCCCGTGGCCCAGAAGCCCGGGACGACGCCGGGTGCCGCCTCGACGAAGATGCGGAGTGCGCCTCCTTCCCGGCCACGCAGTGCGTCACGCGCCTCGCGGGAGCTGGGCGCGCGCATCGCCACCCGGGCCTCGAGGCTGGTGGGCGTCACCTCGCTGCGCAAAGTGGACACGTCGGTGCCGGACGACTGCACGGGGGTCGTGCGGCTGGCCTACGAGAGCGTGGGCATCGAATTGATGACAGGAATAGGGCGGGCCGGTGACAACGGTGTCACGCACATCTACCAGCGCGCGCGGAGCGTGGGAGCCCTGCACAAAAGCCGGCCCCAGCCGGGAGACCTCGTCTTCTTCCGGGAGACGTATGACCGCGACCGGGATGGGCGGCGCGATGATGGCCTCACGCACGTGGCTGTCGTCGAGCGCGTGGAAGCGGATGGGACTGTCACCTTCGTCCACCGTGGCAGCAAGGGCGTGGCGCGGTCTCGGATGAACTTGAGCGCTCCCAAAGTCCACCGTGCGCGAGGCAGCAACGCGGTGGTGAATGACTACCTGCGTCAAGCCTCGCAGGGCCGCCGCGCGTATCTGACGGGGGAGCTGTTCGCGGGCTTTGCCTCTCCGGGCCCGCTGGCCCAGGCAAACACCGCCTCGGCGCGCCGCTGATCCACACGCCAGAAGATGTGGGAGGAATTCGGGTTTACCTCAAGTGCATCGGCGCTCATTTATGGCTCAAGTGCACTGCCCGCGCGTGGGATGTCAGCCGCGGATGGCATATCCCCCATGAAAGAGGTGCCCATGAGCTGTGCCGCCGTCACCGTGAATCGCTCGTTGATCCTGCTGGCCATCGCCTGGGGTGTCATTCCCGTAGCGGTCTTCCAAGCGGTGACGATGACGGGCCAGGATGACGCGGTGGCGGTCCACAGCGGATGGGAGCCCGAGCCTGGGAGCGACACCCTCTCGTCCCCGCTGAGCGAGCCGCCCCCGTGCAAGCTCGACCATACGGCGGGGCTGCTCCCCGCGCTCAGCATGGCCATCACTCAGCCGAACAGGAAGAACGCCAGCGTCACGAACGGCAGGTAGAGCAGGAAAGCCAGCAGCAAGAAGCCGAGGATGTCTTTGAACTCGAGCCGCGCCACGGTGAGCAACGGCAGGGCCCAGAAGGGCTGGATGAGATCCGTGGCCATGTCTCCCCACGCGTACGCCAGCACCACCTTCTCCGGCGCCACGCCCAGCGAGGACGCCGCGTTCAGCAGGTAGGGCGCCTCGATGGCCCACTTGGAGCCGCCCGAGGGTACGAAGTAGTTCACCACCCCGCTGTAGAGGTAGACGATGGCGGGGAACGTCTCGCGCGTGGAGAGCGACACGAACAGCTCGCCGATTCGGTCGGTGAGTCCGGTGGCCTTGAAGATGCCGTAGATGCCCGCGTACAGCGGGAACTGCAGGACGATGCCATGCAGCACGGAGCCGGCCTCCTCGCTGGCCTTGAGCAGCCGGGCCGGGGTGAGGTGCAGCAACACCGCCAGCGTGAGGAACAGGAAGTTCACCACGTTGAGATTGAGGGCCCTCCAGCCCCCGTTGAGCGCCAGGTGTCGCGCGAACCACGCCAGCCCGAGCACGCCGAAGATGACATTGAGCAGCCACGCGTGATCCAGCCATACCGCGACGCTGCGCTCGGTGGGGCGCTCGGGGGGAACGAAGTCGCCCAGCTTCTCCAGCACTGCGGGCTCCACCTTCACCGTGGCCTCGGGCTTGGGGTGCAGCGCCCAGGCCAGCACCGCGAGCCCCGCCACCACCGCCACCGTGAGCCCCAGGTTGAACGCGGAGAACAGGGTGAGATTGATGGGAATGATGCCCAGCTGCTTCTCCAGGAAGTGCCCCGGCGTGGCCACCAGCAGCGGGGCGGAGGCCGACAGGCCCGCATGCCAGGTGGCGCCCAGGCCGAAGTAGGCGCAGGCCACCAGCAGGCGATAGTCCACGTCCGGCTGCCGCCTCGCCACGAAGCGCACCAGCATGGCGCTGGCCACCAGCGAGAGGCCCCAGTTGATGTAGGCCAGGCCCATGGAGACGCCGGCCATCAGCGCCACCGCGCCCCGAGGGCTCTTCGCCAGGCCCGCCAGCCGCTCCAGCAGCGTGCGCACCGGGGAGGTGAGGGCCAGCAGGTAGCCGGTGAACATCACCAGCGCCATCTGCATGGAGAAGGGGAGCAGCTCCCAGAAGCCACCGCCCCAGGCGCCCAGCACCTGCTCGGGCGAGGCGCCCGCCCACCCGAGGGCGAGCCCCATCGTGAGCAGGCTGAGCAGGACGGCAATGGCAAACGCGCTCGGGACGAAGCGCGAGGAGAAGCGGCCGAGTCCTTCCGCGATCCGGACGAGGGTCTCCACGAGCGGGCTCCAGTCAATCGCAAGGTGGGCCTTGCGGGCGGCGTCGAAGAGAGCGTTTTACGGTAAGCGCTGGAGGAAGTCGCCTTTCCACGCGCCGTGGAAGGAGGCTCGACACGCGAACCGAGCCGCGATAGCCCGGAGCCATCATGTACCACCTGCTCAAGCTCGGCCCCGTGCAGCTCTCCCAGGACACCACGAACGTGTACCTACGGGTGACAAGCGCGGGGGACTTCGCGCCGCCCGTCTTCGAGCACGATGACGAGGCCGGTGTGCAGGCCCTGCTCGAGGGCGTGGAGCCTTCGGGCGTGAGCTGCGAGCCCGGCCTGGCGGAGGTCGCGGAGCGCCTGGGGCTCCGCGTGGAGTCTCCGCCACTGGAGGTGCTCTCGGCGCGCGCGGCCATTGGCACCTTCATGGCGTGGGAGCAGCGAGGCGTTGCGGGGCTCGGGGCGGACAAGGCGCTGCTCTTCGTCCAGGCCGCCACCGAATTCTATGAGGCCCGGCCGTGGAAGCACTGGGATGACAGCCAGCCGTTCCACATCAGCGTCTCCGGCGCGCTCACGCGCACGTACGAGGGCAGCGTCTTCGGCGGAGAGGACGGTGGCGAGGGGCTCGCGCTCTACGAGCAGGCTGGGGCCCTCAAGGTGCTGATGGACCTGCAGGGGAGCGGCAAGGACGCCGCCGCCAGCCAGCTGCCCGCCATTGGCGTCACGCTGGACACGCGGCCTGAGTACGCCATTCAGGCGCTGGCCGCCGCGGGCCGCGCGCCCCGGTTACCCCTGCCGCTCAAGACGGGCCCTTCGGGGGTCTCCATGCCGTCCCTGGTGGAGGCGCTGGTGCTGGTGGCCACGCTGCGGGCAGTGGCTCGGCTGGATTTGACGCGGCGTGAAGCCCTGAGCACCGTGGTTGCGGGCCAGGAGCAGATGTCCGTCCGAGTGCTTGCCCCTCAGCCGCGCGTGCGGAACTAAAGCGTTCGGTAGCAGACGTTGCAGGGGCAGGACTGTCTCCTACCCACCAAGCGGACACGGGGCCGGGGCTGGCGTGTCCAGCAGGAATCAAAGAGAACTTCGCTCCGCTCAGTATTCCCGTGTCCACGGCGAGGGACCGCTTTGACCGCCGTGGACCAGCCAGGGGCTCGAATGCGTACCCAGAAGACCGCTGCACCCCGAAAGTCATCCGCGACGCGTCCTCCGCCGCCCAAGACGCAGAGAGAGAATGAGGCCGCTTCCGAAGTGCTGGATACGCGTCAGCTGCTTCGCATCCTCGCCGCCGTGCGGCAGGGTGACTTCACCGTGCGAATGCCGGTGGACACCGTGGGCGTCGCCGGCAAGGTCGCCGATACCCTGAATGACATCATCGACCTCAACGAGCGCATGGCGAAGGAGTTCGAGCGCATCGGGACGATGGTCGGTAAGGAAGGCCGCATTACCCAGCGTGCGACGCTGGCGGGCTCGGTCGGCTCGTGGGCCGACTGCGTGGAGTCCGTGAACACGCTGGTGGCGGACCTTATCCAGCCGACCTCGGAAATGAGCCGCGTGATCGGCGCCGTGGCCAAGGGTGACCTGTCGCAGACGATGGCGCTCGAGGTGGATGGCCGTCCGCTCAAGGGAGAGTTCCTCCGCACCGCCCGGCTGGTGAACGGCATGGTGGAGCAGCTCGGCTCGTTCGCCTCGGAAGTGACCCGCGTGGCCCGCGAGGTGGGTACCGAAGGAAAGCTGGGTGGCCAGGCCAAGGTGAAGGGCGTGGCCGGTACCTGGAAGGACCTCACGGACAACGTGAACTCGATGGCGTCGAACCTGACGTCTCAGGTGCGCAACATCGCCGAGGTGACGACGGCGGTGGCCCGCGGCGATCTGTCCAAGAAGATCACCGTGGACGTGCGCGGCGAGATCCTGGAGTTGAAGAACACCATCAATACGATGGTGGATCAGCTCTCGTCGTTCGCCTCGGAAGTGACGCGTGTGGCGCGCGAGGTGGGTACGGAAGGAAAGCTGGGCGGCCAGGCCTTCGTGAAGGGCGTGGGTGGTACGTGGAAGGACCTCACGGACAACGTGAACTCCATGGCCTCCAACCTGACCTCTCAGGTGCGCAACATCGCCGAGGTGACGACGGCGGTGGCCAATGGAGACTTGTCCAAGAAGATCACCGTGGATGTGCGCGGTGAGATTCTGGAGCTGAAGAACACCATCAACACGATGGTGGACCAGCTGTCCTCGTTCGCCTCGGAAGTGACCCGCGTGGCGCGCGAGGTGGGTACGGAAGGAAAGCTGGGGGGTCAGGCCGTCGTGAAGGGTGTCGCGGGTACGTGGAAGGACCTCACGGACAACGTGAACTCCATGGCCTCCAACCTGACTGCGCAGGTGCGCAACATCGCCGAGGTGACGACGGCGGTGGCCAACGGTGACTTGTCCAAGAAGATCACCGTGGACGTGCAGGGCGAAATCCTGGAGCTGAAGAACACCATCAACACGATGGTGGACCAGCTGTCGTCCTTCGCCTCGGAAGTGACGCGCGTGGCGCGCGAGGTGGGAACGGAAGGAAAGCTGGGTGGTCAGGCCGTCGTGAAGGGCGTGGGCGGTACGTGGAAGGACCTCACGGACAACGTGAACTCGATGGCGTCGAACCTGACTGCCCAGGTGCGCAACATCGCCGAGGTGACGACGGCGGTGGCCAATGGAGACTTGTCCAAGAAGATCACCGTGGATGTGCGCGGTGAGATTCTGGAGCTGAAGAACACCATCAACACGATGGTGGACCAGCTCCGCTCCTTCGCCTCGGAAGTGACACGTGTGGCACGCGAGGTGGGAACGGAAGGAAAGCTGGGTGGTCAGGCCATCGTGCGCGGCGTCGGTGGTACGTGGAAGGACCTCACGGACAACGTGAACTCGATGGCGTCGAACCTGACTGCCCAGGTGCGCAACATCGCCGAGGTGACGACGGCGGTGGCCAACGGTGACTTGTCCAAGAAGATCACCGTGGATGTGCGCGGTGAGATTCTGGAGCTGAAGAACACCATCAATACGATGGTGGATCAGCTGTCGTCCTTCGCCTCGGAAGTGACGCGTGTGGCGCGCGAGGTGGGTACGGAAGGAAAGCTGGGCGGCCAGGCCTTCGTGAAGGGCGTGGGTGGTACGTGGAAGGACCTCACGGACAACGTGAACTCCATGGCCTCCAACCTGACGTCTCAGGTGCGCAACATCGCCGAAGTGACGACGGCGGTGGCCAACGGTGACTTGTCCAAGAAGATCACCGTGGATGTGCGCGGTGAGATTCTGGAGCTGAAGAACACCATCAACACGATGGTGGACCAGCTGTCCTCGTTCGCCTCGGAAGTGACCCGCGTGGCGCGCGAGGTGGGTACGGAAGGAAAGCTGGGGGGTCAGGCCATCGTGCGCGGCGTCGGTGGTACGTGGAAGGATCTCACCGACAACGTGAACTCGATGGCGTCGAACCTGACGTCGCAAGTGCGCAACATCGCCGAAGTGACCACGGCCGTGGCCCGCGGTGACCTGTCCAAGAAGATCACCGTGGATGTGCGCGGTGAGATCCTGGAGCTGAAGAACACCATCAACACGATGGTGGATCAGCTCTCGTCGTTCGCCTCGGAAGTGACGCGCGTGGCGCGCGAGGTGGGTACGGAAGGAAAGCTGGGGGGTCAGGCCGTCGTGAAGGGCGTGGGTGGTACGTGGAAGGACCTCACGGACAACGTGAACTCCATGGCCTCCAACCTGACTGCGCAGGTGCGCAACATCGCCGAGGTGACGACGGCGGTGGCCAACGGTGACTTGTCCAAGAAGATCACCGTGGACGTGCGCGGTGAGATCCTGGAGCTGAAGAACACCATCAACACGATGGTGGACCAGCTGTCGTCCTTCGCCTCGGAAGTGACGCGCGTCGCCCGTGAGGTGGGAACGGAAGGAAAGCTGGGGGGCCAGGCCTTCGTGAAGGGTGTCGCGGGTACGTGGAAGGACCTCACGGACAACGTGAATTCCATGGCGTCGAACCTGACTGCGCAGGTGCGCAACATCGCCGAGGTGACGACGGCGGTGGCCAATGGTGACTTGTCCAAGAAGATCACCGTGGACGTGCAGGGCGAAATCCTGGAGCTGAAGAACACCATCAACACGATGGTGGATCAGCTGTCGTCCTTCGCCTCGGAAGTGACGCGCGTGGCGCGCGAGGTGGGTACGGAAGGAAAGCTGGGTGGCCAGGCCGTCGTGAAGGGCGTGGCCGGTACGTGGAAGGACCTCACGGACAACGTGAACTCCATGGCCACCAACCTCACCACCCAGGTGCGCGGCATCGCCAAGGTGGTGACCGCCGTCGCCAACGGTGACCTGAAGCGCAAGCTCGTCGTGGACGCCAAGGGCGAGATCGCCGAGCTGGCCGACACCATCAACGGCATGATCGACACCCTCGCCGTGTTCGCCGACCAGGTGACCACGGTGGCCCGCGAGGTGGGTATCGAAGGAAAGCTCGGCGGCCAGGCTCGCGTGCCCGGCACCGCCGGCATCTGGCGCGACCTCACGGACAACGTGAACCAGCTCGCCGCCAACCTCACCACCCAGGTGCGCGCCATCGCCGAGGTCGCCACCGCCGTGACCAAGGGTGACCTCACCCGGTTCATCACCGTGTCCGCCCAGGGCGAAGTGGCTGCCCTCAAGGACAACATCAACGAGATGATCCGGAACCTGAAGGACACCACGCGCAAGAACACGGAGCAGGACTGGCTGAAGACGAACCTGGCCAAGTTCACCCGCGTCCTCCAGGGCCAGCGCGACCTGCTCACCGTCTCCAAGGTGATCCTCTCGGAGCTCGCGCCGCTGGTCGACGCCCAGCACGGCGTCTTCTACATCTCCGAGCGCCAGGAGGGAGAGCAGATCCTCAAGCTGCTCGCCTCGTACGCCTACCGCGAGCGCAAGGGCCTCTCCAACTCCTTCAAGCTGGGCGAGGGCCTCGTCGGCCAGTGCGCCTTGGAGAAGGAGCCCATCCTCCTGTCCGACGTGCCGGATTCGTACATCCGCATCAGCTCCGGCCTGGGCGAGGAGGTGCCGCGCAACATCGTCGTGCTGCCGGTGCTCTTCGAGGGTGAAATCAAGGCCGTCATCGAGCTGGCCAGTTTCCACAAGTTCAGCGACGTGCACCTGGGCTTCCTGGAGCAGTTGACCGAGTCCATCGGCATCGTGCTCAACACGATCGCCGCGAACATGCGCACCGAGGCGCTGCTCAAGCAGTCCCAGGCCCTCACCGAGGAGCTCCGCAAGCAGCAAGAGGAGCTCACCGAGACCAACAAGCGACTGGAGCAGCAGGCCAACTCGCTCCAGCAGTCCGAGGAACTCCTCAAGCGTCAGCAGGAGGAGCTGCGCCGCACCAACGAAGAGCTGCAGGAGAAGGCCAAGCTGCTCTCCGAGCAGAAGAACGAGGTGGAGCGCAAGAACCTTGAGGTGGAGCAGGCCAAGCGCGCCCTGGAAGAGAAGGCCGAGCAGCTCTCGCTCACCTCCAAGTACAAGAGCGAGTTCCTCGCCAACATGTCCCACGAGCTGCGCACCCCGCTCAACTCGCTGCTCATTCTCAGCCAGACGCTCAGCGACAACACCGAGGGCAACCTCACCGGCCGCCAGGTCGAGTTCGCGAAAACCATCCACGCCTCCGGCGCGGACCTGCTGGAGCTCATCAACGACATCCTCGACCTGTCGAAGATCGAGTCCGGTACGATGACGGTGGACGTGGGCCCGCTGCGCTTCAGCGACCTGCGCGAGTTCGTCGAGCGCACCTTCCGCCAGATCGCCGACAAGAAGGGCCTGGACTTCAGCATCGCCGTGGCGCAGGAGCTGCCGCTCGAGTCGCAGACGGACGCCAAGCGCCTGCAGCAGGTGCTCAAGAACCTGCTGTCCAACGCCTTCAAGTTCACCGAGTCCGGCCGTGTCACCCTCAGCGTCCAGTCGGCGCGCGGCGGCTTCACGCCGGACCACCCCATCCTCAAGACGGCGCCCACCGTGGTGGCCTTCACCGTCAAGGACACGGGCATCGGCATCCCGAAGGACAAGCACCAGATCATCTTCGAGGCGTTCCAGCAGGCGGACGGCTCCACCGCGCGCAAGTACGGCGGTACGGGCCTCGGCCTCTCTATCTCGCGCGAGATCGCCCGGCTCCTGGGCGGTGAGATCCGCCTGGAGAGCGACGTGGGCAAGGGCAGCACCTTCACCCTCTACCTGCCGCTCAACTACGTGGCCCCGCGGCCCGCGGAACAGGGCAGCGTGGTGGAGAAGGCGGTCTCCGGCGTCCAAGCCCTCCCGGCGCCCAGCCCAGTCAACGCCCCCGCCGTGGTCCCGGCCCCAGTTCCCGCGCCTCTCGCTGCCGCGGAGGCGGCCGCGCCGGCCGTCCCCCGTATCGAGATTGAGGACGATCGCGCCTCCATCCTCTCGGGCGATCCCGTGCTGCTGGCGGTGACCTCGGCCCCAGACCACGCGGCGCGGCTGCGCGCGGCGGCCCAGGGGGTGGGCTTCAAGATGCTCGTTTCCTCGGAGGCGGAGGCGGCGCTGGAGATGGCCCGCAACGCGAGGCCCGTTGCCGTCGCCGTGGACCTGGACCTGCCGGACATGGGGGGCTGGGTGGTGCTGGACCGGCTGAAGCATGACGCCGCCACCCGCGCGCTGCCCGTCTACACCGTGTCCGAGTCCGACCATCGCGAGCGCTCGCTCAACCTGGGCGCGCTGGGCCACCTGCTCGCCGCCGCCGACCCGGAGGCCGCCGCCCAGGCGCTCCAGGAGCTGCGCGACTTCGTGGACCGCAAGGGCCGCAGCCTCCTCATCGTGGAAGATGACGACGTCCACCGCCGCACGCTGGTGGAGCTGCTCGGCAGCGAGGACGTGCAGACGGTGGCCGTGGGCACCGCCTCCGAGGCCCTGGGCGCCATCTCCGAGAAGCGCTTCGATTGCGTGGTGCTGGACCTGGGCCTGCCGGACATGCCCGGCGCGGAGCTGCTCACGAAGCTCCAGACCGAGCACGGCCGCGCCATCCCGCCCGTCATCGTCTACACGGGCCGCGAGCTGTCGCGCGCCCAGGAGACGGAGCTGCGCCGGGTGGCCGAGGCCATCGTCATCAAGGACGCGCAGAGTCCCGAGCGGCTCTTGGAGGAGACCAGCCTCTTCCTCCACCGCGCGCCCGCGCAGCTGCCCGAGCCCAAGCGTAAGATGTTGGAGAAGGCGCGCCACATGGATCCGCTCCTCGTGGGCCGCAAGGTGCTCGTGGTGGATGACGACGTGCGCAACATCTTCGCCCTGAACACCGTGCTGGAGCGGTTCGGGATGAAGGTCGTCTTCGCCGAGAGCGCCCAGGAGGGCATCGACCTGCTGGAGCGCGAGCCCGGCGTGGAGCTCGTCCTGATGGACGTGATGATGCCGGAGATGGACGGCTACCAGGCGATGCAGACCATCCGGAAGATGGAGCGCTTGGCCCACCTGCCCATCCTCGCGCTCACCGCCAAGGCGATGAAGGGCGACCGCGAGAAGTGCCTGGAGGCCGGCGCGTCCGACTACATCACCAAGCCGGTGGACATCGACAAGCTGCTGAGCCTGCTGCGCGTCTGGCTGCACGCGCCGCGCGGCGCCGGCCCCAAGTCCCCGCGCACGGAGCTGGCTGAGTGAGCAGCGTCACCCACAGCGCGGAGCTGGAGTCCCTCGAGGTGGAGCTGCTCCTCGAGGGCGTCCGGCGCCAGTATGGCTTTGACCTGCGCAACCACTCGCGGCCGCTGCTGTTGCGGCGGCTGCGGCGGCACCTGCGCGAGGAACGGCTGGAGACCTTCTCCGGGCTGCAGGGCCGCGTGCTGCACGACCCGGAGGCGATGGAGGGCCTGCTGCGCGCCCTGGCCTGTCCTCCCGACACGCTCTTCTCCGACCCGTCCTTCTTCCAGGACTTCCGTGCGCGCGTGGTGCCCATGCTGCGCACCTACCCGTCCATCCGCGTGTGGCATGCGGGCTGCTACTCGGGCGAGGACACCTACGCGCTGGCCATCCTGCTGATGGAGGAGGGGCTCTGGGGGCGCTGCCGCTTGTATGCCTCGGATGCCAGCGGTGGGCTGCTGTCGGACGCGCGCAACGGCGTGCTGCGGCTGCCTGGCGAGGAGGACGCGCGCAACTACCGCGAGGCTGGTGGCAAGCGCGCGCTGACGGACTACTACACCCGCGACGGGGACTGGGCGGTGCTGCACCCCAGCCTGCGCGAGGGCATCTTCTTCACCCAGCACAACCTGGCCACGGACGCCTCCTTCAACGAGTTCCAGGTCATCTTGTGCCGGGATACGCTGCTGGCCTACAACCGGGCCCTGGCCAGCCGCGCCCATGAGCGCCTCTACGAGAGCCTCGTGCGGTTCGGCTTCCTGTGCCTGGGCCGCAAGGAGACCTTGGCTCGCACGCCTTACGCGGCGGCGTACGAGGAGCTGGAAGGCACGGGCCGCGTGTACCGGAGGACCGCATGAGCCCCCTGGGGCTGTTGGTGGTCGGCGCACCGCATGAGGCCTCGGCCGAGGTGGAGGCCCTGCTCGCCTCGCTTCCGTCGAGTCTGCCCGTCCCCGTGGTGCTGGTGGTCCACCGCCGCGCCCAGGAGCTGCTGGCCGGCTCGCTGGCCCGCCGCTGCCCCCTGCCCGTGCTCGAGCCGGACGACAAGGACGAGCTCGTCGCTGGCCGCGTGTACCTGGCGCCCTCGGGCTATCACCTGCTGGTGGACCGTGGCTGCGTCTGCCTCTCGCGCGAGCCCGCCGAGCATGGCCAGCGGCCCGCCGTGGATCCGCTCTTCGAGTCCGCCGCGGATGCCTATGGCCCCGCCGCCGCCGCGCTGCTCTTCAGCGGTCACGACGACGGCTGGGCCGGGCTGGCCACGCTGGGGGCTCGCGGAGGACACGTGGCCGTCATCGGCGAGGGCGAGCCCGTGGAGGGCGTGGAGCGCGTCCCGCTGAAGGATGTGAAGGTCTGGCTGGCCCGGTTGTCCTACGTGCCTCGAATGAAGGTGCAACCGTGAGTGTTCCGTTGAAGGACAAGGTCCCCATCCTCATGGTGGACGATCAGCCCGAGGGGTTGATGGCGCTGGAAGCGACGCTCGCTCCGCTGGGGCAGCAGCTCGTCATCGCCCAGAGCGGCCGCGAGGCGCTGCGCCACCTGCTGCACCAGGACTTCGCCGTGGTGCTGCTGGACGTGGTGATGCCGGACATGGATGGGTTCGAGACGGCCCAGCTCATCCGCGAGCGCGAGCGCAGCCGCAACACTCCCATCCTCTTCCTCACCGCCTTGTCCCGGGGCGAGGTGCCCGAGTTCCGCGCCTACGCGGTGGGCGCGGTGGACTACCTGCTCAAGCCCTTCGAGCCGGACATCCTCCGCTCCAAGGTGAACATCTTCGTGGACCTGTTCCGCAAGACGGAGATGGTGCGCCGCCAGGCGGAGGCTCTGCGCGAGGCCGAGCGGCGCGAGCACGAGCGCGAGCTGGCCGCTGCCCACCAGCGGCTGGAGGTGGAGCGCTCCCGCTGGCGCGAGGAGCTGCTGCGCAAGGAGATGGAGACGGGCCGCAACCAGCAGCGCTGGCTGGAGGCGGTGCTGGCCGCGCTGCCCACGCCTCTGGCGCTCCTGGAGCCAAGCACCGGGCACACCCTCTTCGCCAACCGCGCTGCCCAGGAGCTGGCGGACGGCTGCCTCATCTACCGCGAGGCCCGGCAGCTTCACCCGGAGGTGTCCTTCATGGACGCCGAGGGCAAGGCGCTGCCCCACGAGGCCCTGCCCACCTCGCGCGCCGCTCGGGGCGAGCGGCTCAATGGCGTGCCCGTGGAGTGGCGCCAGGGCGAGCAGCACGGCGCGGCGCTGGCCTTCTCCTCGCGGCTGCCGCAGATGCACGGCCGCCCGGAGACCGTACTGCTGGCCCTGCTGGACGTGACGGCGCTGCATGTCACCGAGAAGAACCTCCAGCGCGCGGTGCACGTGCGTGATGACTTCCTCTCCCTGGCCAGCCATGAGCTGCGCACCCCGCTCACCTCGCTCAAGGTCCACATCCAGGGCGCCCTGCGTGCCGCGGCCCGCCGCAACGAGGAGGCGCTCCCCATGGCCCAGTACGTCGCCAAGCTGGAGACGCTGGACCACAACGTCAGCCGGCTCACGGAGCTGGTGGACAAGCTGCTGGACATCTCCCGCATCAACGCGGGCCGCCTCGACTTCGAGCTGACGGAAGTGGACCTGGCGGCAGTGGTGCGCGAGGTGGTCTCACGCTTCTCCGAGGAGGTGTCTCGGGCAGGTTGCACGCTCGCGGTGCAGGCCGAGCACCGCGTGGTCGGCAAGTGGGACCGGAACCGGGTGGAGCAGGTGGTGACGAACCTGCTCACCAACGCCCTCAAGTATGGCGCCGGCGCGCCCGTGGAGGTCTCGGTGCGCGAGGAGGCCACCCACGCCGTCCTGGAGATTCGCGATCAGGGGATCGGCATCCAGGAGGAGGATCGCCGCCGCATCTTCGAGCGCTTCGAGCGGGCCGTTCCCCATGACAACTACAGCGGCTTCGGGCTGGGGTTGTGGATCGTCCAGGAGATCGTCACCGGTCTGGGTGGCTCGGTGGCGGTCGAGAGCTCTCCGGGCAAGGGTGCCCTCTTCCGAGTACAGCTGCCCTGGACGCGTGAGCCGCAAGCGGGTGAGTGGCGGCGGGCTGCCCAGGCATGAACACGAGCCCTCCATAAACTCCAAAGAAAAGGTTGATTTACAAAACATCGTAGGCAAGGTGGGGGGGTGAGTGACGCGGTCATCCCCCCGCGGGTTCAGCGGTTCATCTCGACGCACATCGACTCCATCGAGAAGCTGGAAGTCTTGTTGTTGTTGCGGGCGCGTGCAGAGCGGGAGTGGACTGCCCGCGACGTGAGCCTGGAGCTGCGCATCACCGATGCCTCGGCGGCGGCGCGCCTGCAGGACCTCACCGCGCGCCGGCTCCTGGTGGAGAAGGCGGGCTCTCCCTCCAGCTATCGCTTCCAGCCGGCCAGCTCCGAGGACGAGCAGGCCGTGGCGGAACTGCAGGAGACCTACAACACGCGGCGGGTGAGCGTCATCTCATTCATCTTCTCAAAGCCCTTGGACAAGGTGCGGGGCTTCGCGGATGCGTTCCGCCTGAAGCGAGACAAGGACGACGGCCATGGCTGAGGCGGTCTACATCCTCTGTGCTCTCACGAGCGTGGCGTGCGCGGTGCTGCTGCTGCGAGGCTACTCCCGCTCGGGCCAGCGCCTGTTGCTGTGGAGCGGGCTGTGCTTCGTGGCGCTGGCCCTCAGCAATGTGCTGCTCTTCGTAGACCTGGTGCTCATAGGGCCGGAAACGGACTTGAGCCTCTTGCGCATCTCGCTGGCACTGCTGGGGGTGGCCACGCTGCTCTACGGCTTGATCTGGGACTCGCAATGAACACGTTCCTCACGGTCAAGACGATGATGAGTGGCGGGCTGGTGATGGCCTGTGTGGCGTGTGCCGTCTTCTTCCTGCGCTTCTGGAAGTCGTCCCGGGACCGGCTCTTCGCCTTCTTCGCCCTCGCCTTCGGGGTCATGGCGCTCAATTGGCTGTCACTGGCGCTGCTCCAGGTAGACGATGAGCGGCGCCACTACCTCTATGTGGTCCGCCTGGTGTCCTTTCTGCTGATCCTCTACGCCATCTGGGACAAGAACCGGGCCGGCCGCGGCAGCCGCTCCTGAGCCAGCCCGCAGTGACACGGAGTCAACACTCCGTGCGCCCTGTTCCCCAGACGGGCGTACCTGTCCGCCTGTGAGCGCCGAGGGAAAAGGCGCGGTCGAGCCGATTTGTCGGCCTGTACCCCTTGCCGAACTGTGGATCCATCCGCATGTCGTCAGGACACTGTCCACTTGGCGGTGGGGGAAGATCCGACATGCGGGAAGAACTGCCAGTCGCGAGCATCCTCCTGGTGGACGATCACCCGCCCAACCTCGTCGCGTTGGAGGCGGCGCTAGAGCCACTGGGGCAGCGGCTGGTGAAGGTGCGCTCCGGGACGGAGGCGCTCCAGCGGCTCGCCAGCGAGGACTTCGCCGCGGTGCTGCTGGATGTGCAGATGCCCGAGCTGGACGGGTACCAGACGGCGCGGCTCATCAAATCCCAGGAGCGCAGCCGCCACGTGCCGCTGCTCTTCCTCACCGCGAGCCAGAGGGACGAGCGGCAGGTGCTGCGGGGCTACGCGCAGGGCGCGGTGGACTACCTGCTCAAGCCGCTGGATCCGGACGTGCTGCGCGCCAAGGTGGCCGTCTTCGTGAACCTGTACCAGCGCCAGGAGGAGCTGCGCCAGCGCGAGGCCCGGCTGCGTGAGCACGAGCGGCAGTTGCTGGTGCGCCAGACGGAGGCGCACTCGCGCGCCCTGCTGGAGTCCATGCCCCAAGCGGTGTGGGCCGCGTGGACGGATGACACCCAGGCCTGGTGCAACCCCGCGTGGATGAAGCTGACGGGGACGCAGCATCCGGTGGCCTCGAGGCAGGACTTTCTGGCGGCCATCCACCCGGACGAGCGCGCGGCAGTGGAGGCGGGCTGGCGCGAGGCCCTGCGGACGGGGCTCTCGTGGGAGGCGCAGCACCGGCTGGGAGGCCCGGAGGCCTGGCGCTGGCACCGGCTGCGCGTGACGCCGCTGCCTTGCGAGGGGCAGCAGCTGCGCGGCTTCCTCTGCACGGCGGCGGACCTCGACGACGAGCGCCGCAGCCAGGAGGTGGCCCAGCTGCTCTCCCATGCCAGCGTGATGCTCTCCTCCGCGCTGGACTTTCACGCCACGCTGGCTCGCCTGGCGCAGCTCGTGGTGCCGCGCTTCGCGGACTGGTGCGCGGTGGACGTGGTGGACACCGAGCGGCCCCAGGGCGGGCTCAGCCGCGTGGCGGTGGCCCACATGGAGTCCCACAAGGCCGAGCGCGTGCTCGAGCTCCACCAGCGCTATCCTCCCGGGGCGGTGAACCTGCCAGGCGTGGCGGCGGTGTTCACCTCCGGGAAGTCCGAGCTGCTGGCGGAGGTGCCGGACACGCTGCTGCGGCGGCTCTCCGAGGACTCCGAGCACCTGGCGCTGCTGCGCGAGGTGGGCTTCCAATCCTGCATCCACGTGCCCATCCGCGCCCGGGAGCGGACCTTCGGCGTGCTGACCTTCGCCATCTCCAGCAAGCGCCACCGGTATGACGCAAGAGACCTGGCGCTGGCCGAGGAGCTGGGCCGGCGCGCGGGTGTGGCCATGGACAACGCGCTGCTGTACCGGGAGGCCCAGCGGGCCCAGCGCGCGGCCCAGGAGGCCAACCGCCTCAAGGACGAGTTCCTTGCCACGCTCTCGCACGAGCTGCGCACGCCGCTGACGTCCATCCTCGGGTGGACGCAGATCCTCCTCAAGCGCGACGACCTGGACGAGGTGGGCCGCCGCCGGGGGCTGGCCACCATCGAGCGCAACGCGCGCGTGCAGCGCCAATTGGTGGAGGACTTGCTGGATGTCTCGCGCATCACCAGCGGCAAGCTGCTGCTCAACCTGAAGGAAGTGTCGCTGCGCGAGGTAGCGGAGGCCGCCCTGGAGAGCGTGCGTCCGACGGCCGAGGCGCGCGGGGTGGGGCTTCAGGCGGAGCTGGGGGACATCCACGACACCGTGCTGGCGGATGCCACGCGGCTGCAGCAGGTGCTGTGGAACCTGCTCACCAACGCGTTGAAGTTCACGGATCGCGGCGGGTGTGTGTGGCTCACGGGCAGCCGTGATGGGGACACGGTGAGGCTCACGGTGCGAGACACGGGCAAGGGCATCTCGCCCGAGCTGCTGCCCCACGTCTTCGAGCGCTTCCGCCAGGGCGACATCGGCCGGGAGCAGGGAGGTCTGGGCTTGGGGCTCGCCATCGTGCGGCACCTGGTGGAGCTGCACGGGGGCTTCGTGGCCGTGCAGAGCGAAGGGCCCGGCGCGGGCTCCGTGTTCACCGTCCAGCTGCCCCTGCGCGCCAGCCGCTCCGAACGCCTGCCTGAGCGTGTGGCCGCCGCGGAGCTTTCGGGACACTCGGAGCCAGAGCGCTCGCACGCCATGTCCGACGAGTTGGTCGCGGCAGTGGCCTCGCTGATGAGCCAGGCCACCCACTGAGGCTGCCCTTTCATCGGGTCTGAAAGTTCTTCCGCAGGGCCTGCTGAAGTTCTTACCGAGTGCCACCCTACATATGGATCCGCTGGTGGCAGATCGGCTCCTCGCACTGTCCGAAATCCGAATGCGATCAACCGCTTGAGAGGGGACTGGCAGCCGTACGGGCCTGGGGCAGGGCAGGCACGGATATCGCATCGCAGTGAATGGTCCGGCCGGGGGTGGGTGGCCGGGAGTTGTCCCTCTCAAGGTGATCCGAGCCCGTGCAAGCGCCTCCGTCTGCCTGCCATTGCGAGAGTCAGCACCGTGAGGCGGACCACTGCCCCACGCTCGTTCGCTCGGGTGAGGGGCCGGTAGCGCGGCCGCTGCTGGAGCGGGAGGAGAACTTCCTGGGGCAGAAGTTCGGCAGCTTCGAGGTGGTGCGCGAGCTGGGGCGGGGAGGGATGGGCTCGGTGTGGCTCGCCGAGCACACGCTCATCCGCAAGCGTGTCGCGGTGAAGGTGCTGCATGCGCACCTGGCGAAGGATCGGCGGCTGGTGGCGCGGTTCCTCTCCGAGGCACGCACGCTGACGGTGATCCAGCACGAGAACGTGGTGGCGCTGCAGGACCTGGACATGCGGGAAGGGCGCCCCTACCTGGTGATGGAGTACCTGGAGGGGCAGAATCTGGCCGCGTTCGCGGAAGGTCCGCTGGAGCCGGCGCTGGTGGTGGAGCTGCTCTCCCAGGTGTGCGATGCGCTGGCGGCCGCGCACGCGCACGGCGTGGTGCACCGGGATCTCAAGCCCGCCAATGTCTTCCTCGTGCCCATGGGCAACGGGCGCCACCGGGTGAAGCTGCTGGACTTCGGCATTGCCAAGCTCCTGAGCTACCCCGGGGGGATGACGCCCACGCAGGAGGGGATGCTGCTGGGGACGCCGGAGTTCATGTCGCCGGAGCAGTGCAACGGCGAGACGGTGGATGGGCGCACGGACCTGTACGCGGTGGGGGTGATGGGCTACCTGCTGGGGACGGGACGCTTGCCGTTCTCGGGGAGCCCGGCGGAGGTGCTGGTGGGGCACCTGATGAAGGCACCGCGCCTGCCTCACGAGGTGCGGCCGGAGGTTCCGCCGGCGCTCTCCCAGGTGTTGATGAAGGCGATGGCGAAGCGGCCGGAGGATCGGTTCTCCTCGGCCGCGGAGCTGCGGCAGGCGCTGCAGGCGGTGCTGAAGCCAGAGCCTGCGAAGGCCTCGATGCTGATGGCGCGGGTGCGGGCCAATGGACGGCCGGCCTTCGAGGAGCTGCGCTGCGAGCGGGTGGGACGGGCGGGGCTCTTCCTTCAGACGGAGTCGGTGCCGCCTCCGTTGCTGGAGGAGGTGGGGCTGCTGCTGCGGCTGCCAGGGGGGGAGCTGTCCTGCACGGCGCAGGTGGTGCGGCACGTGTCCGCGGAGCAGGCGCGTCAGTGGAACATGGCGCCCGGCTTCGGGGTGCAGCTGCGCGACACGGCACCGGGCTTCCTGGAGGCGTTCGAGCGGCTGCTGGCGGGGGAGCGGCTGTCTCCGCAGACGCCGCCCTTGAGCAGCGCGCGGGAGGATGCGCGGGCGGAGGCGGTGCTTCAGCGCTACCGGGAGCGGCTGCAGGGAGACCACTACCTGGCGCTGGGCACGACGTGGGAGGCGGACTTCGACACGGTGCGCGGCTGCGCGCGCGCGGCCCGGCAGGCGCTGGAGCCGCTGCTGAAGCTGCCCTTGTCGCTGGGGCAGCGAGCACAGGTGGAGCGGGTGCTGGAGCGGGTGGCGCAGGCGGCGCACGTGCTGGGCCATCCGGAGCGGCGCACGGAGTACGACGCGGGGCTGCGCAACCTGGAGGGGCTGCTGCGGTGCCTGAGCGCGGGGCTCACGGTGACGGAGCTGGAGCGGTGCCGCCGCCAGTTCCTGGCGAAGAACCGGGTGCCCGAGGGACACGCGACGATCCACCTGAAGACGGGGGATGCGTTCGCCGCGCAGGGCAAGCTCACGGAGGCCCTGGTGGCCTACGGAGCGGCGCTGCGGGCGGATCCGCTGCACCTGGAGGCGCTCAAGCGCTGGCGCTCCCTGCGAGCCCGGCTGCTGACCGCCTCAGGCCCTTCTTCAGCGCTGGGGCGCTGAGCAGCCAGCCAAGTCGTGTGTACGCCAGATTCTACCTCTCCACACCTGCGGGACTTGCGTCCAAGGACAGGGTCCTCGTTAATCATCAGAGACCCATGTCCTCCAACCCCGACGACAAGCTCCCCCCTCAGGGGCGCCTCACCCGGCTGCGCAAGCTGGCGGGGCTGTCCGCCCAGCTCGGCACCGAGGTCCTCAAGAGTGGCGCACGCCGCCTCGCCGGCCAGGAGTCGGAGCTGCTCAGCAAGGGAATGGCCGAGAAGCTCGTCGCCACCCTCGGAGACTTGAAGGGCGCCGCCATGAAGTTCGGCCAGGCCGTCTCCATGGATCCGGACCTCCTCACCCCCGAAGTCCGCAAGGTCCTCGCCCGCCTCCAGAACCAGGCCCCCGCCATGGGCTACGACACCGTGGCCCGTGTCATCCGTGAAGAGCTCGGCGCTCCCCCCGAGGCCCTCTTCCGCGAGTTCGATCGCCAGCCCCTCGCTGCGGCCTCCCTCGGTCAGGTGCACCGCGCCGTCCTCGAAGACGGCCGCCCCGTCGCCGTCAAGGTGCAGTACCCCGGCGTCGGTGACTCGCTCCAGGGCGACCTCGACAACCTGGGCATGGTCGTGAAGACCGTCTCCAAGACGTCCAAGATCATGGACGGCACCTCCTACTTCCAGGAGCTGCGCGAGGAGTTCCTCCTCGAGCTGGACTACCTCCGCGAGGCCCGCCTCTGCCAAGGCTTTGCCCGCAGCATCTCCCGCCTGCCCGATCTCAAGGTGCCCGACGTCATCCCCGAGCGCACCGCTCAGCGCGTCCTCACCCTCGAGCTCCTTGAGGGGCAGACGCTCAAGGACTGGGTCGTCACCGCGCCGCCTCCCGAGGAGCGCTTCCGCGTCTCGCGCCAGCTCATCCGCGCCATCTACGGGCCCTTCTTCTGCGCTGGTGAGATCCACGCCGATCCCCACCCCGGCAACTTCATGGTCCTGAAGGATGGCCGCCTGGGGCTGATGGACTTCGGCTCCATCAAGAGCTTCTCTCCAGGCTTCGTCTCCGCCAACCGGCGCCTGTTCCTCCAGGCTGTGCAGCTGCAGCCCATGGACATCCTCGGACTGAGCCGCGAGGTGGGCTTCACCATCGAGCTGCCGGAAGCCGAGGCCGAGGAGCTCATCCATGAGATCCTCCGCATCGCCGGCCGGTCCATGCGCTCCAGCGCCTACGACTTCACCACCTGCGAGGTCAGCCGCGATCTCAAGCGCCACTTCGCCAAGAACGCCGCGCGCTTCCTGAAGATCCGCCCCCCGCCCGAGGCCGTCATGTTCTTCCGCTCCACTGGCGGGCTCGCGCAGAACCTGCGGCTCATCGGCGCCCAGGGTGATTTCCGCCGTGTGTACCAGGAAGTAGCCGACCTGCTGGCCTGAGCCTTGCGTTCCTGCTCAGGACTCGTGCAGCACGGGCCTCGTGCCTAGCTTGGGAAGGGTGACGGTCTTGGACACACGGCAGGAGCGGCTTCTCTATACGCGCTCGGCGAGAGCGCGCCTCCAGGCCCTCCCCGCCGAGGTGCGCCTCCATGTGGAGACGCATATGGCCAACCTCACCCTCCTGATCGAAGGCCTGGCGCCCGAGCATCTCCCCCAGATGCTGGCGCATGAAGACGAGGGCTTCGTCACGGCCGTGCCGGGAGCCCGGGTGCGCTTCGTCGTCGCTCCCGCGGCGCGCGCCCTGCTCGTCTACCGCATCGAGACCTTGCCCGAAAGGGAAGTGGCTCCTGCCGTGCACCCCCAGCTCGGCCCCGAGTGACTCTGGCGGAGCCACCACCGGCAGCCAAGGCGGAGAGCCTTCGCGTGACGGCGCCTCTCCGCTCGTGGCGAAAGAGGCGCACGCCCGCGGCGCTGCACTACTTGTTGATGGCCTGATTGGAGGGGCTGGACGCCGGGCCCGTCGCCGAGCGGCCCCGCTTGTAGAGGTCCGTCAGCTTCTTGGCCAGGTCCGCGCCCTGCACGCTCTTGGAGATGTAGCCGTCCGCGCCGGACGACAGCGCCAGCGAGCGCAGCTTCGACTCGTCCGAGGCCGAGTACAGGATGAACTTGGTGCCCAGCGGCGCCTGCGCGCGCGCCAGAGACAGCACCTTGTCGCCGCTCAGCGCGGGAATGTTCACGTCCAGCAGCACCAGGTCCGGTGCCACCGAACGCACCAGGTTGGACACGCCCAGCGAGGAGCGGTGCGTGCGCACATCAAATCCGTAGGACGAGAGCGAGCGCTCCGCCAGTACAAGCTGATCCTGGTCGTCGTCCACAACGAGGACTCGGATCTTGGTTTCCGACATTGTTTCCCCCAGGGGGCAGGGTTGTCGCTAGAGAGACTCTAATTATGACCTCGCTCCGCGTCAGGAAAGAAGGGGGGGGCGTGTAGGACCCTGCCGAAAGTGACAAGCGAGCAGGCAGTTTCCCGGGAAGTCGTGAGGCGCTCAACACCGGATATTGAGAACATCGTGAATTCCGAAGGGCCGCCTCGTGGATAAGCAGGCGCTCCCCACCTGCCCCGTCGTGTCGCCGAGAGGAATCGTGGCCACCGTGGCGGTGCTTTTCTCTCACCCGGTGGAGACGCATGGCACGGCGCAAGACCCACCGGGGCAGGGCAGCTCAGCGGCGCTTCTGCGCGGCCCGCGGAGGACGCCGTCCCTTCGACACGCCCGGGTCGCTGGGAGCATCCGGGGCACTCGGAGTGCCCTGCAGCGGGAAGGTGAGGGTGAACACCGCGCCCCGCTCCGGGCGGTTGGCCGCGGTGATGGAGCCCCCCGCGCGCGCCATGACGCCATAGGCCATGGACAGCCCCAGTCCCGTGCCCTGGCTGCCTTTGGTGGTGAAGAAGGGCCGGAAGATGCTGTGCAGGTTCTCCGGAGGAATGCCCGTGCCCTCGTCCTCCACGGTGACGACGACCTTGCCGCCCACCTCGGTGCCACGCACGCGGATGACGCCACTGTCCGGCATCGCGTCCCGGGCGTTGAGCAGCAGGTTGATGAAGACGTAGCGCAGGTCCGCCGCCACGCCGCTCACCGGCGGCAGCAGCGGGACATCCACCTCGATGCGCAGCGACAGGCCATGCCGCTTCGCCTGGTGCTCGAGGTCGCTGCGGGCGATCTCCACCGCCTCGCGGATGACGTCGGCCAGCTGCACCTGCTCGCCCGCGTGCTCGGGCCGCTGGCGCGCGAAGTCCTGGAGGTGGCGCAGGCGCGTGTGGGCGTCGCTGACGATGCGCACCATCGCGTCCATGTGGCCGCGGTGCCGCGTGGCGAACTCCGCGTCCCTCTCGATGAGCTCCAGCCGGAGCTTCATGGCGTTCAGGGTGTTGTTGAGATCATGCGCCACGCCCGAGGCCAGCTCGCCCAGGGCGCGCAGGTGCTCCTGCTGGGACAGGGTGGCACGCGCCTTCTCCAGCTCCTGCTCGGCCTGGACCTGGGCGGTGATGTCGTGGGCGAGCAGCAGCACGGCCTCCCTGGGACGCTCCCGGGGGTTGAGGCCCACCCGCTCTGTGCGCACCTCCAGCGTCCTCACGCCGGACTGCTCCTGGTAGCGCTCCACCACGGGGCCTCGCTCCCCCGAGGCCCTCAGCGCATGGGTGGCCTCCTCGGCCACCAGCCGCAGCGTGTTCCGGGCGGGGCCCTGCTGCTGGCCCTGGTGCAGGCGGAGCCACGGGCCGCTCCGGGTCAACGCGTGCCAGCGCGGATTGGCCAGCAGCACCACGCCATCACTCAGGAGCGCCACCGCGCTGGCGCTCGTCTCCAGCGCCCAGTTGGAGAGCCGGTAGGTGGTGATGTGCTCCTGGGAGCGCAGCTCCAGCTTGTGGACGAGCGTCTCGTGCTTGGAGAGGAGTTCCTGGTACTTGCGCAACAGCTCCGCTCGCATGCGCGTCGGAGGCTCGGCGGGGTGCTTGGCCCCGGGGGAGGTGGCAGGAGGGGGCGGACGGCGGCGCGGGCTCATGCTCTCGAATGCTCCATGCGCGCGCGGTTCTCCTCCGGCAGCGCGGCCAGCTGGATGACGTCGTGGGCCACATAGAGCAGGCCCTGCATGTCCCTGCCATTGCCCCGAGGGGGCACCGCCTGAGCGCGCAGCGTCACAGGTTCGTCCCCGGGGGCTCCAGGTGGCCATGGCCGGGCTGTTAACCCACGGCGTGGCGGGTCAGCAAGGCTGGAGACACCCTGCTAGGTAGGATTCGACAAAACATGTTTTGTCTATAACCCGGAGCAGGCCGATGGGATGGGCTTCCATTCCGAACGCGGCTGGCCATCTACGGGATGCTCGATCGGATGGCTCGGACGGGGGGGGCGTATGCACAGGACGTCCTGGGTTCTCATCCTGAACACTGAGGGGCGGAGGTCCGGGGCGGTCCTTCCTTTGCTCGTCTCGGGTGCCGTTAGATGGAAGCCGTACTCAGGTCACGCCGCCGAATCACGGAGACACATCATGGAGCCGAACTCCCGTATCCGGGTGGGCATTCTCGAAGACCAGCAGATCTTCCTCGAGAGCCTGGTATCGATTCTGGAGAGCGCCGGCATAGAGGTGGTGGCTCAGTGCTCGAGCGTGGAGCAATTCCTGGCGCAGACGCGGCAGCAGCCACCGGACGTGGCGCTGGTGGACCTGCGGCTGGAGCACAAGGACGGGCAGCAGCTGGCGGATGGCTGCCGGGCGGTCGAGCTCCTGCATGACTTCTACCCGAATGTGCGGCCGCTCGTGCTGTCGGCCAACCGGAACGCGGAGGAGGTGGAGCGCTGCTTCCGGGCTGGAGCGGCGGGCTACCTGTGCAAGCAGAACATCGGCTGCGCGGAGCTGCTCGAGGCCGTGGGGCGGGTGGCCCGGGGCGAGCGACTGGTACCCTCGGAGCTGTTCCCTCACTCCATCGTGGAGGAAGAGAGCAACGCCTCGCGCAGCGTGCTCCACCAGCTCACGGCCCGGGAGCGCGAGGTGCTGGGCTTCATCGCCTCGGGCGCGGACAACCTGAAGATCGCCGTGTGCCTGGGCATCACCGAGCGCACGGTGAAGGCGCACATCACCAGCATCTACCGCAAGCTGGACGTAGAGAACCGCACGCAGATGGCGATGCTGGCCTGCCAGCTGGGCGTGGAGCGTCCGGCAACCGTCTGAGGGTCATCTCTTCCTGGGACTTGAGGCCAATAGGTTCTTTCGCTGGGGAGCAGCACCTTGGAAGCAGCACGTTGGCGGGCCCCTCCTTCCCTGCCTTCTCCCGCCGCGTGCGCTGGGTCGTTTCCAGCGGGCCGGGGCGGGGATGCTTCCTCCTCCTGCCCCGGTCCGCTGCCAGCCTGCTCAAGGCTTCGTCGCGACGACGAGCTCGAAGGGGCCCGGCAGCACCTCGGGCGCTTTGAAGCCCAAGTCCTTCAGGGCCAGCAGGTAGTACTCCACCTCGCGCAGGCGGCTCACGCAGCTGTCCACGCCCATGAGGAAGTAGGACCAGAAGAACTGCGCCGTCAGCCGCTCGGGCGTGCGGAACTCCTCGCAGATGAGGATGCGGCCACCGGAGGGCAGCGCCTCGTACGTGGCCTTCATCAGCGCGCGCGCCGTCTCCGCTGGCCAGTCGTGCAGCACACGCACGAAGGAGATCGCGTCATAGCCGCGCGGCAGCGGCTCCTTCAGGAAGTCTCCGCCCACGAAGCCCAGCCGCGCGCCCAGCTGGTGCTTCTCCCGCGTGCGCGCCACCAACGCCTCGGTGGCCGGCAAGTTGTACACGTCCACCTGGAGCTCCGGGTGCTGCTCCAGCAGGTGCGCCGCCAGCGAGCCGTCTCCGCCGCCCACCTCCAGCAGCTTCTGCCCCGGGCGCCACAGCGTGCCGCCGTGGGTGCGGAACACCTCGAGGATGGGGCCCAGCCCCGCGGCCATGCTGGCCTCGAAGCCCGCCACCTGCTCGGTCGTCTGTGGCGGCCATTCGAAGTCCTTGGCCGGCATGCTCCGCTCCCCGCGCAGCACCTCCGGCAGGTGGCCGTGCAGCTCGCGCCAGCCGTACTTCTCCCGGTCCCGCTCCAGCGACTGCGGCCCCACCACCTTCTCCGCCGCCGCGCGCAGCCCCGGCACCGCCGTGTAGCGGGCCTCGAGCAGCGCGTCCGTCTTCTGCTCGCGCCGCACCAGCCCCAGGCTCTCCAGGCAGTCGAGGAACTTGTAGAGACGCCCCGGCACCATGCCGTACTTCTGGCTCAGCACCTCCAGCGTCACCGGGCCTGCCTCCAGCGCTTCCAGCAGGCCCAGCTTGTACGCCGTCTCCACCACGTCGATGGCGCGCGCTCCGTTGAAGAGCAGGTGCAGCAGCGCGCGGGGAGTGAGTTCCACGGTGCTCATGCCTTCTCCTTCCGCGCCTCGGCCACCAGCGCGTCCATGAAGCGGTCCACTTCTTCCAGCGTGTTGTAGAGGTGCGGCGCCACGCGCAGCATGCCCCGGTAGCTGCAGATGAAGCCGCTGGCCACCAGCCGCTGGGCCACCGCCGCGTCTCCGGGGAAGCGCAGTGCCACCACGCCCGCGCGCCGCTCCTCCTGCCGCGGCGTCACCACCGTGAAGCCCGCCTCGTCTGCCCGCTCCATCACCCGCGCGGTGCACCGCAGGGAGTGTGCGCGAATCGTCGGCATCCCCACCGACGCCAGGATGTCCAACCCCACCCGGGACAGCTGCGAGGGCAGCACCGCCGGGGTGCCGCTGGCCATCCTTCGCGCCGTGGGGGCCCAGTCGCGCACCGGCCCGAAGGTGAGCGGGTTCTCTCCGGCGATCCACCCCGTGGCCGCGGGCCTCAGCGTGGGCAGCAGGGCCGGGCGCACGTACAGGAAGGCGCTCTCGATGGAGCCACACATCCACTTGTGCGCGCCGCCAAGCAAGAAGTCCACGCCCAGCGCGCTCACGTCGATGGGGACGGCGCCCACCGACTGGTAGGCGTCCACGGCCACGAGCGCGCCCACCGCGTGCGCGCGCCGCACGACGGACGCCAGGTCCAGCATGGCGCCGGTGGAGGAGCTGGCGTGGGTGACGCTCACGAGCAGCGTGCGCTCATCGATGGCGGCGCACAGGCGCTCCTCGTCCATCCTCCCGTTCTCGGAGGGCACCACCACGGTCTCCGCGCCGTAGCGCTCGAAGCCCTTCCAGAGGAAGGGCACGGTGGGGAACTCCAGGTCCGTGGTCACCACGCGGCGGCGCTCGCCCTGGTAGTCGAAGCAAGTGCCCAGGCGCCCCAGCAGCGTGGTGAGGTTGGTGTCCGTCACCACGGAGCCGTCCGGCGCGCCGATGAAGCGCGCCACCGCGTCCATGTACCCGAGCCAGTCCGCCCACCAGCCCTCCCACGCCTCGTCACGCCAGTGCTGCAGCGTCTGCCCGTAGCGCTGGAGCACCGCCTCCATGCCCCGGGGGAACGCCCCCGTGGAGTTGCTGTTGAGGTACGTCACTTTCTCCAGCAGGGGGAACTCCGCCCGTACCGCCGAGAGCGTTGCGTCCATATGTCAGCGTCCTGAATCCTTGGAGGGGTGGTTCGCCGCGACGCCTTCCTGCAACTGCGCGGCGAAGCGCGAGGTGGGCGGCTCGGGCCGGGACCACGGATCATCCGACTCCGGCAGCGGCGGAGGCTCGGTGGGCCCCGGCGCCTGTCCGCGACGAGGCGGCTCGGGCTTGGACCAGGGGTCTTCGGCAGGCGCCTGTGGAGGCACGCTCGCGGCGGCCGTGGCGGAGGGATCCACCTGCGCCGCGGCCGCGGCCAGGGCCTGGGCGGTGCTCATCACCGGAGGAGCCGACTGCTGTGGCTCGGTGGGGGCCTTCGCCGCGCCCGGAGCCGGAAGGTCGGAGGCCGCCTCCAGCGCTGAGCTGATGGAGGCATGGCCCTCGGGAGCGGGGGGGCCCGCGGGGCTTGGGGAGACAGCGGGGTAGGAGCCCGAGGGCCGCTGGCTGCCGGGCGCGTAGCCACCGTCGCGCCGCCACGCGTTCGTCATCTCCGCGCGCACCTCCCACAGCTTGCGGAACAGCGGCAGCGTCATGCGCCCCGCCAGCACCTGCGTGGGCAGGCCATCCAGCGCCTTGATGGAGCGGTCCACGCCGATGATGCGGCGGACCATCTGGTAGTGCGTGTAGAGCCACGTCTGAAACAACTCGTCCAGGTCGACGAACTGCTCGCAGATGCGCTTCACGTCCTCCGAGTTGTACGCGCCGACCTTGTACACATCCAGCAGCCGCAGGTTGCGCCGCTGCAGCGTGCGATCCAACGCCGCCGCCAAGCCGTCCGCCGCCAGGCGCATGGCGTTGTAGCCCGGAGACTCCTGCCCGCTGCCGTTGCCCAGGCTGCGCCGGATGATTTGATACGTATCCGGCGTCATCGTCTCCAGGATGTTCATCTCCGCCACGAGACATTTCATGGCGCGCAGCATGCGCTCCAGCCGCCCGGTGGCTGGCCACAGCAGGTCTCCATCCATCTCCGCCACCACCTCGACCGCTTCCTGGGTGATGAGCTTGAGCCAGAGTTCCTGGGCCTGGTGAGTAATCTGAAACAAGAGCTCATCGTGATGGACGAGCTCCTCCGTGGAGGACTGGAGATGTAACAAAGTCCCTGTTTTCAAATAGACCTCGTAATCGAGGTCTCCCTTACCGACCCACTTCTTCAGCAAGGGATTGAACATGGGAGACGCCAGTTGATGGCGTAGCTTTTCAGCCTCACTGTAGTCAGGAGTTCGCAAGACAGGGCCCTCCAAAGGGCAGACATTTCAGAGAATTCAGACAGCCGAGTCAGTGAGACCGATTGAACTCAGACAGGAGACACGGGAGTAGGGCGAGGCTTGTGACGGAAGGACTCCAGCTTCCGCGCGAGCTCATCACCTTGAACACTCTTGGAGAGATATCCATCCGCGCCTGACGCCATGGCGAGCGAGCGCAGCTGGGTCTCATCCGAGGCTGAATACAGAATGAACTTGATGCCCGAGGGCGCTTGGGTGCGCGCCAGGGACACCACCTTGTCGCCCTTGAGGGCGGGGAAATTCACGTCAATCAGGACGACGTCCGGCACGCTGTCCCGGATGCGGGTGGAGACACCCAGGGCGGAGATGTGCGTCTCCACCTCGAACCCGTGAGCGCGCAGCGAGCGCGCCACCAAGTCCAAGAGGTCCGGGTCGTCATCCACCACGAGCACGCGGAGCTTGCCGTCAGCCATGGCTCTTCCCCAGGTGCTTGCGGATGGTGTCCAGGAGCTGATCGCGGTCCAGCGGCTTGGTGAGGTACGCGTCGCAGCCGGCCTTGAGGGCCCGGTCCTGGTACTCGCGGCCCGCGTGGGCGGTGACGGCGATGACGGGGACCTTGGAGATGGCGGCCGGCAGGGCGCGGATGCGACGGGTGGCCTCCCAGCCGTCCACGCGCGGCAGGGACAGGTCCATCAGCACCAGGTCCGGCGTCTCCTTCTGCGCGCGCTCCAGGCCCAGCTCACCGTCCTCGGCCTCGAGCAGCTCGTAGTTGTTGCCGAGGTAGCGGCGGACGATGTCGCGGTTCTGCGGGTTGTCCTCGACGTAGAGGATGCGGGGCATGCGCCCGCTGTTGGCCGCGCGCTTCTGCAGCAGCAGCGCCTTGGCTTGGCCAATCACGTCGTCGATGGCGTGGCCGCCCTTGCGCACGAAGGCGATGAGCCCGTTGCGCAGCGTGCTCTGCTCCTCGCTGGTCAGGTCCTTGCCGGTGAGCACCACCACCGGCATGTGGAGGTTCTCCGCGCGCAGCCGCCGCAGCACCTCGAAGCCGTCGAGGTTGGGCATCATGAGGTCCAGCACCACGAGGATGGGCGGGGAGACGCGGGCCTTGAGCAGGGCGTCCTCGCCGCTGTGGGCCTCGGAGGTGGAGAAGCCGGCGCGGCGCAGGCTGCGGCTGACGAGCTCGCGGGTGCCCGCGTCGTCATCCACCACCAGCACCTCGCCGGTGCCCAGGGCCTGGGTGCCCAGGGTGCGCGTCACCACCTCCACCAGCCGGTCCGGCTCGATGGGCTTGACGAGGTACTCGCACGCGCCCAGCGAGTAGCCGCGCGCGCGCTGCTCCTCCACGGACACGAGGATGACGGGGATGGTGGACAGGTGCGGCTCGCTCTTGAGCTGGCTGAGCACGCTCCAGCCGTCCAGCCGGGGCAGGTGGATGTCCAGGATGATGGCCTGGGGCTTCACCTCGCGCGCCAGCCGCAGCGCGTTCACGCCGTCGCCGGCGGGCACCACCTTGAAGCCCGCGGGCTCCAGCTGGCCCACCACCAGCTGCTGCATGAGCAAGTCGTCGTCCACCACCAGCACGGTGCTGCCGGCCGCCAGCGGGGCCAGCTTCGCCGCCACGTCCTCCACGGACACCGCCTGCTCCGGCTGCTCTCCATTGCTGGAGGCGGACGGCGCGGGGGCCGGGCTCTCCAGCACGCCCGCGAGCCGCACGGTGAAGGTGGAGCCGCGGCCCAGCACGCTGGTGACGTTGACGTTGCCGCCGAGCACCTTGCTCAGCTCGCGGACAATCGCCAGACCCAGGCCGGTGCCGCCCACCTTGCGCGTGTGCGAGCCGTCCACCTGGCGGAACTTCTCGAAGATGTGCTGCACCTGATCGGGCGGAATGCCGACGCCGGTGTCCTCCACCGACATCACCGCCTCGTTGCCCTCGGCGCGCAGGGCCAGCGCCACCTCTCCGGACTCGGTGAACTTGGCGGCGTTGCTCAGCAGGTTGAGCATGATCTGCCGCAGCTTCAGCGCGTCCGTCTGCAGGAACCGCGCGCGCTCTTCGATGTTGAGCGTGAGCGCCACGTCCTTGCCCTTGAGGTACTCGCGCACCGTGGCCTGGCACTCCTCGGCCAGCTCCTGCACGTCCACGCGCTCGGTGACGACTTCCACGCGGCCCGCTTCGATCTTCGACAGGTCCAGAATGTCGTTGATGAGCGCCAGCAGCGTCTTGGCGTTCGTCTTCACGACGTTCAAGTCACGCCGGCCGTGGGCGGTGAGGCGGCTGCCCTCCTCGCGCATCAGCAGGTCGCAGTAGCCGATGATGCCGTTGAGCGGGGTGCGAATCTCGTGGCTGAAGTTGGCGAGGAACTCGCTCTTGAGGCGGGCGGCGGCCTCGGCCTCGCGGGCGCGCTCCTCCTCGTTGCGCTTGGAGATGGCCAGGTCCGTGGCCAGCTTGTCCAGGTCCTCGTTCTGCTGGCGGATGATCTCCATCTGCAGCGCGCGCTGCTGGTAGCTGGCCAGCGAGCGGGCGGAGACGGACTTCGTGCGCTTGAGCTCATCGAGGTTCTCGGCCAGCTTCTTGTTGGCCGCCTGGAGCGCCGCCTCGTTGCGCTTGCGCTCGGTGATGTCCTCGGTGACGCCCATCACATAGAGGACCTCACCCTGCTCATTGGTGAGGGGGATCTTCCGGGTGCCGAACTGGCGATCCTCGCTGACGACGCGCGCGACCTCCTCGAAGGATTTGATCTGCTTGGAGGCGGCCACCTCGCGATCAATGGCGACGAAGGCGTCGGCCTGCTCCTTGGGGAAGTAGTCGTGATCCAGCTTCCCGAGCAGGCCCTCCTTGGTGGTCTGAAACGAGTCCGTGAACGTCTTGTTGACGACCTTGAGCCGCAGCTCCTTGGCATCCTTGACGAAGAGGATGAAGGGCAGGCTGTCGATGATCTTGTTGAGCAGCCAGACCGTGCGCTGGAGCTCCTCCCCCTGCTCGTGCTGGTGTCCGCGCGCGAGGATCAGCCCCAGCCGGCCCAGCTGCTCTTCGGTGAGGTAGTCGCTGGCCCCGGCTTGCATGGCGGCCGCCAGTGTCTCCTCGTTCCACTGGCGTGACAGCACCACGAAGGGCGTACCGTGGCCCTTTTGCTTCCAAGTGGCGTGAATCTGCTCCAGGGAGAGCGCCCCCGGCTCCGTGCCGAACACCACCAGAGACCAGGGCTTCGCCAACGCAGCAGCGAGCGCGTCGGCGCTGGAGACCCGCTCCACCTCGTGCCGCGGCGACACTCGGCGCAGTGCGTTTAGAACCTGCTCGGTCTCGCGTTCGCTGGTGTGGAGGAGGATGCGGTGGGTAGGGCTTTCGGTTTGCGCGAGGGGCGAGAGGCTCATCAGTTGGATCCGAACGCCAGCACGGTCAGCGTGGTGTTGATGTGGAACCCCGAGTAGATCTCGAAGTGCACATTCATTCCAGCCGCCGTCGGCGCGGAGCGCAAGGTCTCCGCCAATTCGGGAACCTTACCTGTAGCGCTCGCGTACCACATACGCCCACCGCAATGAAACAGGAGGACAGCCTGGGGGTTGTGTACCCGCCTGGGCAGCTCCTCCGTGAAGAAGGACTTCGTCATTCCGGCCATGTCGCCAATCTTCATGAGCTCCAGCTCGGAGCCCTCCTCCAGCAAGTTGGCGAAAAGAATGGAGTTATCCTCGAGGATGGGCTTCCAGGGGGCGCGGATGAAGTACTCGCGTCCCACGCGGAGTGCGGTCGGGCGGACGGCGAAGCCCTTGGGGGTTCCGAACTCCAGCTCACTCGGCTGGCACCCGAGCAGGTCCGCGTAGCGCTGGGCCGCCGGCTTGCCATCAATCTCCAGGGCGCGGGTGTGCGTCTCGTCGACCTTGGTAATCGTCATCCGCTCGCCGGTGGGGATGTACCAGTGCGAGCGGAGGGCGGCGAACGGGGCGTTGGTGCGGAACAGGGCCACGAGCACCGCGTCGGTGGCGACTTCACCGTCCACGTGGAGCTGCGAGGACTGCTTGGAGATGTCGCGGTTGTCGTCGCTGGCGCCGCCGCCCACGAGCACCAGCGTCTGGTTCTTCTCGAGGATGCCCAGCAGCAGCTCTTCCTTCTTGTAGCGGAAGCCGTCGTCAATCACGAGGCCCACGTACTTGCGCGGATCCAGATCCGCCTGCCGCACGCCGAGCTCCTCGCAGGCCTTCTTGATGGCGTTGCCGCCCGCGGAGACGGCATCCAGGCTCAGGCCGGTGCCCAGGCCCACGCCCACGTCGAAGTCCCCGTAGAGGGCGCCGAGCACCACGGAGCCGGAGTGGATGCCGGTGTTGTCCAGCTCACCGGCGGTGGTGGCGCCCACCAGGCGGCAGCCCTTGGGGAGCCGCTCGCGCACGGCGCGGTTGAGCGCGCTCTGGTCGCGCTCACGCGAGGCGAACATCATCACCAGCTTGGGGGTGATGCTGCCCAGCTGCTTCATCAAGTCCTCCGCGGCCGCGACGGGCTCCTTCTCGGTGCTGCGAGCCGTCTGCATCTTCACTTGCGCCATGGAGGACCTCCGGGTGTGGGAGCGGCTAGAGGCCGCTCTGAGGGTGATTAGTGTGGCAGGTACTGGTGCACTGCTGGAAGGATTCGCTGCCGCCCCCCACATACATGCTCTTGAGGGGGCCGAATTGGGCCTGGTGCTGGGGGGACCACGTCTTGTGGCACGAGAAGCATGCAGCCTTGCTGGTGCGCTGGATGCTGGAGCGGTTCAGGTGGCAGCTGCTGCACTGAGCCAGGTTGGTATCAAACCGGTCCGAGCGCGAGTGGATGAAGTGCACGCGCACGAAGATGGGGCCCTCCAGCTCGAAGGAGAGGGGGGCGTGGCAGCCGTTGCAGGCGGCTCGGTTGTCGTTGCCGTGGAGCACGCTGGCCAGCTCGCCGCCCTTGCTGTGGCAGCTGTTGCACGGGCCGGTGGTGGGCACCGGGGTGGTCTGCTGCCGGGTGCCGACCTGGATTTCCAGGGTGCGGCTGTAGGGCATGTCCTCGCCCAGGTACACACGGCGGCCCTTCACCGTGACGAGGTAGGTGCCAGGCACGGCGTTGGCGGGCAGCTGGGTGGTCCACGTGTCGCTGACGGGCGCAGCCCAGCCGGCGTGGGTGGGATCGAACGCACCGCCGAACAGGTTCGGGCCCTTCGGGATGGTCTGCACCTGGGAGAAGAGGCCGTCACGCTCGAAGGTGGCCGGCGTCTGGACGGTAGGCCCCAGGAAGTCGTTGAGGTCGAGGATGGAGCGGATGGGCTGGATTCTCTGGGCCGGCCCGATGATCTGCGTCATCAGCATGCGCTCGCGGTGCTTCCTGCGGTAATACGTGGCCGACGGATCGAAGAACGCCCGATAGTACTGGATGCCCGGCTCATTGTTGCCGAAGACAACCTCATTATACGTCGGAAGCGAGCCCTGGGGGTGGAGCCTGCGGCCGGAGCCATCCTTCAGGGTGAGACGGAAGGTGATGGAGGTGCCCGGGGCGTAGGTACCGTCCGCGCGGGGCGGAGTGACGGGCACCATGTCGATGGAGAAGCCGTAGTCATACGCGGGGCGTGCCACCTGCTCCACGGGGATGGTGTACGGGGCGCTGGGGCGCAGGGACCAGCGCAGGCGGAGCGCCTTGGTGCGCGAGTCGAGCTTCAGCAGCTTCTCCTTGCACGGGGTGCGGGCGTTGCGCAGCTCCACCAGCGCCTCCTCCATGAAGTTGTTGGCGCCCGCGCAGCTCTCCAGCGAGCGGCAGTCATACGTCCACTGGATGGCGCGGAAGCGGCGGACGAAGAAGTCGTCGTCATCCCGGCGCTGGTCGTTGGCGCCCGCGTTGAGCTCCAGGGGGCGGCCGAGGGTGCGGCCCTGGGCGTCCACCTGCTCCACGATGAAGATGCTGGGCAGGTCCATCCACAAGGCGTTCCGGTAGAAGCGGCGGCGCTTGTAGCCCTCGGGGCCCGGAGACAGCTCGAACTCCTCGTCCACCTGCCGCACGCCAAGCCACCCCAGGCCGGCGAACAACCCGTTGCGGCGCAGGCCGTCCACGCCTTCGTCCCGGGTGGCCGTCACCGAGCTGCGCAGGTCGATCTGGTTGATGAAGAAGGTCTGCCCCGCCTTCACGCGCAGCGGGATGCCCTCGCCGTCCTCCACCTCGAGCGCCAGGCTCACGGCCTTGTCGGTCGACGGGTCCGAGCGGCGCTCGTCGTCGGCGTCCTCCACGGCCTGGGACTGAGTGCTCAGCTCGGAGGGGGCGCTGGCGCCCGCCGGCTCTGCGCCGCACGCGGCCATCAGCGGGGTGAGTGAAGCAAGCAGGAGCACCACACCGAGCGACCCCACCTGTCGGGTGGTCTCGACCTTCATTGCCAGCGGCGCCGTCGACTTACGCATGAGGGCCCCTCCTTGCTGCTGGCCGGGGAGAGGGAAGAGACCCCGGCCTTCTGATTATGTCCCCTGAACTCTCTTCTAAAACAGAGAGTACCAGAGAATCGTCATTTCCGGCTTTAGCCGGAAGAGGCTGTTTCGAGCAGAAGAAAGAATATCCGTCTCAGGCAGAACAATTCAACTGTTAAGAAACTTGAACGGGCCTGAAAAGCGGTGAGATTGAAACAGAGCGTAATTTTCCCTTAAATCCTCAAAAACTGGGGTGTTTCAGGGGGGATTGAAAACAGGGTGTGGGGCGAAATCCGAGAGGGTGTGTGAACGAGGAATCCTTGACTTCCCAACCCATTTCTTATTGAGCCGAGCGGGATTTTTTGGATCGCAACGAGCGCTCCAGAAATGGAGAAAACGGCGCTCCAGAGCGCTCTCCGCACGTAGCAGGTGAGAGCGCTCTGGGCCGACCCGGGCCTCGCGCGAGGGACGGCGCGGCGATTCAGGGGACACCACTCACCAGGTTGGGCCGCGGAGGCTGGCGTGAGGGGCGAGGGAGAGGAGGTGCGCCCCTGCTTCGTTGCTCGGGGTGCGTTGCGGAATGGCCTTCCTCGGCGCACGGCGTTAAGAGGCGAGCCCCGTTTTCTTTGGCCCCCAGCGATCTCCTATGTCCCTCGTCGAAGGTCTCAAGGTTCGTTATCTCCCGCAGCCCGAGTGGGGCGTGGGTCACCTTGCCGCGCTCCAGGAAGGGGGCGCCAAGGCGGTCGTCTTCTTCCCGGCCCGCGAGGACTCCGCGGTGCTCGTCTCCACCAAAGGCGGGGCGCTCGTGTCGTACGCGCTGCCCAGCGGGGAGCCCGTCGTGACCGTCAAGGGACGGCAGGCCACCGTGGTGCGCGAGGAGCCCGGGGCTCGTGGGCTGCGCCGGTACGTCATCCGCTACGCAGACACCGGTGAAGAGGACGAGATGCCCGAGTCCGAGCTGCGCGCGCTGCCTCCGCGCTCGGATCTGCTCTCCACCCTGCGCGAGGGCCGCGTCGGGGATTCCAAGGCCTTCATGCTCCGGAAGCAGGCGCTCGTGCTGGACGATGAGCGCCGGTGTGACGCCCTGGGCGCGCTGCTGGCCAGCCGGGTGATGGTGAAGCCTCACCAGGTGGGCGTGGTGCAGCGCGTGCTCTCCGCGCGCCGTCCGCGCTTCGTGCTCGCCGATGAGGTGGGCCTGGGGAAGACCATTGAAGCGGGCATGGTGTTCAGTGCGCTCCGGCTCTCGGGGCTCGCGCGCCGCGTGCTCGTGGTGGCCCCCAGCCACCTGACCGTGCAGTGGCTCGTGGAGCTGTTCCACAAGTTCAACCAGCTCTTCACGTTGATGGACTCCGACCGCTACGCGCAGTCCCTCAAGGAGCAGCCCGAGGTGTCTCCCTGGGAGCGCTTCCCGCTCGTGGTGACCAGCCTGGAGATGCTCGCGCGCAACGAGGAGCACCGGCAGGCCGTCGCCGAGGAGGATGCGTTCTGGGATCTCGTCATTATTGATGAGGCCCACCACCTCAAGGGCGAGAAGGCGTTCGAGGCCGCCGAGGCGCTCGCGGGCAATAGCTGGGGCCTGCTGCTGCTCACCGCCACGCCCATGCAGCTGGACCCGGCCGAGTACCACGGGCTGCTCACGCTGATCGACGCGGCCACCGCGCCCACGGTGAAGGGTTTCGAGTCGCGCTTGGCCCGGCAGGAGGAGCTGTCCACCGCTGTCCGCGCGCTGCTCGAGGGCAATGAGCCCGCCAAGGCCGTGAAGGCGCTGGCCAAACGCTTCCCCGAGGACGCCAAGCTCCAGGGGCTCAAGGACCGGGACGCGCTGCTGGAGCACCTCGCGGAGACGTACAGCCTGTCCGACCGGCTCGTGCGCAACCGTCGCGCCATTGTCGGCGGCTTCTCCACCCGGCGCCTGCACCGCCACCCGGTGAAGCTCTCCGCCGAGGAGCTGAAGACACGCGATAGCGCCTTGGCGGCCCTCGCGAAGTCGAGCCTGCGCGGCGCGCCGCTGGCCAACGTGCTGCGCCGGCTGGAGTCCAGCCCCTCGGCGTTCGCTGGTGCCGTCAGCTCCAACCCCGCGCTGAAGGGCGCGGATCTGAAGCTGCCGTCGCGGGATGCGAAGCTGGTGGCGTTCCTCGGCGTGCTGCGCGGCATCTGGGCCTCTGAGGCCGCCGCCAAGGTGCTCGTGTTCACCGAGAGCCGCGACACCCTGGAGGCCCTGCAGGCGGAGCTGGGCCGCGAGGGCATCGAGGCGCTCGGCTACCACGGCGACTTGCCGCTGGTGGAGAGAGACAGACAGGTGGCGCGCTTCCGCGATCCCGAGGGCCCCAAGGTCCTGCTGTGCACCGAAGTCGGTGGCGAGGGCCGCAACTTCCAGTTCGCCCACCACCTGGTGCACTACGACTTGCCGTGGAGCCCCGGCACCGTCGAGCAGCGCATCGGCCGCCTGGACCGCATCGGCCAGACGAAGCCGGTGGAGATCCACGTGTTTGACCCAGCGGGCACGCTCGCCTCGGACGTGCTGATGCTGCTGGCGGACGCGGTGGGAGTGTTCGGCGAGACCGTGGGTGGCCTCGACGCGGTGCTGGAGGAGGTGGAGGACCGGATCGCCGAGCTGGCACTGCTGCCTCGCGAGGCCCGCGTCGCCTACGCGGCCGAGCTGAAGACCAAGGTGGAGGCGGCTCGGGCGCAGGTGAAGCGCGCGTATGACCCGCTGCTGGATCTGCGCTCCTTCGACAAGCCGGCGGTGGCGCGGCTGGTGGCGCGTGCGCAAGCGCGCATGGGCATGGAGGAGGAGGACGAAGAAGAGGGCGAGGAGCTGCCGCTGGAGGATGGCCTCTGGGGCGTGGCGAGAGACCTCGACGAGCGGCTGGAGGAGACCGTCACGGAGCTGGCCAAGCGGGTCGGCATCCGCGTGGACACGGACGAGGAGGTGGACGCGTTCCAGTGCGCCTTCCACTTCGGCCATGCGCTCAACGTGGAGGGGCTGCCCGGACTCGACGTGATGGAGGACCGGACGCTGCTGGGCACTTTCTGGCGCGACACGGCGGTGGAGGCCGAGGAACTGGAGTACTTCGCCACTGGGCACTCGCTGGTGGAGGCGCTGTTCGGCTTCCTGCGCGACGGGCCGTACGGGCGCAGCGGCTTCCGGTTCATCGAGAAGCGCGGGCCCCTCAAGGCGCGCGGGCTGGAGCTGCTCTACCACGTGCAGACGCCCGAGCCCGAGGACACCTCTGCCGGTGCCCGTGTGCCGAGCCGTCAGCTCGCGCGCTTCCTGGAGCGCACGCTGCTGCCGGTGGCCGTGGCCGAGGGGCCGGGTGGTGCCAAGGCGGATGCGACGCTGCTGCCCGCGCTGGAGGCAGAGGGCCGCGCGCTCAAGGGCGACGAGGTGTCGCGCGCGTTCCCGGGTGTCCGCGCGTTCGTGGACGCGGCGGTGACCGTGGGACAGAAGGCCGCCGAGGCGGAGCTGGGCAAGCTGGCCGCGAAGGCGCGCAAGGCCATCGAGGCCGAGCGGGACGCCACGCTGGAGCGGATGCGTCTGTCACTGGGACACCAGGGGCTGGATGCCAAGGCGCTGGAGGCCCAGCTCGACGCGGAGCGCACGCACTACGAGCGCCTGCTGAAAGCACTGGCGGGCGCGAAGGTGGTGCTCGACTCGGCCTGCGGGTTCGTCATCAACCGCTGAGCCTCTTCACTTCTCCGGGAGTGCCTGAGCCTCCTCGATGCTCGCTGCGCAGCGGAATCCGAAGTGGTGGAAGATGGGCCGGTTGGAAGGCACATGCGGCCTCCGGTACACCGTCGTCGCGTACGAGGCTGGCCAGAACCAGGAGCCTCCTCGCACCACCTTCTGTGTATATCCCGCGCAGGGCTCCTGGCCCGCGCAGGGCCCCTTCGGATTGATGCCCTGACAGGCGGCGCCACAGGCTCTCCACGAGGGCGTGAACCAGTCCGCGACCCACTCCCACGCATTCCCCGCCATGTCATACAGCCCATAGGGATTGGGAGGGCGTGAGCCCACGGGCTCGGGACGGCCCACCTCGGCATGGGTCTTCGAGCGCTGCCGCTGGCCGCAGCTGCGTCCACGGCTGTCCATGATGACGGCTCGCTCGCACGTGGCGGGCTCGTCACCCCAAGGGTAGAGCCGTCCGTCCGTACCCCGCGCCGCCTTCTCCCACTCGGCCTCCGTGGGCAGGTGCTTGCCGTGCGCTTCGCAGAAGGCCTTCGCGTCGTACCAGCTCACCCCATTGATGGGTTGCTGCGGGTGGTCGAAGTCGCGGTAGTTCGGGCCCGCCTTCCGGCAGCGCCCCTGTGCCTCGCAAGCCTTGTAGGCGCTGTAGGTCACCTCGTGGGTATCCATATAGAAGGTCTGCACCCAGACCTCCTGCTGTGGCCGGGCGGGCGCGTGCGGCCCTCCGTTCATGCCTCGGAGAAATGGGCCTCCCGGGATGCAGGCCATGCCCGGCTTGGGTGCTTCGAGGCAGGGCACCACCGCTGGAGCCTCCGAAGATGGAGCAGCCGCCCCCGCGCTCGTGCTGACGAGCCCCACGAGCAGCGCGAGCCACCGCACGGTGCTCATGGGAGGTTCTCCGCCCGGGCTGGCAGCGTCCGAGCTGGAGCGCGCTTCACCCGCCGCTTCGCCAGGAGCTTCTGCTTCGCGGCCTCGCGCGCCTCGGCGGGCGGAGTGTCGAGCCGTGACAGCCCACGCACCTGTCCCTCGGCGGCTGCGAACCGCAGCATCGTCACCGACTTGCGAGTCTTCTTGTCGTCCAGCCAGGCCACGAAGTTCGGACCGGACTGCGTGTTGTAGTGGTAGTGGGTGCCCTTCACGTGAGGAATGCCCCGCTCACCGCTGGTGCGGAGCACCACGCTGTTCTCCGTCAGCGCAAGTCCTCGGATGTTGTTCCGGTACTGCGCGTCGTAGGCAAAGTATTGCTCGGCGTTGGACAGGTAGAGCACGCCCACCGTCTTCCCTGACGCGGAGAGTGCCTCCCCGAGCGCCTTCATGGTGCGCCGGGCCGTGAGGTCTCCTCTCACCATGAAGACCTTGTCCTCTTGGAAGAGGCGGCGCAGGTGCGCGTAATCGGCGGCGTTCGTGAGGAAGCAGGTCTGGTTCGCTTTCGCCATCTGCGCCATGAGGCGCCCGAACCGCCGCTCCACCGCCCCGCGGGCCGTGTTGAGGGCCAGCAGCGCACCGGCTCGCTGCCGCTTGTCGGAGTAGCCCTCCTGGATGAGCCGGCGCACCTCCGAGCGGCTCTGCTTCTGCCAGAGCTCGAGGAACGCCCCGGGAGTCTCCGCCGCGAGGAAGATGACGCGGTAGACCCGGTGGAGATCGACCACGGACTGATCAAAATCCAGCAGGACGAGCCCCTCCGCTCGTGCCCAGGCTCCCAGCAGGTAGTTCTGGTCGGTGCCCACGCCCACGTAGACGCCGCCCTTGTCCTTCACCGCGTTGTGGAAGAGCTCGAGGGTGTCTTCGTTCGAGATCCAGTAGTGGAGTCCTCGCACCAGCCCCGGTGGAGCGGGATCGGCGGGCAGGTTCGTGAACGTGGGGTGCGAGGCCTCACTGGCGGAGACCGAAGCGGAGAGGAGCAGAGCCAACACGGCAGCAAGGCGCATCACGCCGATGATACCGCCTCCGCTGGCAGCACCTACTCGGGGCCGGAGCCCCGATGGCCACCGTCTCCCGAGCGCGCCGCCCGCTCAGGCCTTCAGCTTCTCACGCAGCGCCTTCGCCCGGCCCTGCATGTCCGGATCCAGGCTCGTGATCTGAATGCTCTTGAGGCGCTCGTCCAGGCTCTTGGGCACCTTCGTCTTCAGCTTGCCCTCGCCCTCCATCGCCTCCAGCTTCGCCAGCGCCTTGTCGGCAATCCGCTCGCGCGGGTGGTCCAGCAGGCTGTCCAGGAAGTACGCGTCCTCGGGCAGCTCCGGGTACTTCTCCAGGTACTCCACCACCCCCTGCACCCAGGCCTGCCGCGTCTCCGCCTGCTGCAGCTTCTGCATGGCGGCCTTCTGCGTCTTGCGCTTGCCCTCGGGGTCGAACTTCTCCGCCAACCCCTCGGGGAGTTCGCCGCCCGTGAAGAGCGCGTCCGCCGCCGCCTTGTACTTCTGGTAGGAGGCGCTGCGCTCGATGCGCTGCTGCGCCGGGTCATCCTGGCGGGAGTGGCTCTTGCTCTTGCCGCGCATCGCGTCGATCTCTCGCCACGACTTGTTGCGCTTGCCGGAGAACCCACCGCCTTCGTTGTCGTCCTTGTCTCGTGCCATCCGTCAACTTCCCTTCCGGGCGTGCCATAAGGCCGCCAGCCCGCGCCGCACATACGTGCGCACCCGCGCGAGCTCCTCGGCAGAGAGGGGGTGCTCCTCATCCTGCTCCGCCTCGAACAGCGCTTCTTCCGCATATGCGGCGAGGGCCTCGGGCACCGGCGGAGCCTCCGTGTCCTCCCTCTCCAGCGCCGCCGGATCCACACTGGCAAGTCCCGGCGGCCAGCCCAGCTCCATCATGGCGTGCAGTTCGAAGAGCAGGTGGCGGGCTACCGCATATCCTTCGTCCGCGAGCCCCGCCACGTCAAGAGCACCCAGCAGCGCATCCTGCCGGTTGTCGAAGGCGTGCTGCCTCCGCGTGCGCTCCTTCGGGTCGTCTTCCAGGTAACGCCAGGCGGCCTCCACGAATTCGCTCCCTGGCTCTCCCGGGGCAAAAGGGGGCGGCCGCACGGGCTTCACCTTCTTGGGCCGAGGCGGCTGAGGCCCCTGCTCCAGCGGGATGGGCTGGCCCTCCTCCACCAGGTCCCAGAGCCCCAGCAGGTTCTGGAAGAGCCGCTGCGCCACCTCGGGCGAGGGGAAGTGGGGCTCTCCCTCGAAGAGGGTGGGGATGACGGCGTCATGCCGCTGCCCCTCGGCCTTGGCCGAGCGCATCCGTGTGAGCACCTCATAGGTGTCACACGTGCTGCCGGCCAGCTCCAGCAGCCCATCCAGCGTCTGTGCGTCCTCGAAGTGGTGGACGAAGTCGGTGCCTCTTCCCCGTGAGCGGCTCATGCGGCACGAACGCTAGCCCTGGGAGCGGGCGGACGCACGGGGCGCGTGAAGCGCTCCCCACCCGTTCAAGGCCAACCTCCCGGAGTGAACATTAAGGATGCCAGCCGCCAATGTCGCTGGCGCCCTGCTAGGCTCCCGCCCGGGATGACCCACCCGTCACCAGAGAAGCTGAAGGCCGCAGTGCAGGCGCTTTACCAGGTCCGGGCCGTGGAAGGGCCTCCCGGCGACCATGGCCATCGCTCTGTCTGGCACATGTCCCCCCAGGGAGCGGAGTTGCTCTCGCTCGTCGATAGGGAGGGCCGTGTGCAGCGCCAGGAGCTGACGCTGCTCGAGGACCACTACGCGTGGAGCCAGGGCGAAGGTCTGCGCACGGGCCGGGTCGAGCTGGAGAGGGTCGGTGGCTCGAAGGTGAACCCCGCCGCGGCCATCGTGCACACGGACCCGGAGCTGGTTCCCGTCCGGCTGATACGCGCGGCGGCGGCGCTGGAGACCTACGAGGGAGAGGACCGCTACCTCCTCCACATCAAGCGCGTGCTGGCACTCGCGCGCGAGGGGCTCGAGCTGCAGGAGTCCCCCCTCGTCACCGAATTGGTTTCGGCGTCAACCGCGCCTTTGAGCCCCGCTGCCCTTCCTCAGAAGAGCGAGCCGGACGCAGGTGCGGCGCCCCACGCCCCCGCAGGGGGCAGGTTCGAGGGCATGGCGATGGTGCTCGTGTTCGCCGTGGGCCTCATGGTGGCCATCGCGCTGCTCGGCTGGCTTCTCTGAGTGGCCGTGACGGGCTCGGGCGGACGGGCAGGGGCCTGCTCCGGGAGCCGCGCCTCATTCGCCGTGCGCTGGAAGCGCTTGGGCGCCAGCGGGCCGGGGGAGCGAGGGAGCCACAGGGTGCTCGTGCCGCCATTCATGGGCTGGGCCGTGCGCGAGGCCGGATCGAGCACCACCACGGGTGACGCTCCGGCAAGCCCGAGCACCTCGGCCGCGGCGCCGAGCTCCTTCAAGGAGATGTCCTCCGGCAGCTCCAGCCCGACGAACGTTCCTGCGAGCACATGCGGCACCTCCGCCAGGGATGCGCTCAGAGAGAGGGAAAGCGTCTCGCCGCCCTGCACGGGAGAGAGCAGGAGTTGCTCCCCCTCTCCGAACCGGGCCTGCCAGGAGAGGGTGACGGGCTTGGACAGGGCTGCGGGCAGCAGCAACTGAAGCGTGCCCTCCTGCGCCGCGAGCAGGGAGAGCAGGGGCACTTGAGTCTTGAGCTTCGCCAGCGTCGCGAGGTTGGCCGATTGCGGATGCTGGCCCACCAGCTCCACGGAGCGCGCACCGGCAAGGGCGCTCGCTTCGACGAGGCGGCGCAGGCTGGCGCCGGGAGTGCGGGCATCCGCCAGCACGGGCAACACGGGCTCGGGCACGACGCCGCTGGGACGCGTGGATTGCGGAAGCGTGGAGTGCAGCGAGCCCATGAGCGACTCCGCCAGCGCCTTGCCCGGGCTGCTCCAGCCGAGGCGGGCGCTGCCCACGGGCGTCAGGCCCTCCGCGGTGACGAGGGCCGCGAATGGGTGCGGCATGGCGGCCTCGGAGGTGCGGAGTGGCTCGAAGCCTCGGGGCAGGGAAGGAGCGCCGACGCCCGCCGCGCGCGCACCTTGCTCGGCGAGGCGCAGGGGGTGGGCATCCAGGAAGAGCAGCGCGGTGACCGCAGCCGCCAGGAAGACACTGCCCATCCACCCTCGGGCCATGCGCGAGTAGCGGCGCGTCTGCCACACGAGGAGCACCACGGCCAGGATGATCAGCAGCGCCAGGCAGGCCTGACGTAAGGGCCGCAGGCGCATCACATCGTCCGCAGCCTGGCTCAGCAGGCGGGTGCGATCAGCGATCGGCGTCTGGGGCAGCCCCGTGAGGAGCTCGAAGAGCCGGTGGGCCTCCAGTGCTCCCAGCAAGGCGATGGTGGCCAGCGTGAGGGCCACGACGACTCCGAGCACGAGGCTCGGGGTGGAGCCCTGCGGGCTGGAGCGGAACGGCAGCTCGGCGGAGGCTCCGGCCATTGCCAACCCCAGCCCCAACCCGAGCAGCAGCGCCGCGCTCATCCAGGCCCCCAGCATGCGCGCGGCCATGGCCTCTCCCACGCCCAGCGCCAGCGCATTGCGCGCATCCGGAATCTCCAGCCCGGCCAGCGCCGCCACCACCCGGCCGACGATGACTTCGGTGCCCAGCAGCCCCACGGTCCAGGGCAGCGTGGCCATGCCCAGCATGACGGCCAGCGGAACCACCCGCCCGATGCCGATATGGCAGACCATCAAGGTCAGGAACACCAGCTCCACCAGCCCCGACAGGAGGACCAGGGAGGAAAAGGACCCCGCGGCACCCGTGATTCGAGACAGCTCATCGGATCCTCCTGCCCAGCTCACCAGCAGCCAGGAGACAAAGAGAACAGACATGGGCGCGGTCGCAGCCGCGACTACACCCGGAGCCACATGGGGTCTGGCTGTAACAAGCATTCCCCGCGAAACTAGGTACGCAGGGTATTCGTGGGAACTCAGGCTGGCGGGCGACCCACCAGCCAATACACAACGGTGAACAGGAGCCCGACAATCGGGGCCACGAGCGCCCCGAGGATGATGAGTCCTGTGCAGTTGCCCGGCTCGCAGCCAATCTGGGTGCGCGCGCAGAATGCAAAGATGAACACTGGCACGTGGTAGCCGAGGATGAACAATCCGAGCCCACGCACCACGAGCCCTCGGTACCAGGTGCGGGTGAGCAGCCGGAAGACAATCGGGAGCAGGAAGAGGGTGGCCGTGGCGGCCCCGGCGATGGCCAGCTGACGCGCTGCGGCGGCCCAGCACCCCACCGCCGCCAATCCCAGGGCGGGCACCAGCAGCAGCGTGTTGAGGTTGAGCGGGGCCGGCTCGCGCGACATCACCGGGGGACGCTCGCAAAGCGGGGAGAGGGGATCAAGCGGCGACTGCCCCTTCTCCCAGGAGCTGTGCATAGCGGCCCTGGCGCGCCACCAGCTCCGCGTGTGTGCCGGACTCCACCACCCGGCCCGCGTCCAGCACGACGATGAGGTCCGCGTCCCGCACCGTGGAGAGCCGGTGCGCGATGACGAGCACCGTGCGGCCCTTCATCAGCTCCGCCAGTCCCGCCCCTACCGCGGCCTCGCTGGCCGCGTCCAGGGCGCTCGTGGGCTCGTCCAGCAGCAGCAGCGACGGCCGGCGCAGGAACGCCCGGGCCAGGGCCAGCCGCTGCCGCTGTCCGCCCGAGAGCCGGGAGCCGCGCTCACCCACGGGCTCGTCCAGTCCTCCCGGCAGCGCCCGCACGAAGTCCTCCGCATGGGCCAGGGCCAGCGCCTCCCAGATGTCCGCGTCGGTGGCCTCGGGCCGCCCCAGCAACAGGTTGTGGCGCACCGTGCCGGAGAAGAGGACGGGCTCCTGTGGCACCCAGGCCATCTGCGCCCGGACGCTCGAGGGCTTCAGCTCCGTCATGGGCACGCCATCCCAGCGCACCGTCCCGCCGCTTGTGGGCAGGAAGCCAAGCAGTACTGAAAACAGCGTCGTCTTTCCCGCGCCCGAGGCTCCCACCAGCGCCACCCGCGCGCCCGCGGGCACCGTGAGGCTCACCCCGCGCATGCCCTCGCGGCCGTCCAGGTACGTGGCGCGCACGTCCTCCAACACCAGCGCCTGCTTCAGCGGCTCCGCCGTGCGGCCCTCGTCCGGAGGCGAGGGCTCGTCCGCGATGGCGAAGAGGCGCTCGGCCGCCACCAGGCCCGTGAGCACCTGCGAGAGCGTGCCGCTCAGGGACTTCACCGGCTGGTAGAGCAGCAGCGCCGCCGCGATGAACGAGAGCAGCCGCCCCGCCAGCGCGGGCTCCGCCGCCACCGCCCGAGCGCCCCACATCACCACCAGTGCCACGCCGAAGATGCCCAGCATCTCCACCGTGGGGCTGAAGGCCCCGCGCAGGAACAGCGAGCGGCGCATCTCTCCCAGGTAGCGCTCGGCCTCCGCATCGAACGTCACCAGCGCCCGAGGCACTCCACCGTACGCCTGCACCACCGGCAGGTTCTGCAACTGCTCGGAGGTGAGCGAGGTGAGCGCCCCGAGGCTCGTCTGCGAGCGCGTGGCCACCTTCTTCAACGAGCGCGCGAACCGCGTCACCGGCACCACGGTGGCGGGCATCACCACGAAGGTCAGCAAGGACAGCTTCGCGTCGATCATCGCGCAGGTGACGAGCAGCGCGAAAATCTGCATCCCATCCTTCACATAGGAGGACAGCGCCTGCGTCACCGCGAACTCCACCAGGGGGATGTCTGCGGTGAAGCGCGAGAGCAGCTCGCCCGAGTGCCGCCGCTCGAAGAAGGCGGGAGGCTGGTTCAGCAGCCGCGAGTAGAAGAAGCCGCGCAGGTCCGCCATCACCCGCTGCCCCAGCCGCTGCATCCACCCGCCCTGGAGGAACTGGGCCGTGGCCTTCACCGCTGCCACCGCCACCACCAGCCAGGGCAGCCGGCGCAGCATCTCGTTCGGAGGCAGTTGCAGGCCGGCCAGCGCAATGGACTCGCCGGTGAGCACCGCGCGCAGCAGCGGGCCCACCAACCACGCGTACGCCGAGGTGGCGGCCGCGGCCAGCAGCGACGCCCCCAGGCCCGCCACGAGCAGGCGCCGGTACGGCCGCAAATAGCTCAACAGTCGACGGTAGATGAACGGCGAGGGACGGGGCGCCAAAGCGGCGCGGACTCTCTCACCCCAAGTGCCCAGGTCCAAGGCGCTTCACAGCAGCGGGCTCGCTTCCCTGGCTACTGCTCAGCCCACCTGCCACCGCACGCTGGCCCGTTCGTTGCTGTGGGCGGGTGTGGCCAACAGCTTTCGGAAAGCCATGGACATCAACGATACGAACCAAAAAGAGGCGCTGTTCAGTCCCGGCTGTGAGCCGGTTGTCGAGGACGAGGAGCGGCGGCGGCTCCTCTGGCTCATGGCCGAGTACTTCAGGACGATCGGCTATACGGACATCAAAGCGCGGCTCCCGGGCTTCATGCCGCCTCCCATTCTTTCGGGAACCATCGAGGACCACCGTCCCGATTTTACATGCCGGCAGACTGACTCGGCCCGCACGCCCATCATCCTCGAGGTCGTCACGCCAGAGATGGTGGAGGATCCAACCGCCGAGAACCGGTGGAGCCTGCTGGCCAGCGCCGCCAAGCTCTACAACGCCGAGCTCCACTTCGTGGTCCCCAAGTGGTCGCCTATAGGGCCCGTGGACGCCGCACTCAAGCGCCGGCTGGCTCGCATGGAGCTCCTCGTCAATCGCGTCTGGCTGGTCTGACGGCCTGGAACGTCGCGCATCCCCCTGGATTGCTGGCTCGAAACCCTGCGTTATAGTGGATCAGTTTCTACGCAGGCTTAAAAGGCCAGTAAATCCAGGGGTTTGACGCGATGGCAGCGGCGGCGGGACAGAAGCGCGACTACTACGAGATTCTCGGCGTCCAGAAGAACGTCAATCCGCAGGAGCTGAAGAGCGCCTTCCGGAAGGTGGCCCTCCAGTACCACCCGGACCGCAACCCGGGGGACCAGGCGGCCGAGGAGAAGTTCAAGGAGGCGTCTGAAGCCTACGAAGTGCTGAGCGATCCGGAGCGCCGGGCCCGGTATGACCGGTTTGGCCACGCCGGAGCGGGCGGTGCCGGCTTCGAGGGCTTTGGCGGCTTCCAGGGCGTCAACATCAACGACATCTTCGGGGACATCTTCGGCGAGATCTTCGGCGGCGGTGGTGGCCGAGGGCGGGGCCGGGGCGGTGTCGGCCGGGGTGCGGACCTCCGTTACAACCTGGAGATCTCCTTCGAGGAGGCGGCGTTCGGCTGCCGTCCCAAGGTTCCGATTCCGCGTCCCAAGAAGTGCGAGGTGTGCAGCGGCTCGGGGAGCAAGAGCGGCGCGCCGCCCAAGCAGTGCGCCACGTGCGGCGGCGTGGGCGAGGTGCGCTTCACGCAGGGCTTCTTCGCCGTGTCTCGCGCGTGCCACGACTGCAACGGCACGGGCGCGGTGATTCCGGATCCGTGCTCGAAGTGCAAGGGCTCGGGCAAGGTGCCCTCGGAAGAGGTGCTCGAGGTGAACATCCCCGGTGGCGTGGACAACGGCACCCGGGTGCGCCTGACGGGCATGGGCGAGCCGGGCGAGCGCGGCGGTCCTCCGGGAGACCTCTACGTCACGGTGATCGTCCGCGAGCACCCGCTGTTCCAGCGCGAGGACAACGAGGTGTTCTGCGAGGTGCCCATCTCCTTCACGCAGGCGGCGCTGGGCGCGAAGATCGACGTGCCCACGCTGGACGGGAAGGTGAAGATGACCATCCCCGCGGGCACCCAGTCCGGCAAGGTGTTCCGGCTCAAGGGCAAGGGCATTCCGCACCTGCACAGCCAGCAGCGCGGTGATCAGCACGTGCGCGTCATGATCGAGACGCCCACGGACTTGTCCGCCAAGCAGCGCGAGCTGCTGGAGAAGTTCGCGGAGCTGTCGGGCGAGGAGTCCCACCCGCAGTCCAAGAGCTTCTTCGCCAAGGTGAAGGAGCTGTTCGGCTAGGTCCGCTGCGCTAGGCTTCGGGCATGATCCGCGTGTGCCTCGTGTCCGTGCTGCTGTTGAGTGCGCTGAGCCCGCTGCCGGGGCTCGCGCAGATCTCGCCGCCGCCTCTCGTGGCCGCGCCCCCCGGGCAGCTCCTCCCCTCCGAGGAGGGGAGCGACGAGAAGCCCCCAGGAGAGCTCATCCCGCGCTCCCCCGAGACGCTGAACGGCTCGGAGGGCAGAGCGGGGCGTGTCGTGCTCGAGTCCCTGGGAGGCGTTCTGCTCGGAGCCATAGGAGGAGTGCCTGCCTTCGGCCTGTCCCTGCTGTTCACCTTTGACTGTGACGGCTGCCACAACACCAACGGGGAGGCGACGATCCTGGCATTGGCCGGCGTCGCGGGCTTCCTCGGCGGAACGGCGCTCGGGGTGAAGCTGGGCGGGGCGCTCATGGGAGGCGAGGGCCGCTACCTGCCGACACTCGCTGGGGCGGGTCTGGGGACCCTGGCCGGCGTCCTCGTCGCGCTGCCCACGGGGTTGCTCGTTCATGAGCTGCTGGCCGTTGTTCCGTTGATCGCGGGCCCCTTCGTCGGAGCCATCATCGGCTACGAGCTGTCGCACTCGAACGAGCTCGAGCGCAAGGCGGCGGGCACCGGTGTGAAGGTGCTCCCGGCTGTGAGCCTGCGTCCCTCGGGCGGAGTGGTGGCAGGGCTGATGGGTTCGTTCTGAGTCCTGGCTGACTGCGCGCCCGGTGATTACCTCGGTGTAGCCGTGCCTACCTCGGCGGTGGGCGTGTGCCTGCTCAGCCCTCGACGGTTCGGGAGAACGCGCCTCACGCGAGTGCTTGGGAGTCGACGTTCGCCCGTCCGGGGGCGGGCGGGCACTCACCATCCCGGAAAGTCATGCGCATCTGGGCGGCCACACCACCCGGTCGGGGGGAGTTCACGTGGCCACGTACCGACTCGTCCGCAAGCTGGCCGCGGGCGGCATGGCGGAAGTCTTCTTCGCGAAGGTGCTCGGAGCCGAGGGCTTCGAGAAGCCCGTTGCGGTCAAGCGCGTCTTGCCGTCGCTGTCGCAGAACCAGGAGTTCACCGAGCTGTTCCTTCGCGAGGCCAAGCTCACCGTCTCCCTGCAGCACGCCAACGTCGTCCAGGTGTTTGATCTCGGCTGTGCCCGCGGCCAGCACTACATGGTGATGGAGTTCGTGGACGGAGAGAACCTCCGCACGCTCCAGCGCGCCGCCGCCAACCAGCAGGTTCCCCTGGGCCTGCGCGAGGTGTGCTTCATCGTCCAGCAGGTCGCCGAGGGCCTGGCCTACGCCCACGAGAAGCTCGACGCTTCCGGACGTCCGCTCAACATCATCCACCGCGACATCAACCCGTCCAACGTCATGGTGTCCTCGGCCGGCGAGGTGAAGCTCGCCGACTTTGGCATCGCCAAGGCCGCCAACGTTCAGAACGGCACCGAGGTGGGCGTGGTGAAGGGGAAGATGGGCTACCTCGCCCCCGAGCAGGTGCGCGGCGCTGCAGTGGATCAGCGCGCGGACCTCTTTCTCCTGGGGCTGCTCTTGTATGAGCTGCTCTCCGGCCAGCAGCTCTTCTGCGGCCCGGACTACTTCCAGATCCTCCGCGACATCTCGTCCTTTGATGTGAAGACGGTGGTGCCGGTGCCCGGTGTGCCCGCGCCGCTGTGGAGCATCGTGACTCGGGCGCTGGCGCCGGATCCGGTGGCCCGCTTCCAGCGCGCTCGGGACTTGTCGGACGCGCTGCAGAACTTCCTCTTTGATCACCGCCTGCGCGTGGGCCCCCAGGATGTGGCCAAGCTCTTCGCGCGCATCTTCCCTGGGCGGCGCTCGCCGCTGGACACAGGAGTTCCGGGCACGGCGGAGACCCGTGGCGAGGAGATTCGCCTCGGTGAGCAAGGCGCCTCTCCTCCGGGAGGGACGCGCGGCGTGGCTGTCCGCACCGCGACGTCGCAGGAGCCCGCTCAGGGCGCGCCTTCGAGGGCGACGCCTGTGCCCTTGCCCCAGACGCAGATCGCGGCTCCCGGGGGCGCCGTGCCGAAGACCGTCGCCATTCGCACCCACTCGCGCTCGGATCTGCAGCGCCCGGCCACGCCGCCGCCGCTGCCGCAGGGGACGGCGGGAAACCCCGAGCCGGGCCGACGCCTCACGCCGGTCCCGCTGCCTCAGCCGCCAAACCCGGACTCCTCGCGGCGGATTCCACTGCCACCGCGCTCCGCGTCGGCTCAGGTGCTGCAGCTCGCCGCCCAGCGCCCCCGTCCGGCGGTGCGCCGCCCCCTGGGAGAGCTGTTGCTCGCCGCCGGGAAGCTGACAGAGGCGCAGCTCAAGAACATCCTCGACCGGCAGCGGCGCGAGGGTGGGAAGCTGGGTGAGCGCCTCGTGTCCGAGGGGCTCGTCACGGACGAGGAGTTGGTGGCCGTTGTTGGCGAGCAGTTGGGCATTCCGTTCATCTCGGAGGCGCAGCTCCGAGCGCTGCCCGTGCCCACGCTGCTGCTGCCGCTGCTGCCGGTGGAGCACGCCGAGCGCTTCGAGGCCGTTCCCCTCACGCTTCAGGGCAAGGAGCTCTTCTGCGCCATGCGCGAGCCTCAGAACCTGGAGCGCCTGGACGAGCTCCAGTTCCGCACCGGGTACGCCGTGCGCGGGCTGCTCGCCAGCGAGGGCGCCATCCGCCGCACCATCAACCGCTTCTATCGCGGGGACGATTCGGCTGCCCCCGACTGGGCCAGCATGATGAAGGTGAGCGCCTCGGAGCCGCAGCCGGGTGCCTCCCCTGGGTCCCTGCCCGAGGAGACCGCCCTCCAGCCTGTGGAGCCGCCGCCGCCCGCTCCAGCGCCGGAGCCGGTGTCACCTCCTGTGCCTCCCGCTCCCGCGCCGCAGCCGTCGCGCACGCCGCCGCGCTCGCTGGCGCGCACTCTGCTGGTGGTCGCGGATGATCCAGAGCAGCGGGACGCGGCCGTGCAGCTCCTCTCGAGGCAGGGCGTGGCGGCGGCCGGCAGCTCCAGTGCCGAGGCCGAGCGCGCGGTGGCCCTCGGTGGTATCGAGGTGGCCCTGGTCGCAAGCGACACCCTCGCGGATGCATCGGGGGTGGTGGCCCGGCTGATGGCGGCGGCGCCCACCATGGAGGTGCGCGTCCTGCCCTCGCTGGCGGAGGCACTCGCCGGTGAGGCGGGCCCGCTGGGACGCGCGGCGCGGCTGCACGCACGGGTGCTGGATGCAGCCCTGGCGGCTCTCGGAGGCGCGGGGGTGCAGGGGGCGGCGCTGGCGAGGTTGGCCCGGCGCGTGGCGCTTCGGCTCGGGGCCGGCAGAGCGGAGGCGGAGCGGGCCTCGGCCGCCGCGTACGCCATGGCCTGTGCGGCGCGCCTCGAGGGCAAGGAGATCTACGCGAAGCCCGGCTGCGAGGCCGTGCGCGCGCTGCTGGGCAGGGACGCGGGTGAGCTGGCCTCGGTGCTCGGTGCCCCCTCTGAAGGAACGCCCGCAGCCCAGCCGAGCCGCGCGGCTCTGGCGCTCAACGCGGCCACGGCACTGATGGAGGCGGTGGGGACGGACGCTCCGAAGCCGGAGGATGCGTCGCGTGCGCTCGTCCGGCTGCGCGAGGAGGGCCGCGTCCCCGCCATCGCCTTGGAGGCCCTGGCCGCCGAGGTGGCCGAGCTGGTGCTGGGAGATGCCGCCTCTCCCACGATTGTGTTGGCCGAGCCGGATCCCGCGCGCTCCGCCACGCTCCAGGCGCGCTTCCTGGCCGAGGGCGTGCGCGTGATGCTCGCGGACTCGGTGGCCCGCGCCCGGGAGCTGCTGGCGGGAGGCGCCCGCGTCCTGGTGATGGCCGCTCGCCTGCCGGACGGGGATGGGGCCTCGCTGACGCGGGAGCTGCGCGTGGCCACGCCCACCGCCGAGGTGCCCATCTTCATCCTCGCCTCTCCAGAGGATCCGGGGATGGTGGAGGCAGGGCTCGATGCCGGGGCGGATGACGTGCTCACCTACCCGGTGAACCCGGACGTGCTGGCGGCGAAGGTGCGCCGGGCGCTCCAGCCGCGCCGTCCCGTGGTGGCGGCGGCGAGCTGAGTGGCCGAGCAGCCTCGCCCACACACACCCGCGATGCCCACGAGCCACGCGCGTGGCTGGAGACCCACGGCGTTGCGGGGCCAACCCCTCGAAGTGTCAGGCAGTGGAGGAGGGCATGGGCACTGCAGGCGCCCAGACGTCTTCCCCGGAATCTTCCCGGCGCTCGATTGTCGACGGAGGCGCACCCACACTGCTATGCACCCCCCCACCATGGAAGTCCTCTCCCTTTCTTCGCGCCGAGCCCTGGGGCTGGGGCTGGCGCTGCTCCTCACCGCCTGTCCGAAGACGACGACCCCCGTTCGAGGAGGTGCTGGAGGGACCGGCGAAGGTTCTCAGCAGACCCTCCCGACGAAGCCTCAGGTCGAGGCGAAGAAGGACGCCACGGCGGACGCGGCGCTGGCCCAGGCCGTGGAGACTGCGGCGCGCACGCCGGACAAGCTGCAGGCGGCCGAGGTGTTGCTCACAGTGCGCAAGACGTACCCGGGCACCACTGCCAGCCAGGAGGCGCTCTACCGCGCCGGTGTCCTCTACTTCGAGTCCGAGAACTACGCCGAGGCCCGGAAGACCTTCAACGAGCTGCTCTTCGAGAACCCGCTCTACCCGCAGGCGGAGGACGCCAAGTACAAGCTGGCCCTGTCCGCGCTGGAGGTGGGCGCGTACCGGGATGCGTACCAGACGCTCTCCAGCCTCGCCGAGCGGGCCGAGGGCGCCCAGCGCGAGAAGCTCCTCCAGGAGGCTGCTCGGGCCGCGGAGGGCGCGGGGCTGTTTGGCGTGGCGCTCGACAACGCGGTGAAGGCGGCCGAGGACGCGAAGACGCCCCAGGAGCAGGCCGCCGCGGTGCAGCGGGTGGAGCAGCTGGTGGAGGGCCGCGCGTCCTTCGTGGATGTGGCCCGCGTGGTGGAGGGCATGTCGCCCCGGCACCCGGCGTGGCCCGTGCTGACCTTCAAGCTGGCGCGCATCTACTACCACCTGCGCGACTGGACGCGGCTCGAGGAGACGCTGAACCGCTTCCTGCAGGAGGCCCCCAGCTCCCCGTTCGCCGGACAGGCCCGCGAGCTGCTGAGCCGCGCCACCCGCCGCGTGGAGGTGCGTCCCAAGACGGTGGGCGTGCTGCTGCCGATGACGGGCCGCTACAAGCCCATCGGTGAGGCGGTGCTGCGCGGTGTGCAGCTGGGGCTGGCGGGCAGTGACATCGAGCTCATCGTCAAGGACACCCAGGGCGAGGTGATGCTGGCGGGGCAGGCGGTGGAGCAGCTGGCGTTCGACGAGGGCGCCATCGCCGTGCTCGGGCCGCTGCTGCCGGATGACTCGCGCCGCGCGGCGCTGGTGGCCGAGGAGCTCCAGATTCCCCTGCTGACGATGACGCGCGCCGAGGGAATCACGGAGATTGGCCCGCACGTGTTCCGCAACATGCTGACGAACTCGGCGCAGGCGCAGGCCATCGCGGACTACGCCATGCGCGTGCGCGGCTTCAAGCGCTTCGCGGTGCTCTACCCGAACATCCCGTACGGCGTGGAGATGGCCAACGGCTTCTGGGACGAGGTGGTGGAGAAGGGCGGCACGGTGCGCGGCGCGGAGAGCTACGCGCACGACCAGACGACCTTCACGGACGAGGCCAAGAAGCTGGTGGGCCGCTACTACCTGGAGGACCGCGCCGACTACCTGGAGGGCATGCGCGACATCCAGGGCGAGAGCCTGGATGCGTTCCGCAAGCGCAAGGCGGTGGAGAAGCTCAAGGGTGGCCTGGAGCCGGTGGTGGACTTCGAGGCCATCTTCATCCCGGACGACTGGAAGCGCGTGAGCCTGGTGGGCCCGGCGCTCGCGGTGGAGGACATCATCACCAACGCGTGCGACCCGAGGGACTTGGAGCGCATCCGCAAGACGACGGGGAAGAAGGACCTGAAGACGGTGACGCTGCTGGGCACCAATACGTGGAGCAGCCCGAAGGGCCGCTCGGGGCTGCCGGAGCTCATCGAGCGCGGCGGCAAGTTCGTCACCTGCTCGGTGTACGTGGACGGCTTCTTCATCGACTCGCAGCGCCCGGCCACGCGCAAGTTCGTCCAGGCCTTCCGCGAGGCCTACAAGGACGTGGACAAGGATCCGGGGCTGCTGGAGGCCATTGGGTATGACTCGGCGCTGATGCTGCGGCAGCTCATCGACAAGCAGCGCCCGCGCACGCGCAGCGACATGCGCGAGGCGCTCCTGAACCTGAAGAACTTCGAGGGCGCCACGGGCCGCACCTCGTTCAGCGACAAGCGCGAGGCGGTCAAGCCGCTCTTCATGCTGTCCGTGGACAACCGGGGCGTGAAGGAGCTCCCGCCGGAGGCTGCTGGAGGCTCGGGCTCATGAGGTACAGCGCGCGGCTGCTGCTCGCGGGGTGGGTGGTGCTCGGGGTGGGCTGTGCCCACAAGCTGCCGGGGCTCACTCCCGAGGTGTTCTCCGGTCTGCGCGAGCAGCCCGGGAACTACGTGGCGGGAAAGACGGTGGGGCTGTCGGATGGGCCGCTGCTCAACAACAAGGACTTCGTCTACACCATCGGCTTCTCGCCGGACAGCTCGCGCGTGGCGTACACGCACCTGGGGCCGAAGTTCTATGAGCTCGCGCTGTGGACGCTGGTCCCAGAGCCCAAGCTCGTGGCTGACAAGACCGTCAACCCCTACGAGTTCGACATCGAGGCCGTGAGCTTCTCTCCGGACGGCGGGCTGGTGGCCACGGCCGGGCGGGACGGCGCGGTGCGCCTCTTCGATGCCTCCACCAATGAACCCAAGGGACGGGTGCTGGCCGAGGAGCCCCTCACCGCCATGACCTTCCACCCGAGCGGCCGCTATGTGGTGGTGGGCAGCGCGAAGGGACTCATCTCCGTCTTCAGCGTGCCTCAGCTGGCCTTCGTCTATGAAGTCCGGGCCCACATGGGGCCGGTGAGCGCGCTGGCCTTCACGGCCGAGGGCGCGCTGTACAGCGGCAGCTGGGACAAGCACGTGCGCGCCTGGGAGTCTCGGGAGGAGGTGCTGCGCACGGATCAGGCCCGCGTCATCTTCGACAGGCGCGGCGGCTTCAGCGTGGTGCGCGGAGGCGTCAACGGCAAGGCGCAGGCCTCCTTCGCGCTGGACACGCGCGCCCCCGCCATCATCCTCAACACCGAGACGGCCACCCAGGCCGGCATCGACGTGGCCTTCCTGAAGGACACACTCACGGTGCCCACGCCCCTGGGCAACACCGTGGCGAAGCTGGCGCGCGGCCAGTCCCTGCGCTTCAAGTCCCTGCCCGTGGAGAACGTGGACATCGCCATCTGCGACGTGTGCGTGCCCACGGGCGCTCAGGGCGTGCTGGGGACGCCCTTCCTCGAGCGCTTCGACGTCAGCTTCGATGAGTCCACCCATGAGGCGATCCTCACCTCGAAGGCGGGCGCCGTGCCGGGTGCGGAGGCGCAGGGCCTGGCGCTGAACCCGAAGAGCGACTTCGTCTTCGAGGGCCACGTCAACGACGTCACCGTGGATGCCAAGGGCCAGCGGCTGGGCGTGGCGTTCTCGGAGGAGAAGGCGGAGCGCTCGCGCACCGTCTACGAGCGCGAGAAGAACAAGGTCGTCGAGCCCCAGGCCCCCTTCAATGCGGGCGCGCTGGTGGACGCCGCCACGGGCCAGGTTCTCCAGAAGTGGCCCATCCACCACGGCGTGGTGTCCACGGCCAGCATCTCTCCGGATGGGCGCTCACTGGCCTCGGGCGGCTGGGACAAGCGCCTGCTGCTGTTCACCGAGGGCAATGCCCAACCCCTGGATGAGCGTGAGTTCGGCTGGTCCGTGCGCCGGGTGCGCTTCAGCCCGGATGGGCGCTGGGTCGCCGTTGCCGCGTGGACGCCGCAGAACCCCATCGGAGACCAGGAGAGTGATCCGGCCGCGGCGCTCTTCGAGGTGGCCTACGAGCAGCCCTCGGTGGAGCGGCGCTGACTAGAAGTTCTGGGAGATGGCGTGCGCGGGCAGCCCTCGGGCCAGCAGCGCCGAGATGACGCCCTGCACCATCTCCTTCTGGCCGCACACGAAGGCCCGGGTGCCCAGCGCGAGGGGCTCCTCCTTCAGGTGCGCCTGCACGTAGCCCGTGAGGCCCTGCCAGCCGCTGGCACCGGGCTGGCTCACCGTGGGCACCACGTGGATGTCGGCCTGCTCCCAGGTCTTGAAGTCTCGCGCGTACGCGAACGCTCCGGGCGTGCGCGCGCCGAAGTACAGCGTCACCTTCCCGTAGGCCTCCCGCTCCTGGCGGATGCTCTCGATGACGGAGCGGATGGGCGAGATGCCCGAGCCGGTCGCGAACAGGAGCACATCCCTCTCCCGCGCCTGCTCCAGCGGGAAGCCGGGGCCCTCGGGACGGCTCACGTCCACCTGCTTGCCCAGGCCCAGGTGGACCAGCGCGTCCGTGAGGGGGCTGGTGGCCTTGACCAGCAAATCCCATTGCTCGGCCCCCGGCGGCGAGGCGAGGGCGAACAGGCCTTCCGTGGCGCCGGGCAGACGCAGATGGACATACTGTCCCGGCCTCTGGTGTGCCCCTCGCAGAGGAGTGCCCGAGAGGTCGAGCGTCAGATCGGTCAGCCCATCCGCCGCCGGCGAACAGGCCACCAGGGTGGCCGGGAACCATTCGGTCATGTCTCTCCCGTTTTAACCCGCGAGCGCGTTTGGCGCCTCCCTGGTAGCCTTGGGGGCTGTGAAGGCCATCATCTGGATATCGCTTTTTATGCTGGGGCTGGGAGGGGTGCTCTTCCCGGCCTATTACCTCTACAAGGCGAGCAAGCTGCCCCCCATGGACAGCGAGTTCGAGATCGAGAAGCAGCTCAAGCACGCCATTGAAGGCGATCGCATGAGTCTGGTGTCCGGCATGTACGTGAAGCCGGACCGGTCCATCACCTTCAACCGTCCGGACTTCACGCGGCTGCCCAAGGACCTGGTGGCCATCTACATCACCCAGATGGGGTGCCCGCAGTTCTTCCAGACGCCGCGCGAGGACGGGTTCGCCTGGGCCTGGCGGCTCTTTGTCGGCGCCACCGTGGGTGGCCAGCCGCCGGGAGATGGCGGCTGTGAGCACATCCTCGCCTACCGGATCGCGTGGAAGCTGGGGGTGCGCGATGAGATGGAGCTGACGGTGGCCTCCAACAAGCTCCACGCCTTCCTCCAGAAGGATCAGCTCATCGCGTACGACCTGGCCATCATCCAGTTCGAGCGCGGCGTGGTGGGCGTGGAGGACGCCGCCTACAAGCTCTTCGGCCGCGAGCTGGACAAGCTGTCGCTGGCGGAGCTCGGAGAGCTGCAGCTGGCCCTGCCGCCGTACGGCTACTACGACGACCTGAAGACCTGCCAGAACGCGGCCATCATGAAGCAGAACCGCGACCTCGTCCTGAAGTACACCGCCGGCGTGGAGCTGCTGGGCCGCGACAAGGTGAACAACGCCCTCGCCCAGCCGGTCTTCTGCACCCAGCGCAAGCAGTGAGGTGCCGCGCTCCGGCGCCTACTTGCGGTTGAGGTACGTCCGCTCGAAGTTGCTCATCATGAACTCGACGCTGCGGCGGTCGTCGGCGCTGTCGGCGGCGGCCGCGCCCTTGCGGATGCGGTCGAACATGTTGCGGGCGGACGAGGCGTCCTTGATTTGCCCCGACTTGATGAGCCCCTCCATGTCGCGCCGGAGGCGATCCACGCTGTTCAGCAGCTCCTGCTGAGCGGCGGAGCGGGTGTTGCCCGGGCGGGGCGTCGTCTTCACGGTGCCCGGCTTGGACGCCTCGGTCGGATCCACGGGCAGCTGCGGCGTGGGCGTCGTCTCGGGCGCGGGGGTGGGGTTCACCGGGGTGCCCGGGTTCGGCGTCGGAGGCGTGATGGCTTCGGTGGGGGTCGTCGCGACCGGGTTGGCCGGAGGCGTCACCGGCGGCGTGGGGTTCGGCTGCGTCGGCTGCGGAGGAGGCGTGACAGGCCCGGTCGGCGTGGCCACGACGGGAGGCGTGTTCACCGGAGTGTCCGTCCCACGGCTGCGGAACAGCAGCACGCCGACGGCTCCCAGCAGCACCGCGGCAGCCACTGCGATGGGCACCACGCGCTTGTTGGGCGAGGTGAGGCCCGCGGCGCGCTTCTCCGCGGGAGAGAGCTCGGGCGACGGCAGCGGAGCCGGCGGGGTGGCCTGGCGCGGCACCGGCTCCTCGGCCTTCGCGGCCATGGGGACAGGAACGGGTTGCTCCCCGGTCATGGGCGCCAGGGACACCGGATCCGGCGGCGCGGGCACCGCCGGGACCTTCACCGAGTCGGAGATGACGACGACGGCGGAGACCTCTTCGGTGGACGGAGCCGAGGCGGCGGGGGCGGGCGTGGGCGTGAGGGCCCGGGCAGGAGCGATCTGGGCGGCCGCGGCGGCCTGGGCCCGCGTGGGCCGCAGCATGGTGCGGCGCAGGCGGTGGAGCTGCTGGCGCAGGGCATCCGCGGAGCTGGGGCGAGCCTCCGGATCCTTCGTCAGCATCTGCAGGATGAAGGCATCCAGCGCGGGCGGCAGCTCGGGCACGAACTCCGAGGGCCGAGGCGGCCGCGCGTCCACGTGCTTCATCAGCAGGTCCACCGGCGAGGTGCCGATGAAGGGCAGCCGGCCGGTGACCATCTCGAAGGTGACGACGCCCATGGCGTACAGGTCCGTCATCGGACCCACGGCCTGGCCGCGGGCCTGCTCCGGCGCCATGTACTCCGGCGTGCCCACCACCATGTCCGTGCGCGTCTGCGCGGTGCGCGCGGCCGCGCCGCTCTGGCCCTGCTTGGCGAGACCGAAGTCCAGCAGCTTCACGTAGCGCGTGCCGCCCGGCTCGCGTACCAGGAAGATGTTGCTCGGCTTCAGGTCGCGGTGCACCACGCCCGCGCCGTGCGCGGCGCCCAGCGCGGCCAGCACCTCATCGAGGATGGAGAGCGCCTCGGTGGGCGGCAGCCGCCCCTTCTCCGCCAGATAGGCGTCGAGCGGCTGCCCATCCAGGAACTCCATGACGATGTACTGCCGCCCGTCCGGCACCTGCCCGAAGCCGAAGATGTCGATGATGCCGCGGTGGCGGATGGCGTTGACGGCGCGGGCCTCGGCCAGCAGGCGAGCCACCTGCTCGGGGGCCTGCGCCAGCTCGGGCCGCAGCACCTTCACCGCCACGCGCTTGCCAATGAGTGGCTGGATGCCGTCGTACACGAAGCCCATGCCGCCCACGCCGATGCGCGAGCGCAGCTCGTACTCCCCGAGCTTCATGCCGATCAGCGGATCTCTCGTGGGTGGCTCTTCTCCCCACATGGCGGCGGTGGCCGCAGCGGCCTGAGAGTCATCCGCGGTGGGGCTGCGAGGAGGTGCCTCCTCGCCCCAGGCGAATGGGGCCGAGCGCCCGCGAGAGGGAGGCTCTTCGCCCCACACGTTCCGACGATGATCGATCTGGGTGCTCTCTTCGTCGTCTCGGGCCATGAAGGACGAAAGGATGACCGTTCCGTCCCGTGGGCACACGCCGGCGCCAGGAGGGACTTCCAGACCACAGGTTTCACACGTGCGCGCGGAGGCCATCGGGGAATTCAGGGCTCGCAGCCTAGCAGACTGCGGGACTGTCGCCGATCTGTCGATTCCAGGAAAGCAGGGAAGCAGACAGGCGCCTCGGAGCGCCTCGCCAACCCCCGTGACGGGTAGATCGCCCTACCCACACGCAGCAGGAGAGGATCAGGGGCAGCCTGGGGAGTTGAGCTGCTGCCCCGGCTGTCCGGCATTTCCCCCGGTACCCGGAGCTCCACCTACACCGCCGTCCCCGAGCACCATCGTCGCGCTGCCGGTGTAGGCGGCATTCGGGCCGCACCAGATGCCCACGGAGGGCCCGCCGCCACCGCCGCCGCCGGGGCCGCCCGGACCCCCATGGCCTCCGGGGCCACCCGGGCCGCCGTCTCCGCCATAGGAGTTGTAGGTGGCCGAGGTGTTGATGCCGCGCGCGCCGCCGATACCACCGGGGCCACCGCCGCCGCCAGGTCCGCCCTCGCCGCCCTTGCCACCCCGGCCGCCGCCGCGAGTGATGAGCGTCGAGTCTCCCTCGAAGGAGACGTTGGATTGGACCAGCAGCACGGCGATGGAGGCGCCACCGCCACCGCCGCCGCCGCCAGCACCACCACCACATCCGCCGCCACCACCACCGCCACTTCCACCTCCCGAGGCGCCTTCGACAATCGGGGCCGACTCACGCTTGCACGAGCCACCACTGCCACCGCCGCCGCCACCGCTGCCAGGGGTGCCCGGGTCCCCGGAGCCGCCCTGCTGGTTGGCGACCCACTGGGTGCCAAGCAGCTCGCCCATGCCCGAGCCGCTGGAGCCCGGCGTGCCTGCGTTGCCCGGTTGGCCTGGCAGGCCCGGCCCGCCCGTGCCGGCCGTGCAGACGATCAGAGGAGGGGAGGTATTGGTGGAACCCGCTGCACCTCCGGCTCCGCCCTCGCCTCCCAAGGCCGTTGGATTGCCCTTCAGCCCTGCGAAGCCCGCCGAGGAGTTGCCTCCCTGGGCGCCGTTGTTGCCATCTCCGCCTGAGACGTTCACCCCATCGCAGAGGGTGAGGCCACCGGCGCCGTAGCTCCCCGCGTTGGCAACGCCACCATCGCCGCCGGGGTTGCCCACGCCGCCATCCAACCCCTGGCTCCCATTGGCCCCGAGGGTCCCCTGTGCTCCCAGACCCGCAATGAAGGTGCTGTAGCGCAGCCGGATGTCCTGCGAGTTGATGACCTGCAGGGCAATGGAGGCGGTGCCTGGGGCAGTCGCGTTGTCGGAGCGGACGGTGAGGTGATCCAGCACCGCGGGTGAGCTCGGAGTGATGTCCTTGATGACCAGACCGATGGGACCGCCATCCAGGAAGCTGGTGAAGCTGTTGCTGCGATCCCAGTTGTTGTCGCGCCCGCCATAGGCGCCGTACAGCGAGATCTGGCTGTCGATGGTGAGCCCTGGTTCGTTGTAGGCGCCCTGCGCGAGGTACACGCGCTTGGGCGCGTTGGGCGCCTTCGTACGCTCGAGCGCCTCGCCGAGCGTCAGCAGTGGGTCCTCGGAGGTGCCCGCGCCGCCGGCCCTTCCGCGGATCGGATCCACGAAGATGCCGCCGTCGGCCATGCCGTCCACGCCGTCGCAGTTGCGATCGCGGAATTCGTCATCGGGCTCGTCGTCATCGCCCTGGAACTGACAGGCCACGCCGCCATCCGGTTTGACACAGTTGCCGGTGGTCTCGCAGCGCTGCTTCGCCTCATCGAAGTTGAAGCAACCCACGGCGGCGAGCACGCCCACCAGCGATGCCCCGATCAGGCGGGGCTTCCACGTATTCAGCATAACGCTCCTCACGGCCACGTCCCGACCAGACCCACCATGCCCCCACCGGGGCCCACGGTGACAGTGGGCTGCACCGGCTTTTCATCTCCAGGGAACAGATAAAACACGCCCGCCGTCACGAGCGCGGCGGCGCCCACTCCAAAGGTGATGCGGCTCAGGTTCTGGGCGCTGCGCCCATCTCTGGCGAGCTCATCCGGGTTTCGGATGGGGCTGTCGGGGCTGCCGCCCGAGGAAAGCTCGTTGTACTTGCTCCGCGCCTTCAGGAAGAAGAACGTGCCCGCACCCGCGGAGGCCACGCCCACTGCGGCGGGCGCCCAGGCCCAGCGGCGCAGATTGGCCTTTGGAGCGGGCTTGGCCGGCACGGGCTCCACCACCGGAGGCGGCTTCACCAGGGTGTCGCCCGGAGGTGGCTTCACCAGGGTGTCGCCCGGAGGCGGCTCGGTTCCGCCCGTCGGAGTCGAGGGGGTGGTGTCGGGAGGCGGCTGTGGAACTTCGGGCGGTGCCTGCGAGGGGCGCAGCTGTCGGATCAGCTGCGGTACCACCGCATCCAGGGACTGAGTGAGCGCGTCGAGCATTCCGTCCTCTCGGACCCCGGGAATGAGGTTCTCGGACACGAGCCCGCCATCGGATGTCTTGTAGATCTTCGTGCCCACGCGGTAGCCGTCCACGCGTTGCAGCAGCTCGGCCACCAACACCACGTCGCTCTTGGCCGCCTCGCCCAGCGCGGTGAGGCACCGCAGCTCCGTGCGCTTGCACTTCAAGAGCTGGCGGCGCTTGGCGGAGGACAGCTTGCGCATGAAGTCCTTCATCCGGATCACCGTGAGGCCCTTGGAGCGGGCCTGCTCGGCGACGTGCTCCTGGGCGAACTCCACGACGTGCCCCGGCACGCCCGCTGTGTCCGCGGGGGCGATCAGCACGGTGATGGGCCCATCCGCGGCGGCGGGCGCCTGGTTGAGCAGGACGAAGGTGAGGAGAAGGGGTGTCAGCACGGGGGGTGACTTTCTCCTCATGCTGCCACTCAAGCAAGACTGTGACTGCGCCCCAGGGCTCTCCCGGGCAAAGGCAGGCCCCAGGGCTGCCGCTCCCCGTTGTGCCCAGCCACTCTCCCTGTCCTGGAGGGCGGTAGGACACTGCCCTACTTATCTCTTGGGTTGGCTTCGCCTGGGAGCGGGCTTCGGGCCAAAAGGGCCGGTTCAGCGGCGCGGGCGGTCGGGCGGAGGAGCGCGGATTTGCGTCTTCTCGCTGTTTCCCGAGTTGGAGCCAGCATCATCCTCCGCCTCGTCCTCGGGGGCCGGACGGGCGGTGGCGACAGGTGCCGGGCGGCGAGGAGGCACGCCAGCGGGGGGCCGGACGGCGGGGCTGGAGCCGGTGGTCGCCCGGTTGGGCACCCCTGCGGGCGCAGGCAAGGGGCGGCGGGGAGGGGCGGAGGCGGGACGAGAGGAGGCGGCCTCCGCGAGCAGATCCTCGGAGATCTCCACCTTGGGTTCGTCCTTGGGAGGCATGCCCGAGTGGGTGGAGTCCTCCTGCGGCGCGCTGAGGTCATCCTCCTCGGCGGCGCGGGCGAAGGGGTTGCGGGTGGGCGGCGGCGTCTTGTCCTCGTCGGACAGGGCGTTCTGCGCGGGCCGAGGCGGGGGAGGGGACCGGGCCTGCGCCGAAGCGGGCGCCGGAGGCGGCTTCGCGGCGGACGTGGGAGCCGGCTTGGCCATGGAGGGCGGCAGGTTGGCGGGCACCTGCACCTGCGCGGCGGGTGCGGGCGGCAGGGCGGGTGCGGCGGGCTTGCCGTCCTTGGCGTGCTGCGCGTCCACCTGGAGCTTCTTCTCGAAGTCCTGCCACTGCTTCTTGTACTCGGAGGGATCCGGCCGGCCCTGCTCGCGGTGCTTCAGCGAGGGCGCCCAGCGCACCTCGTACGAAGAGCCCACCTGGAACGAGGGCGGAGGCGGCACGCCATAGGTGGCGGGGTCGAAGAAGGACTCGTCCAGGTCCTGGAAGCCGTACGCGCGGGCCTTGGAGACGAAGGTGGGGACGATGCCGGTGGGCGCGTGGTAGCCGAGGATGTGGCCGTCCTCGTCCTTGGTCACCGGGGTGAAGACGAAGATGTCCTGGGTGCGGTAGTCGCCCTTCTCGTTGAGCGGGAGCACCTCGGAGAGGGCAATCGTCTTGCGGCTGCCGTCATGGAGACGCTCGCAGCAGACGATGAAGTTGATGGCGCTGGCCACCTGGGCGCGCACGGCGACCATGGGCAGCTCCACGGCGGACATGAGGCACAGCGACTCGATGCGGCGCAGCGTGTCCGTGGGCGTGTTGGCGTGACAGGTGGCCAGCGAGCCGCCGTGGCCGGTGTTCATCGCCTGCACCAGGTAGAAGGCCTCGCCGCCGCGCACCTCGCCCACGACGATGCGGTCTGGGCGCAGACGCAGGGCCGAGTGCAGCAGGTCTCCCATGTCCACGCCGCCCTTGCCGAACTTGTCCGGCGGGCGGCTCTCGAAGGCCACCAGGTGCGACTGGTTGAGCTGGAGCTCCGCCGAGTCCTCGATGGTGAGGATGCGCTCCTCGTCCGGGATGAGCGAGGAGACGATGTTGAGCAGCGTCGTCTTTCCGGAGCCCGTACCGCCGGACACCAGCATGTTGAGCTTGGTGTGGATGCCCGCGTCGATGAGGCGCGCCATCTGCGGCGTCATCGACTTGTACTGGATGAGCGCGTCGATCGTCAGCTTGTCCTTGAAGAACTTGCGGATCGAGATGGTGGTGCCGCGCCGGGCGATGGGCGGAATCACGACGTGGATACGGCTGCCGTCGGGCAGACGCGCGTCCAGGCGGGGGCGCTCGTCGCTGAGGATGCGGCCGACGAACTGCGCCATGTTGCGCGCGGCGCCCAGGAGGCCTTCCTCGGAGAAGACGGCGTCTGTTTTCGACAGGCGGCCCTTCTTCTCGATCCAGATGTCGGCCGGACCGTTGATCATGATCTCCGAGACGGCGGGATCATCCAGGTACGGGAGGACCGGCTTGAGAAACGCCCGAAGCGACTCTGTGTACATCGAGGACATGGCGGAGCAAGGCTAGCCCGAGCCGCGCCCTGAACCCAACATCCCGTGGTCGCTTCCCTGCCGAGGGGAGGGGCGGCCTACATCCTCCCGAGCGCGTGCAACCCCAGGCCGGCCACGGCCGCCAAGGCGATGACGGCCATGGGGGTCAGCCGGGCCTTGGAGCGGAAGAGGACGGCGAGGGCCACGGCGAAGACGAGCCCGGTGGGCACGTCATGCACGGCGGCGCGCAGCAAGGGGAGCGCGGTGCCACCAATGAGGCCCACGACGCCCACAGTGACGCCCTCGAGGAAGACGCGGGCGCGCGGGTGGTGGAGCATGCGCTCCAGCGGGTCATGGGCGAGCAGCGTCAGCCCGAAGGCCGGGGCGAAGATGCCGGCGGTGATCGCCAGGGCTCCGGCCAAGCCGCCTCCGAGGTAGCCCACGAAGGTGCCGAAGATGATCAAAGGAGAAGGCAGCACTCCGCCAAGCGCGAGCCCATCGAGGAACTGCGCATCGGTCATCCACCCGCCCCGAGCCACCGCGTCATTCTGGAGGAAGGGGATGGCGGTGTAAGCGCCACCGAAGGTCAGCAGGCCGGCGCGCAGGCCGGAGACGAGCAGGGAGAGCGTGCTCGGAGGCGCTCCGTTGGGAGCGGCGGCCGAGGCGGTGAGCGGCGCGGCGCTCTCGGGGGCATGGAAGGCGAGGAACAGGCCCACGCCCGTGGCGCACGCGGCGGTGAGGGCCAGTGCTCCCGCGCGCGAGCCTGCCTGGAGAAGTACGGTGGTGAGGCCGGCCCAGATGAGCGTGAGGGCGAAGTGCACCCCGAGCAGCTGGGCCACTGCGGCCAGCCCGGCGATGGCGAGCAACGGGCGCGACGTGAGCGAGTGGCCGCCGATGCGGTGGACGGCGCGGACGATGAGGGCGGCGACGGCGGCCTGCACCATCGTGAAGGCGGCCTTCACCCAGGGTGAACCCAGCCCGAAGTGCACATAGAGCCACGAGCACAGGAGCATGAGCAGGAGTCCAGGGAGCATGAAGCCCAGGCCGGCCAGCAGCCCGCCCACGCGGCCTCGGGAGAGCATGCCGAAGTAGACGCACAGCTCATGGGCCTCGGGGCCGGGGAGCACCTGGTACAGGGCGAGGGCCCGGTTGAAGTGGGCGGCGCTGACCCACTTCTCTTCCTCCACCAGCTCCTGGCGGACCATGGCGATCTGCGCGACGGGGCCGCCCCACGCCAGCAGCCCGAAGCGCAGGAAGCGCCAGAAGAGGCGGGGGAGCGGCTCGGTGGGGACGCGGGGCTCGGCCGACACGGGGCCGTGCGCCTCGGAGGGATTCAAGGTATCTCCACGGGACTCCCGTGACTCTGCTGCCTCCCTCCCTCTCCGTCCAGCAACGAGCTTGTCAACGCCCGGCGGTGAACGCCTCCGCGCCGCTTTTTTACCCTACCTGCTACGTCCTCATGCTTGGATGGGACCTCTAGGGGAGGGTGTATGCGGGAGAACCTACCGGCGGATTGGAGTGAGGTGTTGAGGGAGTCGCTGGAGTCGCCCTCGTTCCGGAAGCTCGAGCGCTTCGTGGAGGCCGAGCGCCGCAAGGCCATCGTCTATCCCTCGGAGGAGGAGCTCTTCTCCGCGTTCCGGCTGACGCCCTACGCCCATGTCCGGGTACTGCTGCTGGGGCAGGACCCGTACCACGGGCCAGGTCAGGCGCACGGGCTGGCTTTCTCGGTGAAGCCGGGAGTGCCCCTGCCGCCCTCCCTGGTGAACATCTTCAAGGAGCTGCAGAGCGACCTGGGGCCGCCCCTGCGCACGAGCGGCTCGCTGGTACCTTGGGCGGAGCAGGGCGTGCTGCTGCTCAACGCCGTGCTGACCGTGCGCCAGGGCGAGGCCAACAGCCACGAGGGCCAGGGCTGGGAGGAGTTCACGGACGCAGTCATCCGGGCGGTGAACGCGAAGCCGGAGCCGGTGGTGTTCCTGCTCTGGGGGAACTACGCGCGCAAGAAGCGGAAGCTCATCGACACGCAGCGTCATGAAGTCCTCGAGTCTCCGCACCCCTCGCCGCTCTCGGCCTCGGGAGGCTTCTTCGGCAGCCGCCCGTTCAGCCGCATCAATGAGGCGCTCATGCTCCGAGGGCAGCCTCCCATCGACTGGCACCGGGTAGGGTAACGTCCCGAGCATTCGGCGAGTCGTCGCGCGGTGCCTCTCTGCTAGGGTAGCCGCGTGTCGCTGATCTGGATGCTGATCCACTTCTTCTGTGCGGTGTTCGCCGCCGTGGGCGTAGGGCTGCTCGTGGCCGGGCTTCGCGATGCCTGGAAGTCCTCCCGCACCCAGAAGTGGCCTCGGGCCCAGGGCACGGTCGTCTCCACCGAGGAGCTCCAGCACCAGCGGCCCGTGCCCGAAGAGTCCGGCGGCGGCACCCGCATCCACTATGAGGCCCGGATCCATTACGAATATTCAGTAGGTCGAGTCCATATCGGCTCGACGGTTGTAAGGCTCGGCCCCACCGAGACCAGCAACGAGAAGCAGGTCCAGGCCACCCTGGCGCGTTACCTGCCCGGGCAGACCGTCCAGGTCGCCTACAACCCCCAGGATCCCACCGAGTCCGTGCTGGAAACCGGCCTCCACCCTCTGGACTTCACCCGGGCCATCATCGGCGTGATCTTCTTGGTGCTGGCCGTTTCGATGGAGTTCATCGCCCGCTGGTTTGCCGCCTGGCTGTAATGGTCCTCAGGGGTGGAGAACCCTATCAGTCGTTATGGAAGCCAGATCGGCCGGATCAGGAGCAACCGTATCGGGAAGCGTGCGATAATCCGTACACTGACTCATTCCAACGAGGTTGCTGTCCATGTCCATCCGCTCTACGAACTCTTCCGGCTCGGGCCTGATCAATCGTCCTGCTACGCAGGACAAGCCCGCCACCCAGGCTCCCGCGCAGAACACTGTCGCTCAGCAGAAGTCCTCTGGCCTGCCGGACCGGCTGCAGAGCACGTTCGAGCGGGGCAACGAGATCAACAAGAACTGGAACAAGAGCTACTCCACTGACCGCGCGATGAACACCCCGAAGCTGCCCTCCAAGGGCCTCGGCGGCGCGCTGGCGGGTCTGCTGGGCAAGCTGCCCAAGTACGAGAAGAGCGGCAGCTTCGAGAAGAGCGTGGCGTACGCGAAGACCGAGGGCAGCTTCGGCGACCCGAACGGCATCGCGTCCGGCAACTACCGCGCCAGCTTCCTCGAGGCCGGCGTGAACGGCAGCGGCTCGGTGGCCTTCGAGAACGGCGCCCTCAAGGCGCACGGCGAGGTGCACGCGCAGGCCACGCTGATCGACGCGGCGGCGGACTTCCGCGCCAAGCTCGGGCCTCTGTCGGCCGAGGGCCAGGGCCACGCGTGGGTGGGCGCCAAGGCGAACGCCTCGGGTGACCTGACCATCGACCCGGTGAACGGCAAGTACGGGCTCGAGGTGGGCGGCGATGCCTTCGTGGGCGCCAAGGCTGGCGTCGAGGGCAAGGTGAGCCTGGGTGAGTACGGCGGCGTCGGTGGCAAGGCCGAGGCCTGGGCCGGCGTGGGTGTGTCCGCCAACGCCTCCGTGAAGCTGGAGAACGGCCGCTTCAAGGCGCGCTTCGAGCTGGGCGCGGCGCTCGGCATCGGCTTCAAGCTGGGCTTCAACGTCGACATCAACTTCAAGAAGATCGGCGACGCGGTCAAGAACGTCTTCAAGAAGCCGGTGGAGTTCGTGAAGAACATCGGCAGCAAGGTGGGCGAGGTGTTCAAGGGCGCCGCTGACGCCGTGAAGGACGTGGGTAGCAAGATCGCCGACGGCGTGAAGGCCGTGGGCAGCGCGGTGGGCGGCGCGCTCAAGAAGGTGTTCAGCGGCTGGTAAGCTGAGGCCCAGCGGTCGCTTTCATTCCTGAGGGCCCACTTCCTAGCGGAGTGGGCCCTCTGCTATTTGGAGAAGCATGAGCACTCCCAACTTTGAGAAGCTCCTGAAGCAAGGCGACATCGAGAAGGGTCGCAACGAGGCGCAGGCTGCCCTCATGAAGGACCCCAACGATCGCCGCGCGCTGCTGGCGCTGGCGAAGGTGGCGGCCCTCGAGGGCGATGAGCCGCTGGCCGAGTCGCTCCTGCAGAAGGTGGCGGGCGGCACCGCGGATGACGAAGCGGATGCTCAGCTGGTGCGCGCCGCGCTCCACATGCAGAAGGGCGAGTTCGAGCAGGCCGGCGCCATCTACATGAAGCTCGCGGAGGATCCGCCGCGCGCCGAGGCGCTCTACGGCGTGGGCTACTTCCTCACCGAGGCTGGGCAGAACGAGCTGGCCAAGAAGGCGCTGGTGAAGGCGGTGGAGATGGAGCCGGAGGTGGGCGTGTACCACTTCCAGCTGGCGCGGGTGCTGTTCGCGATGGGCGAGCTGAAGGGCGCCTTCGAGCACCTGGAGACGTCGCTCAAGCTCAACCCGGGGCACATCCCCTCGTACGTGGTGATGTCGGTGGCGCTGCAGGCGGGTGGCGAGCTGGAGGCGGCGGAGGACATCCTGCGCTCGGGCTTGAAGGCGTTCCCGGACGAGCCGCACATGCTGGAGCAGCTGAGCAACGTGCTGGCGGGCAAGGGTGACATCAACGGCGCGGCCGAGGTGGCCGAGCAGCTGGCGAAGGCGCAGCCCAACCACCCGAGTGCGATTGGCAACCTGGCGCGGTTCCGGATGGCGCAGGGACGGCTGGGCGACGCGCTGTCGCTGTGCCACGCGCTGGCCGAGCGCGGGATGGCCACGGGGCAGAGCCGCTCGGTGGAGGCCATGGTGTACGAGGCCATGAATCCTCCGGACATCGATGGGGCGCAGGCGGCGTGGCGCGCGGCGGCGGAGCTGGATCCGGACGACTGGCGGGCGCCGAACAACCTGGGTCTGCTGCTGATGCGTGGGCCGGAGGTGGAGACGATCCGCGAGGGCAGGGATGCGCTGGAGGAAGCGCACCGCCGCGATCCGGAGCGTCCCGAGCCGCGGCTCAACCTGGCCCTGGCGTGCGTGAAGCTGGGCGACAAGGCCCGGGCGAAGGAGCTGACGAAGGACCTGCTGTCGCGCGTCGCGACGCTGGAGCCGGAGCAGCGCGAGCAGGCCGAGCGGCTGGCGAAGCAGCTCGCCTGAGCGGGGGAGCGGAGCTGGAGCTGGGTGCCCCTGACGCGATGAACAACCCCTCCAGTCGATGGAAGTGGCTGCTGGCGGCAGTGGCGCTGGCGGCCTGCGCGACCACGCCGTTGGGGAGCGAGGGCCCGGGCTGCGAAGAGGCAGCCGAGGTCGCTCTCTCCGAGGAGGCGTGCGCGGACGAGAGCCGCCTGGTGCCGCTGTGCGCCGGCGAGCAATGCGGGCTGTACCGGTGCAGGGAGGTGAAGGAGTTCCTGGTGCTGGGGCGCGTGGTGCTGGCGCGCGGGGCGGCTGCGGTGTTGCCCAACCCCACGGCAGGAGCCCAGCGCAACTGGGGGAGCGCGCAGGAGTTGCCGCGGGACACGCGGCCTGTGTTCATCATCCCGTGGAGGCACCGGCCGCCGCTGCTGCCCAGTCAGCAGCAGATGCTGGACGAGGCGGCGAAGGAGCGGAGAAAGCCCCACGAGCAGCACCACATCTTCCCCAGGATGTTCAGGTCCTGGTTTACCCAGCAAGGCATCGATATCGACGAGTACGTCATTCTCCTGGAGGTGGAGAAGCATCGGAGCATCCATCGGGGGGCGAACGGTGGACCGTGGAACGATGCCTGGGCTCGGTTCATCAATAAGCGCAGCAGTGACAGAGTGCCAAAAGAGGAGATCCACAAGTATGCGGGCCAGCTCATCTATGAGTTTGAGCTGTTCGGCCCAGTCATGCGGTTCAGAAGTCAGTTACCGCCGCTGCCTCTGGGATATTGAAGTGCCATGCAGTTCTACTGGCTGAAGAGGGTTGAGAATCCGCAGTGCTCGGGTGGATACGACTTCGGGCATCAATGGGGCCTGCCCGGGGTTCATTGCCCTATGTGCAACGACACCTGGGCATCCACAGGAGAGACCTATCCGTCGGTGGATCTGTCCCAGCTGCCTGCCGAGGAGCAGAGGAAATATCTGCCGCGGGTCGAGGAGAACTATGAGGAATTCGAGCGGTTGCGCGAGCAGGTGCGCCCGCTGGTGCCTCCAGGCGCTCGGCTCTGGCCCGGGACGCAGTTCGGCCCTTTGATTGGCCGAGCCCAGGGGGAGTTTGGCCCGCTGGTGCTGTTCTACGTGTGGGAGCCGTTGATGCGGCGCGAGCCCATGGAGCGCTTGCAGGCGGAGGGCCTGAAGGGCTTGAAGGGGTGCCGTACGGCGCTGCGCTTCCGCAAGAAGAACCCGCCGGAGTTCCTCGAAATGGAGTTGCTGCTTCGGGGCAGACTGCACCCCGGCTGCCTGCCAGAGCTCACTCCTCCTTGTCCTCAATGCAAGGGGGGCAGCGCGAGCTGGCCGGAGGAGCCTGTCCTGGACGCGTCCACGCTGCCGCAAGACCTGGACCTGTTCCGGCTGGCCGACTTCATGAGGGTCATCGTCACCGAGCGCTTCGTGGAGGCGGTGCAGCGCCTGAGCTACGCGCAGGACCTCGCCTTCCAGCAACTGCCAGTGCGCGGCGGTTAGCACACGCTTGTCCCCGCACGGGCGTGTGTCTCGGTGCGCGTCAGGTCAGGGCTGTGTGGAAACCTGATCGGGATCAACTCCAGCGTCAGAGTCCGACGCTGCCGCCAGCGGCATGAGCCACTCCCGAGCCAGACCGGCGGCCTCGGCCTTGAGCTGGAACACCTCTTCCGCCACGTCCGAGGCCCCTCGATGGCCGAGGGCACGCAGGCGCTGGCGCAGCGCTTGCTCCAGCTCCGCGGCGCTCGCGTAGCGCTCCGAGGGCTCCGGCCGGAGCAGCTTGTGGAGGATGAAGCGCGTGGGCTCGGGAACCTCGCGGGCGGCCCGCTCCACCTCGTCGAAGTTCAGGGAGCGGACGCGCTGGAGGAGCTGATCCAGCTCCTGGCCTGCCAGGACGTGCTGGCGTACCCCCAGCTCCTGAACGAACCCCTCCACCGCCCCCAGTGCTTCTGGAGGCAGCAGGGCCAGATCCTTGCCCAGCTGCCGCAGGTCCACCTCCTCCTCCCGCCAGAGCAGGTGCTGGCCCGTCAGCAGCTCCAACAGGATCAGTCCCAGCGCGAAGAGGTCCGAGCGCCCATCCATGGACCGGCGGAGGATCTGCTCGGGCGAGGCATAGACATCGCGCCCGCCCACGCGGGCCCGCGAGGACGTCTGCCGGCCGCTGAGCTGGGAGCGCGCCAGCCCGAAGTCCAGCAACTTCACCTGCCCCCGCGGGCCGATGCGGATGCGGTCGGGGTGGAGGCCTCGGTGGATGATGCCCAGTGGTGCTCCCCGCGCATCCGTGAGCGTATGGGCGTGGTGCAGGGCGCTGGCCACCTCGGCGCCCACGTGGAGCACGAACGTCTCGGAGCAGTAGCGTCCGCACAGCAACGCGTCGTTGAAGAGCGCGTCCACGGAGTCTCCCTCGACGTACTCCGTGACGGCGTAGAGGGTGCCCGCGTGCTCGTGCAGCGCGTACAGGCGGGCGATGGCCGGGTGCGAGAGCCGGGTGGCCAGCTGCGCCTCCTCCACCAGCCTCCGGCGCGCCTTGGGTGAAGCCTCCGCGGCAACGGTCTTGAGCACCACCTGCTCGCCCACCCGGCCCTGGCGGTGGACCCGCGCCAGCAGCAGCCGCTCGCCCCGGGGGCCCTCGCCCAGCTCCTGGAGGTGCTCATAGCTCACTTCATCCACGCTGAAGAGGAACGCTCCAGGGGCTGTCGCGGCGGGCTTCTTCTTGGACATGGGCAGGCTCCTTCGCTCGGCGGCGCGGGCGGGAGACTACCGTGGGCGTGCCTCGTGCGCGAGTGACCTGGTGAGTAGGAGCAGGCCTCGCGCTGCGGCGCTCCGTGTCAAGGGGCTTTACAAATCATAGTACTTGAATTGCTGCTCCCACCGTTTGGCCGGACGGCTCTGGAGGAGGTTACGGAGGAAGGGACCGTCATCGGAGCCCTCACGATCGTTCTTCCACCGCTCAATGGGCATGGAGATGAAGCAGACCGGCAGCTTGCGGCCATCCGGAAGCTCCGCCTCGGTCCAACGGGCCCACGCGTTCCCTTGGACTGGAATCCAGAGCCGACCGTGGAGGAGCGTTCCTTTGGGGAGGTCTTCGAGCTGGCTCTTATACACACGGCTGACCACCTCCCCGCTGCGGAGGGCCACCACATCTTCTGTGTTAGGCCGTGAGGCGTCGAGAAAGACGAGGAACGGGGATCCCGTATCCGGGGCTTCGGCATAGGGGAACCACTGCCGCTCAATCATGGCGGCGACAATCTTGGGCGGACAGTCTCCTGGGGGAGGTGTGGCCTGCATGGTGGCGCACGCTGTGTTCATGGCCGCCACGGCAGCGGGGACCAGCAGGCACCACTCGGGGGAGCCGGGGGCAGGAGCGCGCTTCGCGTCGGGAGAGAGGGTCTGGCGCTTCTTCATGGGAGGATCGTCCTTGCGCGTGGCAGGTGGGGGCAGGGCGCTGGTGGAGGGGGAAGGTGGCTCAGTGACGGGTGACGAGCCAGGGGCCAGGGAGGCTTTGGAAGCTTCGGAAGGCGGAGGGGACATTGGCGCCACGGGTCGCATCCAGGAGGAGAGGGAACTGGCGGCCAGCGCCAGGCCTCCGAGGCCCCCCGCCAGGACCGCGCCCCACGCGAGCCTTCGGGGGAGGCGTGCAAGCTGAGGCGGGCCTGCTTCCGCGGACACGTCTGGCTCTTCGCTCCCGGCCGGTGCTGGCAACAGCGCCTCCCATGCGGCGCTCCCGTCGTCCAGGCTGCCCAGATCGCGCTCCAGCGCCTCGGCGGTGGCGTGCCGCTGGCGGGGATCCTTGGACAACAGCCGCATCACCGCCTGGCTCAATGTCACGGGCAGGAAGGGGTGGAGCTCATGCGGTGGTGTGGGGATGCGCAGCTCGATCTCTGCATCGAGGCGCTGGCGCTCGGCGGCGGAGAAGAAGGGGCTCTGGCCGGTCAGCAACTCGTAGAAGGTGACGCCCAGCGCATAGAGGTCGTCCGCCGGTTGGAACTCGTACCGGGCTTCAGGGTCCTCCGCGTGCAGCCGGGCGAAGTGCAGGGACTCCGGGCTGCGATAGACAGGCGTGCCTGGCGGAAGGTGCTCCTGGGTGAGCGGCGTGGAGTGCGCATAGTCCCCCGCGCCCCAATCCACGATGACGGGCTCTCCATTGGGGCGCACGAGGATATTGGCGGGCTTGAGGTCGCGGTGGAAGATGCCCTGCTGGTGCGCAGTGCCGAGCGCATCCGCGAGCGCGATGAAGAGCCGCAGCGCCTGACGCAGGGTGGGGCGGTGGCGCAGGGCCCACACGCGCAAGGTGTCCCCCTGCACGAACTCCATGACGAGGTAGAAGTACCCATCCTCCAGATCTGGCCAGCGCCCATGGGCCAGGACCCTGACGATATGGCGGTGCTGGAGCCGGAGCAGACACGCCAGCTCCCGCTTCATCCGGTCGTCGGTACGCTTCCTGTCATGAGGTGCGCTGGCCGCCCGGCGCAGGGCGAACTTCAGCGCGTAGCTCCGGCCCTGGCGCGTCGCGAGATAGACGACACCAAAGCCCCCGCTGGACAGCCGCTGCTCGAGGCGGAAGCTGTCCACCATGGCCCCGGGGCTCAAGAAGCCCGGGTGGATGAGGTGGGGAGGGGACCCCTTCATGGCGCGGGCTCAGCGGGGCTCGCGCGATCGTCGCCCGAGAGGCGGGGAAACATGAAAGTCAGGGTCATGGCGGGCTGCTCTTGGGAGGGCACCTTCAGAGACAGAATATATTCGCCTCGGGCTGGCGGTTCAGGGCTCAGGACGTCGACCACGACCAGGGCCTCGGGCCGGGGCAGCATGCGCTTCGCGCGCACCCCGCGCACCGTGAGCTGGTTTGGGGTGGTTGCTGGGGCCGTGAGCGAGGCCTCTTGAAATTCCCAGGGCTGCCCGCTGGGCGGCTGGGGAATGCGCAGGGCAAGCACGAACCACCCAGGCCCCGCGTGCACCCACCCGCTGACCTTGAGACTGGAGCGATTCGCGTCCTGGACCTCCGTGATAGTGAGTGGGCTGGTGGAGAGGCCGTGCTCATCGAGCACACCCGAGACGACAAGGTCCGCCAGGGTGCCCGCCCCTGCCTGAGCCTGGGCCTGGGCGAGCTCCGCCTGGCACGCGGCGAGCGTCTGGATGTGCCGGGAGATGTTCACTTGGAGGTCCACCTCGGAGGGCCGCGACACGAGCGCGAGCAGGGCCTCCTGCGGCGTGCTGTCGTCCCGGAAGCGGACGCTGAGCCACAGCCGTTCATGGGCGTCGAGCTTCACCCGAAGCTGAAGGACGAGAGAGCGCGCGCCGGCATCCACCAGTTGCACGCGCGTGGCATCCAGGACGACCGAGTCCTTGTCGATGTCGGCATCGAAGCTCAGCAGGGTGCGCAGGTCTGGTGCCAGGTGGACTTCGGGGACGGGAGCACCTGAGCCCGCCACGGTGACATCGCGCTGTCGCAGGGCGCGAGGGGGCGCAGGTTGGGCTGCGGCGCTGTGGGCGGCCAAGAGAACGGCGAGCATCAACCATCTTGTAGGTAGGGACAGTGCGAGGTAACCTCCCACGTAGGAAAGCTAGCACAGCCTCCGCGCGTCCTGGTCATCGGGGCCAGGGCCTCTCTGCAGGGGGCGCGGTGTACTCACGAGGGGAGCGATTCATGAACCTGGCGCACTGGTGGGCTTCGCGTTGGACGCAGGTGAGAGGGTTGTTCAACAGCAGGGGTTCCTCGCGGACACCTGTCTCGGCAGGTTCCGGCGAACCGGGGGGTGAGTCGCGCCCCGGCGAGCTGAAAGAGACCTACGGCCGCATCGCTCGCATCGCGACGCATGCGCGGCCGGACGAAGACCGGAGGATGCAGCTGTGCCGCTGCTCCGTGTGCGGCGTGGTGAAGCTGTGCACGCCTGACAGTGACTTCTACGCGCAGCATGCGTGGGATCCGCTCATGTGCCAGGACTGCTTCTTCCAACTGGTGGTGGACGTGCAGTGCCGTGGGGTGAAGGCGTAAGGAAGACTCCGGGGCTCTTGGGGGCGGTGGGATAGGCTCTCGCTGCGATGAGCGGTGATTTGGCCAAGAGAAAGTGGCTTCTGGCGGCAGTGGCGCTGGCGGCGTGTGCAACGGCACCGCTGGCAAGTGAGGAGCCGGGCTGCGAGACGGCTGCGGAAGCTGTGCTCGCCGAGGAGGCCTGTGCGAACCCCAGTCGCCTGATAGCGCTGTGCGCTGGCGAGCAGTGCGGGCTGTACCGGTGCGAGGAGGTGAAGGAGCACCTGGCTCTGGGGCGCGTGGTGCTGGCGCGCGGGGCGGCTGCGGTGTTGCCTAACCCCGCAGCAGGAGCCCAGCGCAATTGGGGAAGCGCACAGGAATTGCCGCAGGACACGCGGCCTGTGTTCATCATCCCGTGGAGGCACCGGCCGCCGCTGCTGCCCAGTCAGCAGCAGATGCTGGACGAGGCGGCGAAGGAGCGGAGAAAGCCCCACGGGCAGCACCACATCTTCCCCAGGATGTTCAAGGGATGGTTCACTGAAAAAGGCATCAACATTGACGAGTACGTCATCCTCCTGGGGGTGGAGAAACACCGGAGCATCCACCGGGGAGCTAAAGGGGGCCCGTGGAATGACGCATGGGATAGGTTCATCCAAGCGAGGAGGGCAACGGCGACGAGAGAGGAGATCCACAAATACGCGGGCCAGCTCATTTACGAGTTCGAGCTGTTCGGCCCGGTCATGCGGTTTAAGAGCCCGCCACCTCCACTGCCTCCAGGGTATTGAGCAAACATGAGGTTCTACCTGCTGGATGGTGTCCCGGACCCAAAGTACTCGGGCGGGTACGACTACGGGCACCAATGGGGACTGCCCGGGGTGCAATGCTCGGTCTGCAAGGCCACGTGGTCCTCCACGGGAGGTGCCTACCCCTCGGTGGATCTGTCTTATCTTCCGCCCGAGGAGCAAAAGAAGTACTTGCCGCGAGTCGAGGAGAACTACGAGGAGTTTAAGCGGCTGAAGGAGCAGGTGCGCCCGCTGGTACCTGCCGGTGTACCCCTTTGGCCAGGGACCAAGTTTGGTCCCATGAATGGCCGGGCCTGGGGGGAGTTTGGCCCGCTGGTCTTGGCTCACGCGTGGGAGCTGTTGGTGCGGCGCGAGCCTCTGGAGCGGCTGCAGGCGGAGGGTTTGAGGGGCTTGAAGGGCTGCCGAACGGCGCTGCGCTTTCGCAAGAAGAACCCACCAGAACTGCTGGAGATGGAGCTGCTGCCCCGGGGCGCGCTTCACCCAGACTGTTTGCCGGAACGCCCCCCGCCTTGTCCCCAATGCGAGCGGGATGGCTTCGATTGGCCGGAGAAACCCCTGCTGAACGCGGCCACACTGCCAGAGGACCTGGATGTGTTCCGGTTGGCCAACTTCATGACGATGATCATCGGTACCGAGCGCTTCGTGGAGGCGGTGCGGCGCTTGGGCTACGAGCAGGACATCGCCTTCAGGGAACTGCCAGCCCGCTGAGCCGCTCGCGCTCCAAACGCTTCTGCGCCTCGCCCAGTCTCGTGCTACCCCTCACCCCATGATCGCTCCGTTCCTCGCTGCCACCCATGTCACGCCCTTGGGAGAGGGGCGCTACCGCAGCCGCTTCGAGGCCCCCTGGTACCAGGGTCGTGGCGCCTACGGCGGCGTGGTGGCCGGGCAGATCCTGCGCGCCATGGAGCACGTGGTGGCGGATCCCGACCGTCCGCTGCGCTCGTTCACCGTGCACTTCTGCGCCCCCGCCACCGAGGGCGAGGCGGAGGTCCGCGTGCGCATCGAGCGCTCCGGCAAGCTCGTCACCCATGCTACCGCCCGCACCGAGAACGCCGCCGGCGTGGTGTCCTTCGCCACCGCCACCTTCGGCACTCCTCGCCCTACCACCCCTCGCTATCTCGACGCGAAGCGGCCCGTGGCGCCTGCCCCCAGCGAGGTCAGCGTGGTGCCCGAGGAGGTGCCGATGCCCACCTTCTGCCAGTTCTTCGAGTACCGCTTCTGCGTGGGCTCGGCGCCGTACTCGGCCTCCGAGCCCCGGCTGGGTGGGTGGATCCGCCCGAAGGGAGAGCCCCTGGCTCTGGACGCCGCGCTCTGTGTGGGGCTGCTGGACGCGTACCCTCCCTCGGTCCTGTGCTCGCTCTCGGAGCTGCGGCCCGTGGCCAGCGTGGACTTCACCGTCCACTTCTTCCACGCGCTGCCTCGCCCAGGGGACCGGCCAGGCGAGCACTACCTCCGCACGGGCGTCTCCCGCTGGGCCGGTGAGGGCTTCGCGGAGGACCTCCAGGAGCTGTGGTCCGAAGAGGGAGAGCTGATCGCCCAGTGCCGCCAGTGCATCGCCGTGCTTGGCTGAATCCCCTCGGAGCTTCCTGGCGACTTTTGTACACCGGGGGTGAGTTCGTATGCTCACGGCGTGAGTCCGACGAGTTCCATGCATCCGGAGTACGAGGACGAGCTGCACCTCGCCCTGGTGGAGGGAGTGCTGTCCCGGGATCAGGTCGAGCCCCTGCGCGCGGAGGTGGTTCGCCTGGGCCGGAGCCCTCTGGACCTGTTGATGGAGCGCGGCCAGCTCTCCCCCGAGACGCTCTCCTCCCTGCGAGGCGAGCTCCACCGCCAGGCCCCACCCGCCGTTGCGGGCCAGCCGCAGGAGCCCGCCACCCAGAAGCCCGGAGCTGCTTCCCAGGCGGACTCCTCCTCCGAGCCCGTCTTCCCCCTGCGGAACTGGGACCGCTACCAGCCCGTGCGCTTCCTGGGGCAGGGCGGCATGGGCCAGGTGTTCCTCGCGTACGACCCGCGCCTGCGCCGCAACGTGGCCATCAAGTTCGTGCGCGAGGGCAGCCCCGAGCTCGCCCAGCGCTTCCTCTCCGAGGCCCGCGCCCAGGCCCGCGTCCAGCACCAGCGCGTCTGTGAGATGTACGAGGTCGGCGAGGCTCAGAGCCGCGCGTACATCGCCATGCAGTACGTGGAGGGGCGCTCGCTCGGCCAGCTCGCGCCCGAGCTCACGCTGGAGCAGAAGATCCTCGTGATGCGCGATGTCTGCGAGGGTGTGCACGCCGCTCACCGTGCGGGGCTGATTCACCGCGACCTGAAGCCCTCCAACGTCCTGGTAGAGCGCACCGAGGACGGAGGCCTCAAGCCCTACGTCATGGACTTCGGCCTCGCGCGGGACTGGCAGGGCGAGAACACCGCCACGGGCTCGGTGCTGGGCACTCCCCACTACATGGCGCCCGAGCAGGCCCGGGGCGAGGTGTCCCAGCTGGACCGGCGCGTGGACGTCTACAGCCTGGGCGCCACACTCTACCAAGTGCTCACGGGCCAGCCTCCCTTCGCTGGCCTCAACGCCCTGGAGATCGTGAGCCGGATCCAGACCGAGGAGCCGCCGTCTCCGCGCACGCTCGTGCCGGATCTGCCGGTCGACCTGGAGGCCATCGTCCTCAAGTGCCTCGAGAAGGACCGCGCGGCGCGGTACGACTCGGCGCGCGCCCTGGCCGAGGACTTGGAGCGGTTCCTCTCAGGCGAGCCCGTCCTGGCGAGTTCCGCGGGGCCGCTGTACCGGCTGCGCAAGAAGGTCCGCAAGCACCGCGTCCTGGTGGCTGTCGGCACCGCGGCCACGCTGGTGCTGGGCGTCGCCGTGGGACAGGCCGCCCTGGCCCGCCGCGAGGTGGTGGAGCGTGAGCGCCTCTCCCGCAGCTTCACCGAGAGGGTGGAGCGCATCGAGGCCATGTCCCGCTACTCCTCCATGGCGCCGCTGCACGACACCACCGCCGACCGTCAGGCCATCCGCCAGCAGATGGAGGAACTGGAGGCCGAGGTCCACGCGGGCGGCGCTCAGGCCGAGGGGCCCGGCGACTACGCCGTGGGCCGTGCACTCTTCGCGCTCGGGGATGCCGAGGGGGCGCGCACCCAGCTCGAGGCCGCATGGCAGAGTGGCTTCCGCGAGGCGCGCGTGGCCTATGCCCTGGCGCTGGCGCTTGGGCAGCTCTACCAGGAGCAGCTCCTGGAGGTGGAGCGCCTGCGCAGTGCCCCGCAGCGCGAGGCCCGCCGCCGCGAGCTCGAGCAGCGCTACCGCGATCCCGCCCTCGGCTACTTGAAGCAGAGCGTGCAGAGCGGTGGCGCGGAGGTTCCCTCCACCGAGTACGTCACGGCGCTCATGGCCTTCTACGAGGGCCGCTACGAGGACGCCCTGACGCACCTGGAGAAGATGGGCACCCTCAACCCCTGGTTCTACGAAGCGCCCCTGCTCCGTGGGGACATCCTCCAGGCCCGTGCCAGCCGCAGGTTGTACCAGGGTGACCGCGCCGGAGCGCTGTCTGATCTGGAGACGGCCGGGCAGGCCCAGGCCCTTGCCGCCGACATCGGCGAGAGCGAGTTCGCCGTCTACCACGCCATGGCGCGGCTGCAGCTCACCGCGCTGACCCTGGAGCTCTACGGCCAGGGCGAGGTGCGGCCTCATTATGAGAAGGGCCTGGAAGCGCTCTCCCGCGCGCTCACCGTCATACCGGATCACTTCAAAGCCCGGCTGCTGGAGTCCCGCCTCCACCGCCGGATGGTGGATCAGCTGACGCAGCAAGGCGCCGAGGTGTTGCCGCTGCTGGAGAAGGCCCTCGCCGCCTCACGCACCGCCGCGGCGCTCGCGCCCAGCCAACCGCAGGTCCACACCGAGCTGGCTTTCGTCTTCCGCCGCTGGGCGCTCTACCGCCAGAGCCGGGGCGAGGATCCGTCCGAGCAGCTGCGCGAGGCCGCCGCAGCCCTCGAGCGCATCCGCCCGGAAGAGCGGAACTCCTCGTTCCACAGCGAGATGGGGAACATCTTCAAGGTGTGGGCCGACGCCGAGGAGCAATCCGGCAAGGACTCCCTCGAGCACCGCGGACAGGCCATCGACGCATACCGTGCGGCCCTCCAGCTGGATGCGAGCCAGGCAGAGACCTGGAGCAGCCTGGGTACCGCCTACTTCAAGCGGGGCACGAGCCCGCACCCCCGTGATGCCGATGGCGACCTGGAGCAGGCCTGGACCGCGCTCGAGCGTGCGCAGAGCATCGACCCGGGCAACTACGTCCACTACTTCTATGGAGGGCAGGTGCAGGAGTGGCGGGCCCGCCGGAAGTACAACCGTGGCCGCGGAGTGGAGCCGGAGCTGGAGCAGGCCCTGGCGCAGTACCGCAAGGGGCTGGCCATCAACAGCAAGCTGCCTCAGTTCCACAACCTCCTGGGCGGAGCGCTGCTGTGGAGGGCGGAGCTGACGTGGGAAGAGGGCGGTGACGCCTCCCTGTGGCTCGATCAGGCCCAGCCCGCCTTCGAGCAAGCCCGCACCGTGGCCCCTCAGCAGGCCTTCGCGTACAACGGATTGGGCGAGGTGCATGCGTGGCGGGCGTTGTTCCAGCTCCGCGCGAAGCAGGATCCCCTCCCCAGTGGCCGCGCGGCCCTCGAGGCCTACCAACAGGCCCTCGACCGGGCTCCTCGCAACGCGCAGTCCTGGACCAACATGGCCAAGGTCCGTGTCTCCCTGGCCCTCTGGGCGCTGGAGCAAGGCAGAGACCCTGGGCCCGAGCTCGATCGGGCCACGGAGGCGCTGCGCCAGGCGCTCAGCATCAACCCGCGCATGGCGAACGCCCTGCGCTACCAGGGCGAGACACTCGGAATCCGTGCGCGCTGGCTGGCGCGCCAGGGCCAAGGGCGCCAGGGGGACTTCGAAGCCGCCGCCACCGCCCTCCAGCAGGCCATTGGCGCGGATCCCGAATGGCAGGAGTACCGCCTCTCCGCGGCCATGCTCCACCGCGAGTGGGGGAAATGGCTGGCGGCCACGGGGAGCGATCCCACCCCGGTGCTGAGGCAGGGGCTGGCCTGGATCGACGAGTCGCTGGCTTCCCGTCCCAAGTGGGCCCACGCCCGAGCTGTCCGGGCCCGCCTGCTTCTGGCGCTGGCGGAGACCTCGGTGGAGCCTCCGCAGCAGCAGGCCTGGAAGAGCGAGGCCCGGAAGGAGCTGGAACAGGCGCTCGCCAGCAATCCCCACCTCGTGAGCGAGTGGGGCCAGAGCCTCGTCTCACGAGGTCTCACGCCCTAGCCGCCGGGACGGCTTACTTCCCCTTGGGCTTGGGCGGGTCTCGCGTCACCTCCAGGTCCCCGGCCGTCGCGGTGGGGGGCTCGGGATTCGTGCTCACCAGCTCTGTGACGTCGAAGGGATAATGCCCGTCGGCCCACTCGGCGACGTAGTAGGTCTTCGAAGACTTGTCCGGGTCGGAGCCGTCCAAGACGAACAAACTGGTCTGGCCGACGAAGGGAGAGTTCGAGTCGAAGTCCACGTTGACCTTATCCGTCCGGCCATCCATCTCGAAGGTGACCTCGTACCCCGGCTTCACGACGGGAGGATCAGGGACATAGCCAATGCCGCTGGATTTGATCTTGACGTGTTGGGTGGTCATACAAGGACCTCTGCTCGTTCCGAGCTGATGGGGTGCAAGTCTCATTCGCGAGACGCAGGTAGTATCGTTGCACTGCCTGTGCCAGAGAAGGATGTCGCACGCGCGAAACATCGAAGGCGCGCAGGTGGCGTGTCAAGCCGCAGCGCCGACGTGTCAGTGGGCCGCGCTGATCTGTCACCCGCTCAGGACTCGGTGAGCCCCAGCTCCCGGATGCGGCGCTGGAGACCGCGCTTGGAGACCTCGAGCCGCTGCACCATGGCGTCCAGGTCTCCTTTGCACTCGCGGAAGCAGCGGGTGATCTCCTCGGTGCTCAGGTCTCCCACAGTCCGCAGGCTGGGGCTCCGGTCGATCAGCATGTAGAGCGAGGGGCGGGTGATGCCCAGCCGCTCGGCGGCGGCCTTGATGTCCCACGCGGTACCTCGCAGGGCCTCCAGCAGCTCCGTGTCCGTCACATCGGACGGCTTGCGCCGGGAGGGAGCGGGCTCCTGCGCAGCGGCCGGCCTCTGCGGTGCCGGGGAGGCCAAGGGAATGGAGCGCTTCGGGATGGGCGAGGCAGCGGCATCCAGCTCCTGCTCGATGCGCGGGGTGGCCTGCAGCCCCGGGAGCCCCCGGCTTCCGATGACGATCTGCCGCGTGAGGTTGCGCAGCTGGCGGACGTTGCCGGGCCAGGAGAAGCGCACCATTCGCACCGCCAGCGCGGGAGGCAGCCACGGCTCGCTCTGCGAGGCGGAGTCCAAGCGGTGGGCCTCGCCCAGTGCCGCCAGTTCCTCTCGCGCGAAGTGGTGGAAGAGCACGCCGATGTCGTCCCGGCGGTCCCTCAGCGGAGGCACTTGGATTTCGTAGCCGGCCAGCCGGTGCAGCAGCGGGGCCTTGAAGAGATCCTGCCGGATGCGGTCCTCCAGGTCGGCATCCGTGGCGGTGATCAGCCGCACGTCCACGGACACGGGCGCGTGGCCGCCCACCGGGTAGACCTCGCCCGTCTCCAGCACGCGCAGCAGCAGCACCTGGACCTCGGGCGGGGCCTCGCCCACCTCATCCAGGAAGAGGGTGCCTCCGTGGGCTGCGCGGAAGAAGCCCTCGCGATCCTGGGTGGAGCCGGTATAGGCGCCCTTTCGTGCGCCGAAGAGCTCGGCTGCGGCCAGCTCCTTGGGCAGCGCGCCCAGGTTGACGCTGATGAAGGGCCCCGCGCGCCGGGGGCTGCGCATGTGGATGGCGCGCGCCACCAGCTCCTTGCCCGAGCCAGTCTCTCCTCGGATGAGGACGGGCACCTTGAGATCCGCCACGCGGGTGCTGTCCTCGCGCACCCGGCGGGTGCTGGCGCTGTTGCCCACCATGCCCAGATCGTCCGGAATGTCTGGCTCGATGGAGGGCGCCAGGTGGAGCAGCAGCACGATGCGCTCGGCCAGCACGAGCGGAATGCCGGCGGCCAGCTCCTCGGCACTGAACTCCCGGGCGCCGACGAGCGGCTCATGCACCACGCGCACCTGCGTGCCGCCCTCCTCCACGCGCAGCCGAATCCCTCCGGTCTCCGTGCGCTCGAACACGAGGGGCTTGCGGCTGAGGAAGGTGTCCGCCAGGGGCATGCCCAGGGGCCCACCCGGGCGGACGAAGTCCGGCCCCACGCGCGATACGGACACGCTGCCCCCCGAACTCAGGGAGCCCAGGAGCAGCCGCTCTCCCGCGCGGTGGGGCGTCGGGTGGGAGACGATGGTCAGAGCTGGCACGGGACGCGACACCTGCTCCGAAGAGCGGGTGGGCGTGGCGGCCGTCGAGATGTCTGCAAACTTCTTTTCCTGCATGAGCGCCTGCTTCGGGGGCATGACTGCGAGGACACAGCGAGTGTAGCGCCTCTTGGTGCTACATAGAGCGTGATAGCCCCGGGCGCGATAGGCTGCATGCAGGATGAGTGAGACCCGCGAGTTGCGAGCCAGGCTCGAGGAGACTCAGGCAGAGCTTCGCCGCACGAGGGATCACCTGGAGAAGCTGCGGGCGCACCAAGCTCGGGAGCGGCAGTTTCTGCAGCAAGAGCTGGAGCAGGCGCGGCACGAGGTAAGCGGGCTGAGAGGACGCCTCGAGGCCTTGGAGCGCTTCGAGAACGAGCCCTCGCCGTCCTCGGACGAGAATCAGCCCGAGCCCGTAGCGGTGGAGCGCTCGGCCACCGCGCTCGTGGCGCTCGCCCGGAGCCCCGAGACAGGCCTCACGCCTCTCGCCATCTCCACGCTCGCCCGGCTCTTGAACGTGGCACCCGTCGACGTGCGGCTGCGCCTGGCATCGCCGCTCCCGGCGGCGCTGGCCCGGTTGCCGCTCGCTCAGGCCGAGGAACTCCGTGTCTCGCTCCGGGAGGAAGGCTTCCTCGCGGTCATCCATGAGGTGTCACCCGCCCTTCCGAGGAAGTGGGTGCGTGTGAAGCGGTTCGCGCTCGAAGAGGAGGGCCTGCGGGTGGAGAACCCGAACCGCGAGAGCTTCCCGGTGCGCTACGCGGAGCTGCGCCTGTTGATGCGGGGGCGCAGGACCACCACCCACGTCGAGACGAAGCAGGAGGTGGACTACGAAGTCCACCAGCAGCGCTACCGCCGGACGCCGAAAGAGGTGGAGGAGAAGCGCCAGACGGTGGAGAACTTCCTCTGGGTGATGGGCAAGGGCTTCCGGGCCATCTTCAACGAATCCACCCAGTTCACGGGCCTGGGCGCGCTGCGCACCTTCACCGTGCACGAGAACCTCCAGCGCCTGATGGCCGAGCTCCACCAGCGCGCGCCTCACGTGGCGCGGGACGAGCGCTTCGTGCAGCAGTCCCGCTTCGTCATGCCGCTCGTGGATCCGGGCCGTGGCCAGGAGCTGTTGGCCGAGGTGCTGCTCCAGGCGGTGGAGGAGGGGCTCTGGTCATGAGCGAGGCGCGCGAGCTGAGCGACAAGCTCAACCAGGTGCGGGAGGAACTGCGCCAGACGCGGGAGCAACTGGACAAGCTCCGGACGCAGCACGCGCGCGAGCAGCAGGCCCTGCAGCAGTCGCTGGAGGAGGCGCGGCGGGAGGCGGAGCGGCTGCGTGCGCGTGTCAAGAAGGCCGAGGAGCGCGTAAAGTAGGGCCATGGCGAAGACCGCACCCCGCAGCCGCAGCAAGGCCCCCGCGAAGAAGAAGCCCACCCGCTCGGCGGCTCCGAAGCCGAGCGCCTCGTCCGCGAAGCCCGCTCCGGCCCGCGAGGCTCCCAAGGCTCCCAAGGCTCCGGAGGTGACCATCCTGGAGCCCGAGCCCCTCCGCCCCGCGCGGAAGGCACTGCCCGCGGGAGACGCCGTGGACAAGGGCCGCGCGCTGCCCTTCGAGATCGACCCCAAGCGCGTCGAGGAGAGCCTCAAGAAGCTCCAGGGCGAGATGGTCCACTGGGCCAACAAGGGCCGCTACACGAAGGTGCGCTTCAAGTTCCGCGGCAAGCAGCTCCTGCCGGACCTGCCCCTGGCCGCCGTCGTCGCCGCCGAGGGCCTCACCTTCTACTGGGGCGGCATCCTCCGCATGCTCGTCGCCAACGTGGTGGGCAAGAGCGTGCTCTCGGTGGAGTTCATCAACGACTCGGAGAAGAAGGTCCAGGCGGGCAAGGAGGCGCTCTTGTCCGGAGACGTGGACCAAGCGCTCACCCTGTTCCGAGAGGCCCTCGCGATGGACCGCGACAATGCCTCCGCGCACCTCAATGTGGGCGTGGCGCTGAAGCTCAAGGGAGACCGGGAGGGCGCCCTGGCCGCCTTCGAAAAAGCGAAGGAAAAAGACCCGGAAGGGTCCGTGGGCGCGGAGGCCGAGCGGCTTGCCGCCCCGCTGCGTCCCAAGAGTGTGGCATAGCCTCCTCCACCACCGGCCGGGCAGCCCTGCCAACACCCCCTCGTTTCCCCTGTTGACGTAGGAAGATCCGAGGGTTACGAACGCTCCAACGCCGGGCGGATAGCCCCCTTCGGGCGGGCCCGCCCCCACTCTCCAGAGCGCTCCATCTCCATGGCCGACGACACCACCGACAAGCCGGCAACGCCCCCCGCGCCTCCGCCTCCGGGCAGCGCTGGGGAGCTCATCCCCGTCAACATCGAAGACGAGATGCGCCGTTCGTATCTCGACTACTCCATGTCCGTCATCATCGGGCGCGCCCTGCCCGATGTGCGTGACGGACTGAAGCCCGTGCACCGCCGCATCCTCTTCGCGATGCACGAGCTGGGGAACACCCACAACCGCGCGTACAAGAAGTCCGCCCGCGTGGTGGGTGACGTGATTGGTAAGTACCACCCCCACGGTGACAGCGCCGTCTATGACGCGATGGTGCGTCTGGCTCAGGAGTGGAGCCTGCGCTACCTGCTCGTGGACGGGCAGGGCAACTTCGGCAGCGTCGACGGCGACTCGCCCGCGGCCATGCGTTACACGGAAGTGCGCATGGACCGCCTGGCCGAGGAGCTGCTGGCGGACATCGACAAGGAGACGGTCGGATTCGGGCCCAACTACGACGACTCGCTGACCGAGCCGCTCGTGATGCCCACGAAGTTCCCCAACCTCCTGGTCAACGGCAGCAGCGGCATCGCCGTGGGCATGACGACGAACATCCCGCCCCACAACATGGGCGAGGTGATCGACGGCACGCTGCACCTCATCGACAACCCGGACGCCACCGTCCAGGACCTGATGAAGTTCATCCCGGGCCCGGACTTCCCCACCGCCGGCATGATTACCGGCCGCGAGGGCATCCTCCGCGCCTACACCACGGGCCGCGGGCAGATCACCCTGCGTGGCAAGACGGAGATCGAGGAGAGCAAGAAGGGCGACCGTGAGGCCATCATCATCACGGAGATCCCCTACCAGGTGAACAAGGCGCGGCTCATCGAGAAGATCGCCGACCTGGTGCGCGAGAAGAAGCTGGAGGGCATCAGCGACATCCGCGACGAGAGCGACCGGCAGGGCATGCGCATCGTCGTGGAGCTCAAGCGCGATGCCATCTCGGGCGTGGTGCTCAACAACCTGTACGCCACCACCCCGCTGGAGACGACGTTCGGCGCGGTGATGCTGGCCATCGACGGCGGCCAGCCGCGCACGCTCACACTCAAGGAGCTGCTGGACCGGTTCATCGCCCACCGCCGCGACGTCATCACCCGCCGCAGCCGCTATGAGCTGAAGAAGGCGCTGGCCCGCCTCCACATCGTGGAAGGCTTGCTCGTCGCGCAGGATCTCATCGACCTGGTGGTCAGCCTCATCCGCGCCTCGAAGGATCCAGACGAGGCGCGCTGGGGCCTGATGCACATCCTGGCTCCGGCGCTCTACGAGCACGAGCGCTTCCGCAACCTGCCGCGCATCGACTACGCGCAGGCGGCGGCACAGATGGAGCTGCTGGTCAGCCGCGCCAAGGCCGAGGAGCCCAACTACGGCGGCCTGGAGCACAAGTACGCGGGCGCGGGCTTCAGCGAGGACCAGGCGCAGAACATCCTCGAGATGCGCCTGCAGCGCCTCACCGGCATGCAGCGCGAAGAGCTCTTCAAGGAGCTGCTCGCCCTGGTGCGCGACATTGCCCGGCTGCGGGACATCCTCGCCAACGAGCGCAGCCTGCTCAACGTCATCAAGACGGAGCTGCACGACATCCGCGCCCGCTACAGCGACAAGCGCCGCACCGAAATCACCGGCGAGGTCTCCGAGATTACGAGCGAGGACCTCATCGCCGAGGAGGACATGGTCGTCACCCTGTCCCATACCGGCTACGTGAAGCGCTCGCCGCTGAGCGAGTACCGCGCCCAGAAGCGCGGCGGACGGGGCAAGACGGGCGCCGCGACGAAGGAAGACGATTTCGTCACGGACCTGTTCGTGGCCAGCACCCACGCGTTCCTCATGCCCATCACCACCAAGGGCAAGCTGTACTCGCTGAAGGTGCACCAGATTCCGCAGGCCAGCCGCACCTCGCGCGGCAAGGCCATCATCAACCTCATTCAGTTCGGCGAGGGCGAGAAGCTGGCCCAGGTGCTCGTGACGAAGGACTTCCCGGAGAACCGGTACGTCTTCTTCGTCACCAAGCGCGGCGTGGTGAAGCGCACGGACTTGAGCGCGTTCGCCAACGTGCGCATCAGCGGCATCATCGCGCTGGGCATCGACGAGGGCGATGAGCTGGTGGCGGTGAAGATCACCGACGGCAGCAAGGACATCCTCCTGTCCACCGCGCAGGGCATGAGCATCCGCTTCCCGGAGGACGAGGTGCGCTCCATGGGCCGCCAGGCCTACGGCGTGAAGGGCATCACGCTGGAGGAGGGCGACGAGGTGGTGGGCGCGGACGTGGTGGAGAAGGGCAACACCATCCTTACGGTGACGGAGAACGGCTACGGCAAGCGCACCGAGGAGGCCGAGTACCGCATCCAGGGCCGCGGCGGTAAGGGCATCATCGACATCAAGACCACCGAGCGGAACGGCAAGGTGGTGGGCCTGGTGCAGGTGACGGACGGCGACGAGGTGATGCTCGTCACCAACGGCGGCATGCTCATCCGCATGAAGGCCAAGGAGATCTCCGTCATCGGCCGCAACACGCAGGGCGTGCGGCTCATCGCCCTGGAGAACGGTACGGAGAAGGTGACGGGCATCTCCAAGCTGCCCGAGTCCAGCAGCGAGGCCGAGGAGCCGGAGGGCGGCGGCTCCGCGGGTGGCTCCAGCGCGGACGAAGAGCAGGCTCCCGCAGCGGAGAACTCCTCCGAGATTTCGGACACCGAGGACTCCGGAAACTCCGAGCCGGGTGAGGACACTCCAGAAGAGAGTTGATTTGCGGGTTTTCCCAGCCTGGCGGGGCATGTGAGGGCAATCCCCCCGTGTGCCTCGGCAGGCCTGGGTGTTCTAATGAGACCAGGAGGTCTCCGGAACACCATGGGAGATTCCATCAGCCAGGGGGCAGTCTCGGAGCCGCGGATCTCGGATGACTCACTGGGCGTCCAGCTCGAGGTGGCGGAGGAGCGTCTCCGCATCGTGCTCGGGCTCACGGACGGCATCGTCTTCGAGTTCGACCAGGACGGGCGCTACGTCGGCATCTGGACCCGGTCGGACGAGCTGCTGTCCATGCCGCGCGAGCAGGCGCTGGGCCGCACCTTGATGGAGGTCCACGGCCCCCAGGGCGGCGCGTTCTTCATGGAGCGCCTGAAGCAGACCCTTGAGACGAAGCAGCCCGTGCGCTTCGAGTACAGCCTGGAGGTGGTGGGTGGGCACCACTGGTTCGCCGCGGAGTCCATGCTGGTGCCGAACCGGCCCACGGTGGCCTTCCTGGTGCGCGACATCACCCAGCAGAAGTCCATGGAGCAGCGGCTCATCCAGGCGGATCGGCTGGCGTCCCTGGGCACGCTGGCGGCGGGCGTGGCCCACGAGGTGAACAACCCGCTGAGCTACGTCTCCTCGAACCTCAACTTCATCGCGGAGAGCCTGACGTCGGTGCGGCAGGCGCTGAACAGCGGGGAAGGGGTGGTCGACGCGGCCTATCTGGATCGCCTGCTGGCGGAGTGCGCGGAGGCGCTCGATGAGGCGCGGGAGGGCACCACCCGCATCCGGCATGTGGTCGGAGATTTGAAGACGTTCGCTCGCGGCCAGGAGTCGGAGGACGGGCTGGCGAACGTGAAGCGGGCCCTGGAGTCCTCGCTGAGCCTGGTGATGCCGGAGCTGCGCTACCGGGCCCGGCTGAACCGGAACCTGGAAGAGGTGCCCCCGGTGCGAGGCAATGAGGCCCGGCTGGGGCAGGTGTTCCTCAACCTGCTGATCAACGCCTCCCAGGCCATCGTGGCGGGGGCTCCGGACCGGAACCAGGTGGACGTTCACCTGCGCGAGGAGGGGCACTGGGTGGTCATCGAAGTCCAGGACACCGGGCACGGGATTCCGGCGGATCTGTTGAAGCTCATCTTCGATCCGTTCTTCTCGACGAAGCCGGTGGGTGTGGGCACGGGGCTGGGGCTCTCCATCTGCCATGGCATCGTGACGGGCATGGGCGGAGAGATCTCCGTGGAGAGCACCGTGGGCCGGGGGACGTGCTTCCGGGTGCGGCTGCCGATTCCCGCTCAGGTGCTGGCGTCCATGCGCCCCAAGGCGCTGGCGGCTTCCTGAAGCGCGGGCGTTACGGCTTCGCTGCCTTGCGCAGGGTCGAGGCCCCCTCGGCGATGGCCTCGTCGAGTTGGGCTCCCGCCTTCCCGAACCCTCGCCTCTGGAGCTGGCGGTAGAGCGAGGAGAGCTGGCGGCCGGCCTTCGAGGCGAGCGAGTTCAGCTCCGGGCTTCGGCCATGCAGCGTCTCCGTCAGTACGTGGAGGTCGTGCATGTCTCCCAGGGTGTCTTGGAGGGCCTTGAGGCGCTCGAGGAGCTTGGGGGCGCCGTGCAGTTCCTCGAAAGGCTCCAGCAGGTAGCGCGCGCGCTTGGCGGTGATGCGGGCCTCGTGGCAGCGCTCGACGTCGGAGGGGCCCTGGATGCGGTCCAGCCGCTGGCGCAGGCGCTGGCCCAGGCGCCGCAGCTTCTGGGCGGTGTACTTCCCGAAGCGGCCCTTACCGGGGGCCTTCGCGCGCTTCACCTGCCGGCGCAGGCGGTGGGCGAGGCGGGGGAAGTCCTGGGTAAACCGCTCGCGGATCTCCTGGAGGTGCTCGGCGTGGTGCTGGGTGAGGTTTGAGCGCAGGCGGGAGGCGGCGCCCGAGCGAGAGCGGCGGGCACGGGACTGCTGGGTGAGCCAGGCAGCGTGGACCTCGGCATCTCGGGCGGGGTTGGTGAGGTGGGCGAAGCCTCTCAGGGCCTCGATGCTCTTGGCAGACACGGCCCCAGCGAAGAGCTTGCGGTAGGTGCGGAGGTAGGTGCGCACGTGGCGCAGCTCGACGCGCAGGTCGTGCAGGGCCTCGGTGTCACGGGAGTCGTCGAGGCGCTCGACGGTGGCCGCGGCGCGCTTCAGGTGGTGGAGCGTGAGCTTCCGGGCTCCATGCACCGCCGTCATGCGCGCGAGCTTCTTGGAGGTGGGCGCCACGGAATCTCTCCCCGCCGCGCGCTGGGCGCGGCCATGCGGATCCGAACCTCAAAGCTTCCAGCAGGAACAGCCAGAGGACAGCAGGTCCGCGCTGGAGCGTGCAGGAGGTGACAGTGGGTGGAGGGAGGTGGCGAGCAGGGAAGGGCGCTGCAAAGCTCACATGCAAACAGGGGGCTTGGTTGCTCGGGGAGGTGGCGGGCGGAGGCGGACGAGGTGCAATGAATCTGACCGCTCATCCGTAGGAGGAGACATGAACATCACGGGTCTTCGTGGAATGGGGTCCCGGTTCGTCCGGTACCTGAGCGACGGTCGAGTCCCCCTGTGGAAGAAGCTCGCGGGGTTGCTGGCGGTGGTCTACTTCCTGTCTCCGGTGGACGCGATCCCGGACTTCATCCCCATCCTGGGGTGGCTGGACGATTTGGGCGTGCTGTCGGCCGCGGCCTTCTGGATGGCGCGGCAGGTGCAGCAGTACCGCCCCGAGCCCACGCCGGACGGGATGCCGAGAGATCTCGAGGGCCGCCCGCGCTTTCCTCCCGCGCGCGACCCTGCCTGAGCGAGCGCTCACGCCGCCTTGCCGACCGCCTCGCGCCACGCCGCGAGGATGTGCTCGGCGATCTCGGGCACGCCGATGTCCTTGTTCACCTGCGTGAAGAGGAACGGGCCGTCGCCCCGCATCTTGCGTGAGTCGCGGTCCATCACGCCCAGGTCCGCTCCCACGTGCGGTGCCAGGTCCTTCTTGTTGATGACCAGCAGGTCCGACTGGGTGATGCCCGGCCCGCCCTTGCGCGGCACCTTGTCTCCCCCTGCCACGTCGATGACGTAGATCGTGTAGTCGACCAGCTCCCGGCTGTACTGCGCCGCCAGGTTGTCTCCGCCGCTCTCGACGATGAGCAGCTCCGGCTTCACGTCGTGCATCAGCCCTTCGAGCGCGTCGAGGTTGTGGCTGATGTCCTCGCGGATCGCCGCGTGAGGGCAGCCGCCCGTCTCCACCGCCCGGATCCGCTCGGAAGGCAGCGCCTTGTTGCGGTGGAGGAACTCGGCGTCCTCCTTCGTGAAGATGTCGTTCGTCACGACGCCCAGCGAGTACTTGTCCCGGAGGTGCCGGCACAGCGCCAGTACCAGCGCTGTCTTTCCGCTCCCCACCGGCCCTCCGATGCCCACCGTGAACGAGCGCTGATGGTAGTCGCGCGGGAGCCGCGGCTCGCGCTCCCGGAACAGGCCAGGGCCCGACCAGTGCTCGTGGGTATGCCCGTGGTCATGGTCGTGGCTGTGCCCGTGGTCATGGTCGTGGTCGTGATCGTGGTCGTGCATGGTGCTCCTCAGGACAGGAACAGACGGGAATAGAGACGATCGTGGGTGGCGCCGAGCAGATCCACGAGCGGCGCAGGCTGTGACAGCTCGTTCAGGCCCAGGGCCCCACAGCGTTCGAGCACGGCGCCCAGAACGCCCGTCAGCTCGTCATGGAGGCGCTGCGCCTCGTGCGGACCGAGCAGCCCCAGCCGCACCGCGGCCGAGGCCACCCCGCGCAGCGCCAGGTGCAGGAACAGCTCCTGCGCTTGGTCGAGCGGCACTGCAAGGGTCCGCAGCGTGATGCCGAACATGGGCGCGTAGTGCGCCCTCAGGGTCCGCGCGCGGATGGCGGCGTGGAGCTGTTGCAGCTCCGCCTCGGAGAAGATGCGCGCCGCGGTGGCCACCAGCGTCCGCCCCTGCGTCCGGCTGGTTCGGTTGGCCACGTGGTTGGAGAGGAACGCGTCGCACCACGCGTCCAGCCGGGCCGGGCCAGCGTCTGGGCCGTAGGCGGCGCGGAGAAACGGCAGGCTCCCATGGCCGGCCTGCCAGAGCACTCCCTCGATGAAGGTGCGCAGGGCCGCCGCGTCCGGCACCTCGCCCTGTTGCGCGGCCGCCTCCAGCCCGGCGGAGTGCGAGAAGCCTCCGGTCGGAAAGGCCGAGTCAGCGAGCTGCAGCACGCGCCAGCGGGTCGTCATGCGCTCAGAACAGGCTGTAGAGGCGGGCCAGGGGGACGTGGGTGGCCGGCTCGCACCGCAGCAGCTCGCCGTCTGCGCGGACCTCGTACGTCTCCGGGTCCACCGTGATGCGCGGCAGCGCGTCATTCAGCTTCATGTCCCGCTTGCCGATACCCCGGCAGCGCTTCACCGCGCTCAGGTGCTTGTGGAGCCCCAGCGCATTCACGCGCCCCTCCTCCAGCGAGCGCCTCGACACGAAGGCCAGGCTCGTCGCTCCCGTGGCCCGCCCGAAGGCCCCGAACATGGGCCGCATCTGCATCGGCTGCGGTGTGGGAATGGAGGCGTTGGCGTCTCCCATCTGTGCCCAGGAGATGAAGCCGCCCTTCACCACCAGCTCCGGCTTCGCTCCGAAGAACGCCGGGCGCCAGAGCACCAGGTCCGCCAGCTTGCCCACCTCCACCGAGCCCACCTCGTGGCTGAAGCCGTGCGCGATGGCCGGGTTGATCGTGTACTTGGCCACGTAGCGGCGGATGCGGAGGTTGTCGTTGTCGCCGCGCTCCTCGGCCAGCCGCCCGCGCTGGGACTTCATCTTGTGCGCCGTCTGCCACGTGCGGGTGAGCACCTCGCCCACGCGCCCCATCGCCTGGCTGTCGCTGGAGATGATGCTGATGGCCCCCAGGTCGTGGAGGATGTCCTCCGCCGCGATGGTCTCCCCGCGGATGCGGCTCTCCGCGAACGCCACGTCCTCGGGAATGCCCCGGTCCAGGTGGTGGCAGACCATGAGCATGTCGAGGTGCTCGTCCAGCGTGTTCACCGTGTACGGGCGCGTCGGGTTCGTCGAGCTGGGGATGACGTTCGGTTCGCCGCACACGCGGATGATGTCCGGCGCGTGCCCTCCGCCCGCGCCCTCCGAGTGGTACGTGTGGATCGTCCGCCCCTTGAACGCGGCAATGGAGTCATCCACGAAGCCCGACTCGTTCAGCGTGTCCGTGTGGATGGTGACCTGGATGTCCTCGGCCTCTGCAACGCCCAGGCAGCAGTCGATGGCCGGCGGCGTGGTGCCCCAGTCCTCGTGCAGCTTGAGCCCCGCCGCTCCCGCGCGGATCTGATCCACCAGTCCCGCCGGGTCCGACGTGTTCCCCTTGCCCGTCAGCCCGATGTTGAGCGGCAGTGCGTCCGTGGCCTGCAGCATCAGCTCGATGTGCCGCGCGCCCGGCGTGCACGTGGTGGCGTTGGTGCCCGTGGCGGGCCCGGTGCCTCCACCCAGGAAGGTGGTGACGCCCGAGGCAATGGCCTCGAAGGCCTGCTGCGGACAGATGTAGTGAATGTGCGTGTCGATGCCGCCCGCCGTGACGATGTGCCCCTCGGCGGCAATCACCTCGGTGGTGACGCCCACGAGCATCCCCTTCGTGACGCCCGGCATGATCCGCGGGTTGCCCGCCTTGCCGATTCCCACGATGCGGCCACCCTTGATGCCGATGTCCGCCTTGTAGATGCCCGTGTAGTCGATGATGAGCGCGTTGGTGATGACGCAGTCGAGCGCCTCGGCGTCCCCGATGCCCTCCATCTGCCCCTGCCGGTCGCGCAGCACCTTGCCGCCGCCGAACTTGCACTCGTCTCCATAGGAGGTGAAGTCCCGCTCCACCTCGGCGATGAGGCCCGTGTCGCCCAGCCGCACCCGGTCCCCCGTGGTGGGGCCGTACATGTCCGCATAGTGGCGGCGATCAATCGTGCGGCTCACGGCGTGCCTCCTGCCTGCTGCGTGGGAGCAACGGGAACGAGCGTCACCGTCTTCCGGTCCCCGGGCTCGAAGCGCACCGCCGTGCCCGAGGGGATGTCCAGCCGCATCCCCGTGGCCTGGGCCCGGTCGAACTCGAGCGCGCGGTTGGTGTGCTCGAAGGGATAGTGGCTGCCCACCTGGATGGGGCGGTCCCCCTTGTTCTCCACCGCGAGCGTCACGCGCGGGCGGCCCGGGTTGAGGGCAATCTCTCCCGCCTTCGTGAGCACTTCGCCCGGAGTGGGCTCAACCGCCGCTGGGGTTGCCGCGAACACCGAGGCCGCGGGCACCGGCAGGAAGCTCCCGTAGAGCGCCAGCGCCAGGTCCCCCTGCTCGAGCGAGATGGGGTGGTGGACGGTGACGAGCTTGGTGCCGTCCGGGAACGTGCCCTCCACCTGCACCTCGGCGACCAGCTCCGGGACGCCGGGCAGCACCTGCGCCCGGCCCAGCATCCGCCGGCCCACATCCATCAGCTCGGCGACGGAGCGCCCATCCCGGATGAGCTCCAGCAGTTGGGTGGAGATGAGAGCGATGGCCTCGGGGTAGTTGAGCCGAAGTCCTCGAGCCAGCCGCTTCTGCGCCAGGAAGCCGGCAGCGTGCAGCGTGAGCTTGTCCAACTCGCGCGGGACCAGATGCATGGAGGGGGTCTCCCTTGAGACAACCTGACGCGTTCATCATGGTGCGCTGCGTCAGCGAAGTCACCATTTCCGTGCGAGAGGGTCGTCTCCCAGCAGCGAGGGCAGGGTCCGCAGGCGGGAGCGCACGGCGGACAGGGCCTCCTCCACGGAGGTGGCGGCCACGCGCAGCAGGGCGCCGTCTTCTCCCAAGGGACTCGCAGTCTCGATGACCGAAGCCCGGCGCCGCAGCGGGGCGGGGGAAGTCAGCAGGGCTTCGCGGAGCGCCGCCACCTGCGGACCGAACACCGCGAGCAGCGCCAGGGCCTCGAAGCGGCCCATGCGAGGGGCCAGGGCTCCCTCCTCGGGTGTGAGGCGGACCGCATCCAGCAGCAGGGGAACACCGCCGCGCTGGACGAGGAGCCGGGACAGGTAGTGAGCGAAAGCCCACCGCTCGCCTCGGGCGGCGCGCCCGCAGGTGAAGGCATCCAGCAGGACCAGGGAGGCGCTGGGAGCGAGCGTGACGGAGGTCTCCTGCTCGTAGCGAGCCCCCGTGAAGCAGGCCACCGGGTCGGGCAGCAGGACGAGCAATCCCTCCTCGCCGACCTGGGCCTGGAGCAGCTGCCGGCAGCCACGCGGAGAGCGGTACACCTTGGTGGCGGACTGCGTGGAGAGCAGGCCCGTGGCCCGGGCCCCCACGCTCACGTCGATGTGAAGCGAATCCCCATCCACCAGTCCGCCGCCGAAGCTGGCCAGGTAGGCCCACGCGCCGCGGCCATGGTTGCGAGGCAGCAGGAACTTGAGAGGACTGTTCGCCCGCGCGGCGCGGACAAAGGTTCCCCGTGTGCCGTGCTCGAGCGCGAGGACGCCTCGGCCGGGAACATGCTCCAGGCGGTCTTCTAAGGTGTACGCGGGGGCTTCCATGGTGCTGCTCAGCCGTCCCGGTTCTCGAAGTGGACGAAGTCGAGCAGGAACGTGGCGGCCATCACCAGGGTGCGCAGCCGCGCGTCGCGGAGGTTCTCGAAGGTGACGCCGAAGTTGTCCGCGTCCGTGAACAGCTCCTTGCCGAGGCCGCTCCAGCGCTTCTGGATGAGGCCCACCTCTTGGCCGTTCTGCTCGATGTGGAACGTCCACGGCTTGAAGAAAGGGCCGCGCAGCGTGGCCAGCAGCTCGCCCGAGGGGCCCAGCACGTCATAGAGCCGGGCGAAGAAGGCGAAGCGCTGGTGCACGCTGCCCAGCTTGTGGCCCTCGCCGTCCTCGATGTCCATCTGCGAGAGCCAGAACCTCCAGGGCCGCTGCAGGCGCAGCGCGGTGGCGCCCCCGGGCGTCTTCAGCTCCATGGTGAAGGGGCGGCTGGCCTTGAGGAAGCTGCGCAGCAGGAACAGGCCGAGGCCGCTGCCCACCTCGCCCGCGATGAAGAGCGCCTGCCCGTCGTCTCCCACCACCTGGTAGCGGTTGCGGCCCTCGAAGCCGACGAGGATCTCCCCCCATTCCTTGGTCTGCCGCACGCGCAGGGCGCTGTGGCGTTGGAGCACGGAGAGGGCCAGCGAGTCAGAGGGCATGGAGGCCTCGGAGCAAAGGGTCGGCACACCCTAGCGCCCCGAGGCCCTCAAGTCAGGACAGAACCCTCACCGAGTGGCGAGAGTGTCCACGTGCTGGCGCAGCTTCGCCTCGTCGCCCATGCAGGCGCTGAGCCCCGGCAGCGGCTGGGCGGCCTGGGCAATCTTCCCGCGCGTGCGAGGCCCCGCCGCCACGAGCCACGCCACGCCCAGGGCCAGTTCGGCCACCTCGGTCACGCCGGTGAGGCCGGCGGCGAGCGAGAGCAGCGCCTCCACCGCCTTCTTCACCTGGGCGCCGTGCAGCGGGTGGTTGCTGGTGATGCCCTGGCGCAGCAGCTCCAGCAGCGCGAGCGCCGTGGCGCGGGCCTGCCGCACCGGCTCCGGTCCCGAGCCCGTGCCCGCCCAGAGCCCGCTGGCGAGCTGCTGGGACAGCAACTCAGTGGCGTCCGCGCCGTGGGCCGGTGCCTGCTCGGCGGCGGGGAGCGCCTCCTCCATTTCCATGCGGGCCGCGCCTTCGCTGGCACTCAACGCGTCGTCGTCCATGGGCTCAGGGGCGACACTCCGGCCTTTGACCATGCGCTCCAGCTCGGAGGCGGCCTCGAGGACCCGATCGGCCGCTCGGCGGAGAGCACCGGTGCTCCCATGCGCGCTGGCCGCCTTCTCCTTCGCGACGATGGGCATGGGGGCCGCGGCCATTGGCGCCGCAGCCGGACGTGCCGGAGCCGGAGGAGGAGGGCTGCCCGGGGCCGCGCCGCCCACAGCCGCGAAGGAACCGGTGATGGCCTGCTTCTTTTGGGGGGCCGCTCTGTTGCGCGGCATGACCGAGCGGCTCAGGTCCATCGAGTCCATCTTCGCCTCCTCCTGCTTCGCCGTGCCGAACATGTCCCAGCCCGCGGGAACATTCACGGGGACGACGCGCGTCTCCGGCTGGCCCGAGGCCCGGCGGTCTCCGGTGCGCTCCTCCACCACCACGAACGAGGTGTACTTGGTGACGATCTGGTGTTGGACGGCGAACTGGACGATGCGCTCCTTCATCCGCTGGGCGCGGCGCGGATCCACCAACTCCGCGGACTCCCAGGTGCGGATGCGCTCGGCGGCCCACAGCTTCTCCACGGCGGGCCGATCCGACGCCGCCGGGAAGTCCACCGGGAGGGTGAGAGAGAAGGACTCCTGCCCCGAGCGGCCCCGGAGTGTCACCTTGCCCTGGCCCGGAGCGGTGTAGCGGCCGAACAGTGTCCACGGCACCGCGTCCACCAGCGGCGGCAGCTCGGCCGGAGCGAGCTCGGCGCCCGAGACGCCGTCGAAGCTGGCCGTCAGCTCCGTGACACGCGGGGCGAGCGCGCGGGAGAACTGGGCCACCACCTTGTCATCGATGCGCTCGCCGGGGTGGATGAACTCCACCGCGCCGCCCGTGTTCCGTGCCATGTCCTTGAGCAGCGCGTCGCTCACGTTGGTGCCGATGCCGAAGGAGTACACGCGCGTCGTCTTCCGCGCCGCGAGCACCGCCTTGAGGATCTCCGCCTCGTTGCCCACCTGTCCGTCCGTCAGCAGCACCACCACGCCGTCCGGCGCGCCCTGCACGGCGGCCAGCATGGGCTGCAGCAGCTCCGTGCCGCCCGAGGCTTGCAGCGCGGCCACCCACCGGTCCGCCTGCTCCAGCGTGTGCTGCGTGAAGACAGACGGCTCGTGGGAGAACTTCCGGAAGCTGTTCTCGAAGGCGATGATGTTGAAGCGATCGCCCTCGCGCAGGTGGCGCAGGCACAGCCGCAGCGCGCCCTGGGCCTGCGGCAGGCTCTCGCCGCCCATGGAGCCCGAGGTGTCCACCACGAACACCACCTCCTGGCGCTTGGCCGCGCCCGCCATCGCGAGCAGATCCGGCACCACGGTGAGCGCGAAGGTGCCCTCGCCCTCTCCCTTGCGGTGAGTGACGACGGTCGTCAGCGAGGCGCTCGTGTCATCGCTCCGCACGGTGATGACGAAGTCCCGGTCCAGGGCCACCTCGCCCTTGGCGAACTTCACGCGGACCTTGTGGCCGTCCTTCTCCAGGGTGAGCGCGTGCGAGGGGCTCTCCACCACCACCGCGCGGCCCAGGTCCACCAGCAGGTCCATCTTCAGGCCGTAGGCCACGTTCCCAATCGGAGGGGTGATGCGATCGGCGTCCGGCACCTGGTTCGTGGGGCTGAACGTGCCGTGCCCCGTGCGGTCTCCCTGGCCCGAGCCCGGGATGTAGCGGGGCGCCACCAGCGTGGGCAGCATCCACCGCACGCTGCCTTCTTCCACTTGGATGGCCTGGAGGAACTCCACCTCGACGAGCGTCTCCTCGTTCGGCAGCAGGTTGCCCACCTGGGCGGTGAAGACGTTGGGGCGCTCCTGGTCGAGCAGTGCGGCGCCGTGGCCCGCGGTGATGGCGTCGTCATAGTCCTGGAACGCCTTCTCGCGCTCCTTCACCACGCCCTGCACCTTGCGGCCGTTGCACTCCATGGAGAAGCCGATGAGCGTCCCGTCCGAGGGGAGCGGGAAGATATAGACGGCCTCTACGGGCCGGCTCTCGGTGTTGCGGTAGCGCTGGCGCACGCGCACCCGCGCATGACCGCCGAGCAGCTCACCGGTGACTTCCACGCCCTGCAGAGGGATCTGCGCGCCGCTCCGCATGAACAGCCCGCACTTCAACTGGCCTGCCGTCTCGATGGTCATCTGGCTTCTACCTTTCCTCTGACTGCTCGATGAGGGCGCGCACGCGTTCGGCGAGCGCCCGGGTCTTCTCGTCTGCGGTGTCCGCGAGGTGCAGCTCCAGCCCCGGCGCCAGCTCCCACCGCCGGTAGCCTGTCACGGGCAACTGTCGCCCTGCTTGCACGGGCCCCGGCGTGGACACTCCGGAGGCCGGGGAGGGTTCCGACAGTGCCGTCGGAGCCGGTGGCAAGATGTCAGTGGGCACCTGGGCCTCGGACAGCGCCTTCAGCTCCTCCGGGCTCAGCCGGGTCAGCTCCACCTGAATGGCATCGAGCGGCAGGAAGCGGGCCTGCAGCACGCGGATGGCCTTGAGCCGCTGCAGGTGCTCCTCGCCGTACACGGTGTCCGGCCCCTTGAAGGGCGGAGCGGGGAGCAGCCCTCGCTGGACGTAGTAGCGCACCGTGCGGGGGGAGACCCCTGCCTCGGCGGCCAGCTCGGCCAGCTTCCACTCGGTCTGTGTCTTCGTCGGGCTCACGAGACAGACAGTAAGACCCGACAGTTTAACTGTCAAGAAGACAGTTGGTGGAATCTTGCCACTGGCGAGAAGGCCTCCCGGCGAGCCTCCCTCGGCCTCACCGCCCCATTCCTAGCGAGCGCAGCAAATCCAGGGGGATGGGGATGACGGTCTGGTTGCCGCTGTTGCTGATCTCCACCAGCGTCTGCAGGTAGCGGAGCTGGAGCGAGGAGGGGTTTCGAGAGAGCACATCGGCGGCCTGGGCGAGGCGCTCGGCAGCCTGGTGCTCGCCCTCGGCGGCGATGACCTTGGCGCGGCGCTCGCGCTCGGCCTCGGCCTGGCGGGCGATGGCGCGCTGCATCTCCACCGGCAGGTCCACGTTCTTCACCTCCACGTTGGAGACCTTGATGCCCCACGGGCCCGTGTGCGCGTCGAGCACCTGCTGGATCTCCTTGTTGACGCGGTCGCGCTGGGAGAGCAGGTCGTCCAGCTCCACCTGCCCGAGGATGGCGCGCAGCGTGGTCTGCGCCAGCTGGCTGGTGGCGTAGAGGTAGTCCTCCACCTGGAGCACGGCCTTGTCGGCCTGGATGACGCGGAAGTAGACGACGGCGCTCACCTTCACGCTGACGTTGTCCTTGGTGATGACGTCCTGGGGGGGCACGTCCCGTGCCACGGTGCGCAGATCGATGATGACCATGCGCTCCACGAAGGGGATGAGCCAGCGGAAGCCGGCGCGCTTGAGCCCCACATAGCGGCCGAGCCGGAAGACGACTCCGTTCTGGTACTCGGTGACGATGCGGACGCCGGAGATGAAGAGGAAGAAGAGGAAGACCACGGGAATCAACAGGCCAAGGAGCTCGCTCATGTCTTCACCTCGTCGACGTACAGGGTGAGGCCCTCCACGCGGCGCACCACCACGGGGGTTCCGGCTTGGATGGGAGAGGCGGAGACGGCCCGCCAGCGCTCGCCGTGGACGAACACCTCGCCCCCCTCGGAGGAGACGGGCCCGAGCGTGGTGCCGCGTTCCCCTGGCAGCCCCGCGTCTCCGGCAAGCTGCGGCAGATGGCGGGTCTGCGCGCTGCGGAAGGCGAGGAACACGGCGAAGCCGGCGACCACGATGGCCGTGGGGAGCACCAACGGCAGGGGCACGGACGCGCGCGAGGAAGGGTCGACGAACCATTCCGGGTCGAAGCGATCCACCAGCAGCACGCCTCCGAGGATGAGCAGCAGCGCCCCGCCAGCGCCGAGCAGGCCGCTGGTGACGAAGATCTCCGCGATGAGCATGCCGATGCCCAGGAAGAGGAGCAGGACGGCGCCGGTGCGCACGGGCAAGGCCGAGGAGGCCAGCAGGGCGAGCACGAAGGCCACGATGCTGATGAGGCCCGGGGCGAAGACGCCCGGATGGGTCAGCTCCACCATGAGCCCGAGCGCGGCCACGAGGAAGAGCATGTAGACGATGGCGGGCTCCGCGAGCCCATGGAGCAGGCGCTGGGAGAGACTCGGCGAGAGCTCCACCACCTGGGCCTCGCGCGTGGCGAGCTGCCGAGGCCCATCCGCTGTCTCGACGCGCCGGCCATCCGCCCATGCGAGGAACGCCTCCTCCGAGGAGGCCACCGTCTCCACGACGTGCAGCTCCACGGCGCGGTCGGCGGGGACGCTGACGCTCTCACGCACGGCGGTGGCGGCCCACTCGGCGTTGCGGCCGCGCTGGCGGGCGATGCTCTCGGCGAAGGCGGCGGTGTCGTTCTCGATCTTCCGGGCCATGGCCTCGCCCGCCTGTTGGGGATCTTCCCCGGTCAGTCCGAGGACGGGGTGCGCCGCGCCAATGTTCGTTCCCGGCGCCATGGCGGCCAGGTGCGATGCGAGGGTGACGAAGACGCCCGCGCTCCCCGCCCGGGCGCCCGAGGGCCCCACCCAGACCAGCACCGGCACGCGCGAGGCGAGGAAGGCCCGGACGATGGCGCGGGTGGACTCCAAGGAGCCGCCGGGCGTGTCCACCCGGACGAGCAACGCGGCATGGCCCGCCTCCTCCGCCTTTCGGACGCACTCGGTCAGATAGGCGCCCGAGCCGGCATCCACGATGCCTTCGAGCACACAGCGGGACACGATGGGCCTGTCACGAGGGGACTCGGCGAGGACGCCGCTCGCCAGCATCAGCCCGAGCAGCGGGAGGACACGGGCCCTCCGCCAGGCCATGCGAGTCCCGGAGTTCATGCGGGAGCGCTCGGTTGGGAGGCGAGGGCCAGCCCTCGAGGCGCCAGGGGCCTGTCGTGGGCCAGTGCATCCATCATTCGCAGTTCGTCGAGCAGCAGCCGGGGGAAGAGGAAGTTCTGGCGGACGTGCTCCCGGCCCCGCTCGCCCAGACACTGGGCCTCTTGTGGGTGGCGCAGCAGGTGGAGCACGGCTTCGGCGCACTCCTCCACGTTGTCCACGAGGATGCCGCCCGTGCCCTCGGGCATCTGGATCGGGATGCCGCCGGCACGTCCGGCGACGACGGGGGTGCCCTTCCACAGTGCCTCGGACACGACGAGCCCGAAGCCCTCGCGGATGGACTTCTGGATGACGACGTCCGAGAGCGACTGGAAGGCGTTGACCTCCATGTTTCCCACGCCCACCAGGTTGGTGAAGATGTGGATGCGATTGTCGCCTGTGGTGACGTCGCGGATCTGCCGGTAGATGTCCCAGCCTTCGGGATCATCCAGGGCGAGCGAGCCCACCATGGCCAGCTGCAGCTCAGGGATGTGGGCACGCACGCGCCGGTATGCGGCGATGACGCCCAGGGGGTCCTTCCACGGATCGAAGCGGCTGATCTGGGTGACGAGAGGCCGGCTCAGACGCACGCCGAGCCACTCGAGCAACTGGCGCGCAAGGTCCACCGGGAGGGGGAGGTTCTTGGGGCTGAGCGGATCAATGGCCGGCGAGTGGATGGCCACGCGGCCGATGGGGAACCTCGGGGGGATGAACTCGGGCAGGGTGAAGATGGCGGCGTCGTAGGGGTAGAGGAACGGGCGGAGGAACTCCCAGGCCTCGGGGTTGGGGCTGGAGGTGTCGATGTGACAGCGCCAGATCCATCGCGCGTCCTGGCGGTCGGCGAGCATGGCCAAGGCGGCCGGCTGCGGATCGTGGACGACGATGAAGTCATAGTCCGTGGACAGGTTGCGGGCGTTGAGCTGCGAGTGGGCGAGGTACGTGGCCTTGTCCGTCTCGGAGAAGCCGCCGGGGGCTCCCTGAAGACCGTTGTGGAGACGCTTGGTGACCTGAAAGAAGGCCTGGTCGCCCCGGATGAGCTGCCAGTCGGCCACCAGACCTAGATCATTGAGCAGCGCAACGCCCGAACGGAGGAGTTCCGAGACTCCGCCTCCGTACGGCGTGGCGTTGAGGTGCAGGACGCGGGCGCCGCGCAGGCGCTCGGCCAGATGGAGCACCTCCTCGATGTGCTCCTCGGGGGCAATGCCCCTGTACGCGGAGAACGAGCGCTTCCCGAGATCGACGAGGTCCAGCATGGAGCCCTCCGGGACGAAGTTGGGTCTGGAGCCACCGCGCGACAGCCGGGCCGAAGGGCAAGCCCGGGGCGGGGGGCGCAGGGCGGGGGCTTGCCCGGCTGGGGGCCGCATCCGATGCCGAACGGATGCGCTCGCAGCGCATTGCCTGAAGTGAGGCCGGTTCCTAGCGTCCTCGGAGGCCCTTAGGAGGACTTATGCGTCGTGCCGTACTCATCGCTGTCTCTTTGGCTGCTCTTTCCACTGCCTGCCGGACGACCCAGCCGCAGGGCGCGGACAACCAGGTGCCCATCGACAACCCAGGGCAGGAGTCCATCCAGACGGTCCCTGCGGAGCCCCCAGGCCCTGGCAGCCCCATCACTGCCCCGGTGGACGCTCCCAAAGGGTAGAAGCCACTGAGCCGAAGCAGCCGCGCGCTACTGGAAGATGTCCGAGCGGGCGGCCTCGGCGATGGCGACGACAGCGGGGTGACGCAGCCGGCGCTCGACGGTGATGGCGTAGAAGCAGTTCTCGATCTCGTCGGTGCGGCCGATGACGGTGACGTCGAACTGGCGGACGACCTCGGCCTCGATGACGGAGGGCATGGCGAAGACGCCGAGCCCGCGCTGACCGAAGGCCTTGAGGAGGGCGCTGTCGTCGAAGTCGCCGACGATGGTGGGGCGCACGCCCTTGCCATCGAACCAGACGTCGAGCGCGTGGCGGACGGCGCTGGCCTCGGAGGGCATGAGCATGGGGGCGCCGTGGAGGGAGCGGGGGAAGTCCTTCTTGAGGTGGCCGTGGATGGCCGCAGCGAAGAAGGACACCCCGCACTTGCCGAGCAGGTGGTTGAAGGCTCGGACACTGACGGGCTCTGAGCCGGGGGCATCGGCGAGCACGACGTCCAGCTCATGCAGGGCGAGCGAGGCGAGGAGCTGGGGGAGGGGGCCTTCGCGGCAGATGATGCGCAGGGGGCCGACGTCGAGGGCGGGCTGGAGGAGCCGCTCGGCGACGACCTTGGGGACGACGTCAGCGACGCCGACCTGAAGGCGGAGTTGCTGGCCGGAGGGGAGGCCGCTGACGACGTTCTTGAGCTCGTTGCCGAGGCGGAAAATCTCATCGGCGTAGCGCATGACGGTGCGGCCGACGTCAGTGAGGACGAGCTTGCGACCCTGTCGCTCGAAGAGCTTGTGGCCGAGCGCCTCCTCGAGGAGCTTGATCTGGCTGCTGATGGTGGGCTGGGCGAGGTGGAGTTCTTCGCCGGCCTTGGCGATGGTGCCGGCCCGGGCCACGGTCCAGAAGTAGAGCAGGTGGTGGTAATTGAGCCAGCTCAAGCTTTCCTCAAGGGGTCGGGACGAACGTTCGATGCTCGGGTAGGTAAGGGGTTCCGTACTGGGGGTGACGTGGCGGGCTGGCCGAAGGGTGGGCGTACGAGGGTAGGAGGGGTGTAGGGTCTAGGCGAGTGGCCGGGCGGCCGGGCGTTAAAGGCAGGAAGGATCAGAACGCGCTTGACGTAGGAGAGGAGTCCCCGTAAATCGGCGCTGCTTTGCGCGGTGACACCCGCCCAGGTAGCTCAGTCGGTAGAGCAGGGGACTGAAAATCCCCGTGTCGGTGGTTCGATTCCGCCCCTGGGCACAAGAAGCTGAAGAAATTTCAGGGCCTTGAACTTCGGTTCAAGGCCCTTCTTTTTTGCCCGCCGAGAGGAAGGCCTGTGCCGGCGTGGGGCTCCAGGGAACTGCTCTGCACCCGTCCACACCCTCCACAGGCCTCCCATCCTCGGCTAGTAGTTAGGCTCGCACAGCGAAGGCACGTTGATGCATTCGCAGCAGATATCCAACTCAGAGACCTCGGTCCCGAGGGTCGCCGACATCTCCAGGCGAGACTCCAGCTCGGTCAGCTGAAACTCCTCCATCAGCTCATCGGTTGCGACAGACACGGGCTTCTTTGCGGCCATGGTGTTTCCTCCGGTGGTACGACAGTCAAGGTTCAGGGGCTCCCGGCGCTCGCCAGCGCGCCTACGTCGAGCAGCTTGCGGATCCGCGCATTCGACAAGTCCAGCGCGGCCCGTGCGGAAGGGCGCTCAACGGCTGCGCGGAACACGTCAGCTGCCTCCTGGTCGAGCATGAGGCAGCTGTGGCGGGCCTTGTCGAGCAGGACCGGCTGCTCCCCATACACCAGCAGCGCGAACCGGCCGGTATCGGCGCGCAGCTCCGCGGCGCCCTCCTCGACCGTCCGCGCGGCGGGACGCACATCCGTGTTTCGCTGGAGATAGCGCTCGACGTAAAGCCAGCCTTCCCACTGCCCCAGCGCATCGGCCACGGACTGTTCCAGCAGGCGGTACAGCGCCTGGGTTGTGCTGGCGGCGTACTGCTCACGATCGTCTCCGGACGGGACAATCGGCGGATGAAAGGTCAGCGACAGGGAATGATCGGCGTCGCGCCGGCACACCACGGGCACCACGGGTACGCCTGAGAGGTGGCTCAGATAGGCGATTCCAGCACGCGCCATGAGCTGCTGGCCGAAGAACTCCACGGGCACCATGCTGCCGTTGTCCTTGTTGTTACCGACTCCCGCGTTGCCGTCGATGTAGAGGACGAGCGACGCGCCGCGCCTGAGGGCACGCAGGCCGAACAGGAGGCTGTTGCGGTCTTGGGCGTTGACCGTGCGGAGCGTGCCCGTCCAGCCCCGGGCCCGCGCGGCATCCTGCACCCCCTCGAGGATGTCCTGCCCCTGCTTGTTCAGCGTATTCCCAGCCAGGAACAACACGCAGTCGGTTCCGGCGCGCATCAGGAAGTGGAACAAGTGCCGATACGAACCCGCGTGGTAGGTGCAGAAGATGTGGCTGCCCGCCGTCCGTCCGTCCAAGAAGATGCCAGCCAGATCACGCAGGCGCGTCGTCTGCACCAGGTCGTATTGCTTCTGGTCGAGCACCGCCATGCGCTGCTGGAAGATCACCTCCGCGATGACCGCCTCCCGGCGCTCGCGCGGCAGCCGCGGGAAGAAGTAACGCAGGTTGGCGTCGCACAGGTGGTAGGCATTGTTGAACGCATCGGACTGGCGCGGCGCACTGACGACACCGTCCAAGGCGCGGCGCAGCGCCACGATGAGCTCGTCTGCCTTGCGAGCATAGTGTGCGTCCACGCTCATGCGGACATCCCCTGAGAGTTGGAGGCGGCACGTGCCGGGGGAGCGATGAGCGCCTGCCGCACGAGCCGCACGCCCCGTCCCAGCGTGGACAGAACCACCATCGCCGAGAACAGCATGCCGGCCAGGTACGCCAGCACCATCACCACGCTCCCGGAGACAGCGACAAGCGCCTCGAGCGGCTCCGTGCTCGCAAACCGGGCCAGGACGGCGCCCAGCAGCTGCGGCAACGACGTCACAAGGACCCAGGTGGTGCGCGCGGCGAACACCGCGAAGGTGGCGAAGAACACAGTGGACGCCAGCGCATAGACGGCCAGCGCCACCCGGGAGCCCGCGAGGGGCGGCGGTCCCTTGTCCCGGCGTCCCATCACGAGGGAGGCCGCGCGTGTCAGCACGTTCGCGCCCCAGGCACGCGCCTGGTCGCGCAGGTTGGGCAGGCGGAACAGGTCGGAGTAGACCCAATAGCCATCGAAACGGAAGAACGGATTGAGCGTCACGAAGAGTGTGGTCAAGCTGGCGCCCATGAAGGCGGCAATTGCAGCGCTCTGGGTTGCCAGTTGCACGGGCGCCGCCAGCGCCGTGACGATCAGCTGGAAATAGACCCCGCCGAGGTTGACACGCATCCGGCCTGCGCGCGGCAGCCGCCACGCCTCGGTGACATTGCAAAACAGCACGGGGAAGACCAGATACAGACCGATTCCAATTTCGGCGGGCTCGGCGCCGGAGTAGCGCGAGGCCGCCGCGTGCCCGAGCTCATGGAACGCGAGCGCGCTGAACAGCAGGACGTAGAACAGCAGGGCGTCGCCCAGCGTCATGTTGAAGGTGGTGACCGCTACGCGCACGCTGCTGAGCTGGTAAGGCGTGGCCAGCAACCACCCGCCCAGCAGCACGGCGCACGCCAGCAGCGTCGTGATGAGCGCTCGCGGCGCGAACAGGAAGGTGAACGGGGAACAGGCGCGCGCCACGGTCTCAGGACCGGCCAACTGCCGCGCGAAGAACACGTAGGGAGAGTGGTTGCTGGCCGCTGGCGCGGCTTTCTTGTCGGTGGAGACTAACCCCGCGGGTATCAACTGGGTTTCAATGACCGAGCGCACCTGCTCGGCGGTGAACTTCACGTCGCCTTCATTCAAGCGCGCCACGATCGCGTCGAGCGACGACTCGCGCTCCAGACACTCGAGCAGCCGCGCCAGCCTTTCGGAGCCATGAAAGGCGCGGCGCCCGACGAAAATGCAGTACCGGCGGCCGCTCTGCGGATCATCCGTCTTGGACAAAGACAGTGCGTCGGTCAGGTAGTATCGATCCAAGCGGGACTCTGGCTGAGAGGGTCTTGTTCCGACTATATAGTAAAAGTTCAGAATAACGCGAATCCAGTTCTGTCGCGGATGGGCTGAGCGCGTAGCACCGCTCGCCGATGCGCCCGACCAGGAACTGCGCCGGCGGCTTCGCGCTCGTCGCCAGGACACGCCCCCCGCTAGCACCGACGTGCGCGTGCATGTGGAGCAGCCGCGTCGCCTTGGCCGCCACGCTCGCGCTGCAGCTGACGTCTCCCTCAGGGCTTGGAGTCGATGACCGCGCCCGCCTGGGCTCCTTGCAGGTGGTGGCGCAGCGGGATCCGAGGTATTAGGTTGGATGTAAGAGACCCAACCTATTGGGGTAGATTATGGACCTGAAGGCCGTCATCGCGCTCGAGCGGGCAGGCATGGACCCGGCTCACCCGGAGCGCCTGTGGGTGCCCACCGCGCTCGGCGAGCAGGGCCGGGTGGTGCCCCTGGACCAGGACCTGCCTGTCCCCGTCATGGACGACGGACACCGCGTGGTCTGGCTTCCTCTCGAGCCGTTCTCCCGGCTCTGGACGGGCTCGGCGGTGGCCCCGGCTCTCTCCCGCGCCTCCCCGCCCGAGTACGAGCCCTTCTTCATCCTCCTTGAGGCCACGGCCGCCGAGTACTGCGATGCCACCGGTCGTCCCGAGCGCGACAGGGAGTTCGAGCGCCTCTACCGGCAGCTGCGTCGTCGGCCGGACGGCGTGGATCCCAACCCCTTGTTTTCCTACCTGCGCGCCGCGGCCCGGCTCTACCTCTCCCTGCGGGATGTGAGCCGCGCCGAGTTCGAGTCTGTGGCCGACCGCCTGCGCCTCTCGGCCAGGACCTTCAGCACCCGGATCGACAGCACCAACTACCACCACTTCGTGCTCGAGGAGTTCTTCCACCCCACGGGACCGCTCCTCACCACGGGCTGGTCGGGAGGGCTCTCATGAGCGAGTACCAGTATTACGAGTTCCGGGCCGTGGACCGGCCGCTCACCCAGCGGGAGCGGGCCGAGCTTCGTGCACTCTCTACCCGCGCCAACATCTCCGCGTACCACTTCTCCAACGTCTATCACTGGGGCAGTTTCAAGGGCTCCCCGGACGAGATGGTGGAGCGCTACTTCGATGCCCACCTCTATGTGGCGAACTGGGGCGAGCGCCGGCTCGTGCTCCGTCTTCCTGCCCGGCGCTTCGACCTGCAGCGCGCCAGGCCCTACCAGGAAGGCCGCCGCACCGCGGTGCAGAGGAAGGGCGACCACGTCATGCTTCGCTTCGAGCTCGACGAAGCCTGGTCCGAGGACGTCCAGGGGGAAGGGTGGCTCACCTCCCTCCTGCCCCTTCGCGAGGAGCTTCTCTCGGGAGATCTGCGCTCGCTCTATCTCGGGTGGCTGGCACAGGCCGCGCTGGGGCAGTTGAGTGCGGACGACGAGGAGCCGCCCGTTCCCCCAGGGCTAGGCTCCCTCTCCTCAGCGCTCACCGCGCTCGCGGACTTCCTGCTCATCCCTCCCGAGCTGTTGGAGGTGGCCGCTCGGACCAGTGCCGCTGAAAAGCCGGTGCCGCGCGAGGAGTTGGAGACGTGGGTTCAGGCGCTACCCGCGCTGGAAAAGGATGCCCTGCTGGTGCGGTTGATCGACAAGGCCGGGGTGGCCCCTGGCCGAGTCGCGGAGAAGGCCATTCCTCCCCGGAGGCTGGTGGGCGCACTGCTCCGGGAAGCCGTAGCGCTCCAAAAAGCCAAGGAGCGGCGGGAACAGGAGCGCCAGGTCGCGGCTCGGGAGAAGGAACTCGAGGCGCTCGCGGCCCAGGGCTCCGCTGCTTGGGGGCGGGTGGATCAGCTCTTCTCCAGCCGTCGCCCCACGGATCATGCGGCCGGTGTGAGGCTCCTCGTGGACCTGAGAGAGGTCGCGCGCCGGAAGGGGACGGAGGACGCGTTCTCCCGCCGCTTGGGCCAGCTCCGCGAGCGCAATGCCCGAAGAGCCGGGCTGATCTCCCGCATGGACAAGGAAGGCCTGCACGCACCCTGAACTCCCGCCTCGCCTGAACGTATGGCTCCTCCAGAGACCGAAACCCATCCCGAATCTTCTTCCCGCCGCGCAGCTCCTCAGCCGCTGGAGCCTCTGCGGAGGTGGCTCACCCGCGACGCGCTTTATGAGATAGCGGGCCCGCGGATGTACCGCCAGGGCCAGGCATGCCTGGCCCAGCACCGCGTGACTTCCTTCGAGGCACTACCCGACGTCCTCACGGGGCAGGTGCTCAACCGCCGGGGACATCCCTACCCAGTCACCATCGGCACGGATGCGGATGGTTTCTCGGCGGAGTGCGAGTGCGAGCCCTTCTGGAACGAGGGCTTCTGCAAGCATGCTGTCGCGCTGGGGCTGGCCTTTCTCCAAGCGGGGGGGGCCGTCTCGGAGCGGGCCCGGCCGCCGACCCGGTCCGAGCGGCCGCAGAGCTCCGAGCACCTTCAGGAGTGGTTGGAGGAGCACCACCTCGCTCATGCCCGGCGCATCCCCCTGGCCGTGGTGGAGCCCTTCCTGGAGCGGGGCTTCAATGGCACGCCCGGTTTCTATGGACTGGCGCACCTGCCCGTCACCGCGCCCTTGGATGGGTCTCTCGATTTGCGGCGGCAGGTGTTTGGGACCCCCGCGCAGAACCTGCTGCGCGAGGCCGTCTGGGCCTGGCTGGCTGCTGAGGCCGAGCGGGTTCGCAGGGGACTCGAATCCGAACAGGAGCGCGCCGCGGCGCCTCGTCCACCGCCCACCGATGTGCGGCTGATTCCCTGGAGAGAGGCGCTCGAGAGAGCCAGGGCGCGGGTGCGAGAGCAGGCCGTGCCTCGCCTGCTGCCGGGCAAGCCCGACATCACGATGCAAGAGCGCCCCTTGCTCCTCTTCATCGAGGAGCCGGGCAGTCCCTCTGCCGTCTTCGCGGGGAAGGACAGCTGGACGGGGATGATACGCGTGCGCGTGTCCGTGGATCCTCGCGCGCTGCTCGAGGAGCGGGGAGGGTTGTCCTGCTGGTGCACACCTGGAGGAGAAGCTCGCTGCGTCCATGTCCTCTCCGCACTTGATGCGTTGCTGGACATGCAGGGGGAGTCGCTCTGGGCCTCGTTCAACTCGAGGCTCGCGGAGCTGCTCTTCGAGCTGCCCGCCCGAGAGCTGCTCGCGGCTTTCGACAAGGCGGCCACCCAAGCGCCCGCGCAGACTCAAGGCAAGGAGGCCACGCGTGTCAGCTTCCGGCTGGAGGGGCTCGAACACCGGCAGCCCCACCTCCGCCTCTACACGCACAAGCCTCTGAAGAAGGGTGGCTTCTCCAAGGGAACGCCGGTGAGCTGGCGGAACCGGGAGGAGGCCCGCGCGCTGCTCTCGGATTCACGAGAGCTGGAGGCATTCGAGTTGGGCGAGCTCATCTCCCGGCTCTATACCTTCTCCGTCGACGGATACTTTCTGCTGCAGCGCGCGGTGAAGCTGCTGGCGCACAGCTCGCGGCTCTTTGCCGGGTCTCGGCTGGACACGCCCCTGCGGGTGCGGGAGGCGTCCCTCGGCCTCGCTTTCTCCGAGCGAGCGCCGGGGCTCACGGTCCATCCCGCCATCGACGGTGTCCCTGTGTCCCCTGACGCGCTGATGCCTCCGCCCTCGGGCTCCGAGGCTCCGCTGCCCTGGCTCCTGTTCGAGCCTGAGCTGCCTCGCCTCACGCTGGTGACGGTTCCGCCCGCGGCCCGTGAGGTGCTCACCAAGATAAAAGAGTATGGGACGTGGCTCCCCGAGCATGTACGCCCGGCGGTGCTGCGCAAGCTCACGGAGCTGGAGTCCGCCTGTCCCGTGTTTCTCCCCGAGTCCCTGGAGGCTCGCCCAGTTCCGCCTGAGCCTGGATTCCTGCTGCGCCTACGGCCCGTGGGTGAGGAGTCGCTGGAAGCAGAGCTCCTCGTGCGGCCCCTTCCGGAGGCACCCCCGCAGCATCCGGGTGAAGGCCCGCCCCGCGTGCGCGGCCAGCGCGAAGGAGAGCGGGTGGTGGTGATCCGGGATCTGGAGTCCGAGCGCTCCGCGGCCCTGACCCTGCGCGAGCGCCTCGGGGTGATGGCCACGGAGGCGCCGGGCTTCTTCCGATTAGAGGAGGCGGAAGCGACGCTCGACTTCCTGGAGCGGCTGGAGCCGCTGGCGGGGCCCGAGCTGCGTGTCGAGTGGGAGCAGCAGCCCTGGAAGGTCTCCCACGTGCCGGCGGCGCGGCGCTTGAAGGTGGAGGTGCTGCGCAAGCAGGATTGGTTCGGAGTCGACGGCGGTATGGAGGTGGATGGTGAGCGGGTGGAGCTGTCCGCGTTGCTCGAGGCCCTGCGCCAACGCCGCCGCTTCGTGCGCCTGAGCCCGGGGCACTTCCTGAGGCTGACCGAGGAGCTGCGGGAGCGCCTCACGCCCCTCTCGGATCTGGCGCATCCCACCCGCGAGGGCTTGGAGGTGAGCAAAGCCGCGGCACCCGTGCTGGATGCCCTCGCCGAGGCAGGTGTGGAGGTGCAGGCCCCACCCGATTGGCGCCGGCTCTCCACCCGCATTCGCAAGGCCCAGCAGCGCACCTTGGCGCTCCCCGCCGGTTTGAAGGCGGAGCTGCGCGACTACCAGCGCGAGGGCTTCCTCTGGATGGCCCGGCTCGCGGAGTGGGGCGGAGGGGCCTGCCTTGCCGATGACATGGGGCTCGGTAAGACGCTGCAGACGTTGGCGCTGCTGCTGCATCGCGCCAAGGCAGGACCTGCGCTCGTGGTGGCTCCGACTTCCGTCTGCTTCAACTGGGCGGCCGAGGCTGCTCGCTTCACTCCCTCCCTGCGGGTGAAGTCCTACCGCGAGGCGGACCGCGAGCGGCTCCTCAAGGAGCTGAAGGCGGGGGACGTGCTGCTGATCAGCTATGGGCTCCTCGTTCGCGATGCCGAGCGGCTCGGGCAAGTGGCCTTTGCCACCCTGGTGGTGGACGAGGCCCAGGCCGCGAAGAACCCAGACACGGCTCGCGCCAAGGCGCTCCGGGGGCTCCAGGCCGAGGCGCGGATCGCGCTCACGGGCACCCCCGTGGAGAACCGGCTCTCCGAGCTGTGGAGCTTGTTCCGCATCGTCTTCCCGGGGCTGCTCGGTAGCCGCGAGTCCTTCCGCAAGCGCTTCTCCGAGCCCATCGAGCGAGAGCGAGACCCTGCCGCCCGCGCCGCGCTCTCCCGCGTGCTGCGTCCTTTTCTTCTGCGCCGCACCAAGGCCGAGGTGGCACGCGAGCTGCCTCCGCGCATCGAGACGGTCGTCCCAGTCGTGCTCTCGGAAGGGGAACGCCGGCTCTACGAGCAGATGCGGCTCGCGGCGCTCGCTAGCGTCGGTGCTCATGCGGAGGAGGGCCAGCGCTTCGAGCTGCTGGCGGCCCTCACCCGGCTGCGGCAGCTGGCCTGTCACCCTCGGCTGGGAGATCCGGACTCGACCCTGCCCTCTTCGAAGCTGGAGCGCCTGCTGGAGCGCGTCGACGAGCTGCGGGCCGAGGGAGGCCGGGCGCTCATCTTCAGCCAGTTCGTCCAATTCCTGGGGCTGGCCCGGGAGGCGCTAGCGGAGCGCGGGTTCTCCGTGCAGTACCTGGACGGGCAGACGCCCCCCGCCGAGCGGCAAGCCCGAGTGGAGGCCTTCCAGCGCGGCGAGGGGGATGTCTTCCTGATCTCCCTCAAGGCGGGAGGCACGGGGCTGAACCTCACTGCGGCCGACCATGTCATCCACCTGGACCCCTGGTGGAACCCGGCGGTGGAGGATCAGGCCACCGATCGCGCGCATCGCATCGGGCAGACCCGCCCCGTCACCGTCTCTCGGCTCGTGTCCCAGGGGACCATCGAGGAGGCCATCCTCGCGCTCCACGCCGAGAAGCGGGAGTTGGCCTCGAACCTGCTCTCCGAGGCCGATGGCGCCGCCGCCCTCACCCCCGAGCAGCTCCTGAACCTGCTGCGCTTCAGCTCCGTCCCGGAGGCCGAGCCTGTCCCCGCAACATAAGAGAGGGATGTAACAGGTCGAGCCATCCGCCCCAACTCCTGGGAATATGCGCGCCGACTTCGAGTTCGGCACGTTTGTCAGCCAAGGGAGAGGTGGATGCACCGTCAACAGTGGCTCATCATGGGGTTGGCGCTCTTGGTGGGCTCGGCCGCAGGAGCACAGGGCCGGTCCGGGAAGAGCGAGCAATCCCGGCTCGGTGCAGGCATCGAGGCCAAGACGCTGAAAAATGGACTGAAGATCATCGTCTGGCCGGACCACGACATCCCCAACGTGGCCCTCTACAACTTCTTCCGCGTCGGCAGCCGCAACGAGCGCCCCGGCATCACCGGCTTGTCCCACTTCTTCGAGCACATGATGTTCAACGGCGCAAAGAAGTACGGCCCTGGCCAGTTCGACTCCGTCATGGAGGCCGCGGGCGGCAGCAACAACGCCACCACGTCCGAGGACACCACCCTCTATATGGATTGGTTCCCTCGCTCGGCGCTGGAGACCATCTTCGACCTCGAGGGAGACCGGCTGGCGAACCTGGCCTTCGATCCGAAGATCATCGAGAGCGAGCGCGGGGTGGTCTACTCGGAGCGGCGCTCGGGGGTGGACAACGACAACACAGGGGCGCTGCTGGAGCAGGTGCAGGCGACGGCGTACGTCGCGCATCCGTACCAGTTCCCCGTCATTGGCTGGCCCTCGGACATCGAATCCTGGCGCATGGAGGACCTGCAGCGCTTCTTCCAGACGTACTACGCACCCAATAACGCCACGTTGGTGGTGGTGGGCGCGGTGACGCCTGCGGAAGTGTTTGCGCTGGCGGAGAAGCACTTGGGCGCCATCCCCTCTCAGCCGCCGCCCGAGCCGGTGCGCACCAAGGAGCCCGAGCAGCAGGGCGAGAAGCGCGTGGTGGTGCGCCGCTCGGCCCAGGCCCCGTTGTTCCAGGTGGCCTACCACGCGGTGGACGCGAAGGATCCAGACCTCGCCGCGTTGGAACTGCTGATGAACATCCTGGCGGAGGGAGAGTCTTCGCGGCTCCACCGGCGGCTGGTGGAAGAGGAGCGGGTGGCCATCCACGTGGGCAGCCTCTTCAACACCACGTTTGATCCGTCCCTCGCGTTGTTCCTGGTGGACCTGCCGCCGGGCGGAGACGTGGGCCGGGTGGAGAAGCTGTTCGGCGAGGAGCTGGAGAAGGTCCGCGCGCAGGGCGTCACCGACGCGGAGCTGCGCAAGGCCAAGAACACCACCGTGGCGGACTTCTGGCGCGGAATGGAGACGAACAATCACCGGGCGCACTTGCTGGGCACCTATGAGGTCTTCCACGGCGACTGGCGTCGGCTGTTCGATGCGCCTGCCCGCTACGAGCAGGTGACGCGGGAGCAGATTCGCAAGGTGGCTGGGCGCATCTTCGACTCGAACCACCGCACGGTGGGAGTGCTGTTACCCACGGAGGGAGCCGAAGCTCCGGCAGGGAAGGAGGCGGGACGATGAGCGGCAAGGTGGCTCAGGCAGCGCTCGCGGCGCTGCTGGTGACGACCGTGGCGGGAGCCCAGGGAGCAAAGCCCGCGGAGCCGGCGAAGGCGCAGGGCGTGCAGTTGCCCAAGGCGACGGTGATCGAGCTGAAGAACGGAACCCGGCTCATCCTTGCGGAGAAGCACGGCGTGCCGCTCGTCTCCTTCAGCGCGTGGCTGCGTGGGGGAAGCCTGGGCGAGCCCCAGGGCAAGGAGGGCCTGGCGTGGCTCACCGGGGAGCTGCTGCTCAAGGGGGCCGGGAAGCGCAACGCCCAGCAGTTCGCGGAGACGGTGGATGGCGTGGGCGCCGATTTCAACGTGTCGGCGACGCGCGAGGCGCTGCTGGTGGATGGGCAGTTCCTGGCGCGGGACATCCCGCTGATGGTGGAGCTGCTCTCGGATGTGTTGATGCGGCCCCGCTTCGAGCCGGGCGAGTTCGACAAGATGCGGGACCGGATGGTCTCCGAGATCGCCGCGGCGAAGGACGGGGATCCGCGGGGCCTCATGGGCTTCTATTTCCTCGCCTTCCACTTCGCGGGCCACCCCTACGGGCGGCCAGTGATTGGCAGCGAGGCCTCGATTGCCACGCTCACGCGCGATGACGTGCAGGGGTACGCGAAGGCCCAGCTGGGGGGGGATCGCCTCATCCTCAGCGTGGTGGGGGACTTCGACACGAAGCAGCTGGCCAGCCGGTTGGAGGCCGCCCTCGGAGGTTGGGCCAAGGCTCCGGCTCCGGCTCCCGTGGTGCCGCCCACGGCCCCGGTCAAGGGCAGGCGTGTGTTGCTGGTGGACAAGCCGGACGCCACCCAGACGTACTTCTGGATCGGCAACACGGGCATCGCGCGCAATGACCCGGACCGGGTCGACGTGACGCTGGCCAACACGCTGCTCGGCGGGCGTTTCACCTCGCTGCTGAACACGGAGCTGCGCGTGAAGACGGGCCTGAGCTACGGCGCCAACTCCCTGGTGATGAAAGAGACGCAGCCGGGCGTGGTGGCGATCTCCTCCTACACCAAGACGGAGTCCACGGGCCGGGCCATCGACCTGGCGCTGGAGGTGCTCAACCGCTACCGGCGCGAGGGCATGGATGACGCGGTGCTCGCCTCCACCCGGTCCTTCGTCCTGGGCCAGTTCCCGCCCACGCTCGAGACGAGCGCCCAAGTGGCCATGAAGCTGTCGGAGCTGGCCTTCTATGGGCTTGATGGCCGGGACGTGGACAACTTCGCCGCGGACGTGATGGGCGCCAGCCGCGAGCACATCCACCAGGTGATGCAGCGCGTGCTGCCGGCACCGGAGGACCTGACCCTCGTGCTCATTGGCAAGGCGTCCGCCATCCGCGAGGCCGCCCGCCGCTATGGGCCCGTGACGGAGATGAAGCTGTCCGACAAGACCTTCGCGCCCGCGCCCAAGCGCTGAGGCTCGCTGGGACGGCAAGGTCCGCTACTGCGCTTGCGCGCGGTAGCGGGCCATGCACCGCTGGAAGCGCTGATCCACCGAGCGCGCGAACCACGCCGTGGTGCGCTCCCGGCTCAGCTTGGGGCTGTGGAGGGTGACCTCGGGCAGCTGCGCGTACTCGGGACGCTTGCCCGTCACCTTCTGATAGCGGGCCTTCACCGCGCGCCACGTGTCCGTCTCCTCGAAGTCCCGTTGCTTCTCCTTCCGCGCATCGCGGCGCACCTGGCGCTCGCTCAGCTCGGGCGCGTGGCGAGCCCGGAAGGCCAACAGCGCCGCGAGGGTGCGGCTGTCCTCGTCCTTGGGCTCTCCCTCCTTGTCATAAAGGAGCAGGTCCCCATCCCGCGCTAGCGGCAGCCGCATCAGCTCGCTCACCTGAGCCTGCAGCGCCGCGTTGCGCGAGGAGTAGAGCCCCGAGTTGTAGTCCGCGAAGCGGTAGAGCGGCTGGCTGTAGCCGGCCTCGTACCCCAGCAGCCGCGCCGTGCCGTAGCGCACGCCCCCGGCGCGCGTGTAGAGCTCCTCACGAACCTCGGCTTCGGGCCGGTCCTCGTCGTTCTGCTCCCGCGCGAAGCGCACGCTCACCTGCATGGAGCCTGCGGTGGTGATGGGGTTGAGCTCCTCCAGGCTCTGCGAATTCACCAGCTCGCTGGCGAGATCCGCCGCCGTGTACACCGCCGGGTACTGCTCCTCGTAGGCCTTCAGCAGCTCGCGGAAGAACCGATCCAGATCCGCCTCCGTCCGCACCGCCTTGAGGCGCGCTTCAAACGTCTGCGACTGGCCCGGGGCGCGGTGCTGCAGCAGCGCCTCCAGCGCCTTGCGCCCCACCACGCCCAGCTTCCCCGCGTAGACATCCAGCCGCTTGCGGACGATGCGCGGCAGCTCCTTCACCACCGGGTTGGCCTGGAAGCCGGACTCCTGCTCAATGACGGCGAGCACCTCGCACACGGGCTCGGCCCACGGGTGCACTCGCCGCGCCTCCAGCGCCACCACCACGTCCTGGGCCCACCCCTCGCGCTCGGACACCTGCGGCGGCAGCAGCTTCGCCACCTGCGCCACGCTGAGCTTCGGCGGGAGCGGCGCAGGGGGTTCCGAGCCCCTCAGACCCCTCGTCCCGCAGCTCGCAAACACCAGCAGTGCGCCCACTGCAAGAAACACCCCCTTTGATACTGATGGAAATTTCATTCTCCACTGTCCGGGTGGGCGGGTCGGAAAACACTCTGTTTCACGCCATGTTAGGGGAAAGGGTTTTCGACTCGCACTGCAGGCCCTTCTTCTAACACTCCGAGAGTGTTGAAGAATTCCGGAAAACCTAAACCGGTATACACAGTGAGAACCGACTAATACGTTATTTTTCTAATTGTGGCTCAAATTGTGAGAACGTACTTCCGAAAAAAAGAAGTTGCTCTGATGTTTACCCGCATGTCACGAATCCCGGGCTTTTCCCCCGAGGAGGTAGTCCGTTTGAGCAAGACACTTGTGAAGACGTTCTGTGCGGCGTGGCTGGGTCTCGCCTTCACCGCGTGTGACACCACTGAGCAGCAGCAGGTGGATGCCGATGACGTGATGACGCTGTCCGCCAAGGACGGCTCGGACATCCAGCAGGCCCTGGGCTCGCTGCCCAGCGCGACGGTGCTGGGTGTTCATGAGAAGGACGCTGTGCCCTTCATGATCAAGGGGCAGCTCGGTACCTCCAACGGGTCTGCGGTAGGCCTGGCGGTGGTGGACGCGAAGGCCGCGGTGCAGACGGCGCTGAGCCAGATCGCCCCGGTGTTCCGCCTGCGCGCCGATGACCTCGTGGTCAAGCGCGTCTCGCAGGACGAGATGGGCCACCAGCACATCCGCCTCGCCCAGACGAAGAACGGCCTGCCCGTCATCAACGGCGAGCTGATCCTCCACGTGGACAAGGCCGGCAACGTGTACGCCGCCAACGGCGATGCCCGTGACGACCAGGGCGCTGTCACCCAGCTGAAGCTGGTCAAGGCGAAGGTCAGCGCGGAGGCCGCCGCGGTCGCCGCGAGCGACTCCACCGAGGGCCTGAACAAGTCCGCCAAGGCCGAGCGTCTGGTCTACGTGCGCGACACCAACGAGAACCTGGTGCTGGCGCACGAGGTTCGCGTGACCGGCGCGCGCCTGGACGGCATCCCCGTCGAGGACCTGGTGTACGTGAACGCCAACAACGGCACCGTCGCCCTGCGCGCGCCGAAGGTGTACACGGCCCTGAACCGCGCGGTGTACAGCGCCAACAACGGCACCTCGCTGCCGGGCACGCTCAAGCGCTCCGAGGGTGGTGCGGCCGCGAATGACACCCACGTGGACCAGAACTACACGCGGTTGGGCAAGACCTACGAGTGCTACTCGGTCAACTTCGGCCGCGACTCGTACAACGGCTCGGGCGCGCAGCTGAAGAGCACGGTGCACTACAGCTCCAACTACGTGAACGCCTACTGGAACAGCAGCCAGATGGTGTACGGCGACGGCAACGGCACGGACTCCACCATGCTGGGCCTGGACGCGGACGTCACCACGCACGAGCTGACGCACGCCGTGACGGAGTACGAGTCCAACCTCACCTACTCGGGCGAGTCCGGTGGTCTGAACGAGTCGATGTCCGACATCTTCGGCGCCTACTGCGAGAGCTGGGAGGCTTCCACCACGAACGGCGGCACGTGGCCCACCACCGCGGACATCTGGATGGTCGGCGAGGACATCTGGACCCCGGGCACTCCGAACGACGCGCTCCGCTACATGGATGACCCGGCCAAGGACGGGGCTTCCAAGGATCTGTGGACCAGCAGCGCCGGCAGCGTGGACGTGCACTACAGCTCCGGTATCTCCAACCTGGCCTTCGCCCTGCTCTCCAAGGGCGGTACGCACCCGCGCGGCAAGACGACTGTCAGCGTGACGGGCATCGGCGTGCAGAAGGCCGGCGCCATCTTCTACAAGGCGAACAAGGACCTGATGACGGCCTCGACGACCTTCAACCAGGCCAAGACGTACACGGAGCAGGCCGCCGACGCGCTGGGCTACACTGCGGAGAAGGCCTCCGTGACGGCCGCGTGGCAGGCTGTGGGCGTGGGCGGTGGCACGACGCCTCCTCCGAGCTGCACCAGCACCATCGTGCTGAGCAACGGCGTGGCGGCGACCAACGTCGGTGCGACTGCGGGCAATTTCTCCTGCACCTACACGCTGACTGTGCCCTCGGGCCAGACCAGCCTGTCGTTCGCCCTCAGCGGCGGCACGGGTGACGGCGACATGTACGTGAAGTTCGGCACCGCGCCGACGACCAGCGTCTACGACTGCCGTCCGTACACCTCTGGCAACGCCGAGACGTGCAACTTCACCAACCCGGCGGCGGGCACCTGGTACGTGAAGGTGAATGCGTACAGCGACTTCTCGGGCGCCAGCCTGAAGGGCACCTACTCCGGCGGCACGACGCCTCCGGGCGACACGCTGACCAACGGCGTGGCCACGGCGGCCTACTCCGGCGCGGCGAGCTCGCAGACCTGCTGGACGCTGACCGTCCCCGCGGGCAAGTCGGTGGTCTTCGCCCAGGCGGGCGGCACGGGTGATGCGGACCTGTACGTGCGCAAGGGCTCGGCTCCGACGACCACCACCTACGACTGCCGCCCGTACCTGAGCGGCAACAACGAGTCGTGCTCGTTCGCCGCGGGCACCGCGAGCGTCCAGTACTACGCCTGCTCGCGCGGCTACAGCGCGTACACCGGCGTGACGATGAAGGGCACCTACTAGTCCCTCACCGTTGAGTTGAAATGACACGCCCGGGGGCCTCGTGCTCCCGGGCGTTGTCTTTTTTCAGGCCCTCAGCGGCGCACTTCGATGTCGCGCGCGATGCTGTCGTCTCCGACGAGATCAAAGGAGGCGCGCACCGAGGTGCCCTCCTCGAGCTGACGCAGCGGCACGCTCTGGCCCGCGCGCACCCCGCGGCTGCGCTTGTCGATGCGCAGCTCGTACACGTTGCCCTCGGTGTCCTTCAGGTGGAGCGTGCTCTTGCCCACGCGGGTGACGCGGCCGTCCACCGTGCCGGTGGCGATGACCACCCGGTCCAGCGGCACCGAGTCGTTCTGCCCGAACGCGCGCGCTGCCTTGGCCGCGCCCTCGTACCAGGACTCATCCTCACGCGCCTGGACGGCCTCGAAGCCGATCATCACCCGGCCCTCGGGCGCCGCCTGCGCGGTTCCGGACGGGGCGCCCGTCGAGCTTGCCGTGCTGGGCGCTGGAGAGGCCGTGGCCGTTGCCGGAGCGGTTGTGGCTGGAGCGGCGGTGTTCGTCCGGGCGCTCGTGCCGGTGCGGGCCTCGGCCTGGACCGGACCGGGAGCGGCCCCCGGGATGACGCCTGGAGCCGTGGCCTGCGGGGCCTCGGTGCCTACCGTGGGCGCCGGGCTGATTCGCTCGGGTGAAGCGCCCTCGCTTGGCCGCGTGGGGGCAGGAGCCCTTGCGGCGACCGGTGCTGTCTGCTCATGGCGCTCGCGCTCCCGGCATCCCGACAGCAGTGCGCACGCCCCCATGACTCCCATCCACGCCCAACGACGCCCCATCATTGGCCTCCCCGATGTGGGAAAACAGGTTCCGTCCTGCTCCCACTGCAAACGGTGCGCCCGGGCCGGGTTCCCAGGGCGAGAGGCGGGGACTTTCAGCAGGAGACACTGCGAGGCGGCGAAGTCAGGTGGGCAGGCTGCGAGGGAAGGAGGAGGACGCGTGACGTCGGGAAGCCAGGGGGAGGAGTTTCCCACCGCTCGTGGCGAAGGTATTTCCCTCGGGGCGTGAGGAAGTGGACACCCGCCGTCAGTCCATGAGCGCGCGAGCCACCGCCCGGATGTGGATGCGCACCCGCTCGCGGGCGGCGGTGAGCACGGAGGCGTCCGCCGGGTCGTACCCGAGGCACAGCACCACATCGTCCTCGGGCGCGGCCCTGACGCCCAGCTTCGCGTAGTTGATCATCCGGGAGACGGGCTCTCCCACGGTGTCCGGGGTGAAGCGGCCGAAGATGGGCGCGTAGGGGCTGCGGTCCGCTGCGGTCTCCTTCAGCGCGAAGAGTCGGCGCACGGCCTCCAGCGCCGCGGGCCGGGCCATCATCGTCTCGGGCCGGGCCGGGCCTCCCAGCTCGCGCTCGATGAGGCGCAGGCAGCCCCGAACGAACTCCACGTCGGTGATGACGAGGCCGTAGAGGTACCAGTCCGGGCACGCCGCCTGGACGAGCCGCGCCTGGGCATCCTCGAGCCAGCCGAACGAGGGGCAGGTGAACGTCTCGCAGATGGAGGCGCGGTAGACGCCGCAGTCGCGCAGATCTACCCCGCCGGTGACCTTAGGGTGGCCCAGGCAGCCCACCTGGCGCTGCTCGGCATCGATGAAACCCAGCAGGGGGCAGACGCGGACGGCGGGGAACAAGGGAGGCTCGTTGCGAGACTCCACGAACTCCTTGGCCGCCGCACGCCAGGCCTCCATCTCCTTGGGTACGTCCCTCAGCTGGGCCGTCTGCTCGGCAAGCCGCTGGGTGAGCGCCGCGCGCGAGTGGTCCCGGAAGTTGTACAGCCCGCAGCAGGCGCCGCAGGAGGCGCCTCGGCCGGGTTGGCACAGGTGAAAGGAGACAGTCACAGCTCTTCCTCTATCAACAACTCAGAACCACTCCGCATGCATCCGGGTGTAGGAGTCCTCGGCCGTCCGGCAGAGCTCCGCGAGGTGCGGCACGCGGGGCACCTCCGCCGCGAACCAGTACTGCGCGGCGCACAGCTTGCCCTCGTAGAAGTCCCGGTCCTCGGCTCCCCGAGCAAGCCCCTCGCGCGCCGCCGCGGCCTGCGCCAGCCACCGCCATGCCACGGCGACGATGGAGAACAGCTCCAGGTAGTCCGCGCTGTGGCGCAGCATCTGCTCCACCTCACCCGCCATGCCCATGGAGCCCAGGGTCAGCGTCAGCTCGCCCACCGTGTCCATCGTGCGCTCCATGGCCGCGCACCAGCGCTCCTCCACGCCGGCCTTGCGAGCCCGGGCCACCGTGGCGGCGACCTCCTCGGCGAAGATGCGCAGCGCCTCGCCGCCCGCCGCCACCACCTTGCGGCCCAGCAGGTCCAAGCCCTGGATGCCGGTGGTGCCCTCGTGGATGCTGTTGAGCTTCTGGTCCCGCAGCCAGGCCTCCGGCAGGTACTCGCTGGAGTAGCCGTAGCCGCCGTGCACCTGAAGCGCGAGCGCGTTGGCCTCGTAGCCCTTCTCCGCGGGGAACGTCTTGGCCACCGGCGTGAGCAGATCCAGCAGCAGCCCCGCGCGCCGCCGCACCTCCTCGTCGGGAGCATGCGACGCCAGGTCCGACTGCCACGAGGCCATGAGCAGCAGAGACAGCCCGCCCTCCACGATGGCCTTCTGGCGCAGCAGCATCCGCCGCACATCCGCGTGCTCGATGATGGGAGCCTGAGGCTGGGAGGCATCCTTGGCAGCCACGGACCGGCCCTGCGGACGGTTGCGCGCGTAAGCAAGGGCCTCGTGGTAGGCCACGGAGGCGGTGGAGACGCCATTGAGGCCCACCATGATGCGCGCCTCGTTCATCATCTGGAACATGTGGGCCAGGCCCCGGTTCTCCTGCCCCACCAGCCAGCCTCGGCAGTCTCCCGCCTCGCCGTAGTTGAGCACGCAGCTGGGCAGGCCCTTCCAGCCGATCTTGTGGATGACGCCCGCCACCTGGACGTCATTGTCCACGAGGCGGCCGCCCTCGGGCCGGCGTGTGGGCACGGCGAACAGGGAGATGCCCCGGGTGCCCGGAGGCGCGCCGTCGATGCGCGCCAGGGTGAGGTGCACCACGTTCTCGGTGAAGTCCTGGTCCGCGCCGCTGATGAAGATCTTCGAGCCGGAGATGCGGTAGGTGCCGTCCCCCACGGGGGTGGCGCGCGTCTTCACGTCCGCGAGGCTGCTGCCGGCCTGCGGCTCGGTGAGGGCCATGGTGCCCGTCCACTCGCCCCGGTACAGGCGGGCCATGAACTCCTCGCGCAGCCAGGGCGAGCCGAACGCCTCCAGCAGGTGCGCCGCGCCCATGGTGAGGCCGGCATAGCCGTAGACGCTGAGGTTGGCGGCCATGAGGTACACCGAGGCCACGGAGGCGACGGTGAAGGGCAGCTGCGCGCCACCCACCTCGTGAGGACGCGTGGCGGTCAGCAGCCCGAGCTCCACCAGGCCCGGGTAGAGCCGGCGCATGAGCGGGTGGACGTGGACGCGGCCGTCGCGGAAGGTGGGCGGCTCGGCGTCCATCAGCCGGTACGAGGGGAAGACCACCTCGCGGGCGAAGCGGCGGATGTTGTCCAGGAGCAACTCGAACGTCTCACGCGAGTGCTCGGAGAAGGCGGGGAGGGCGCAGAGCCCCGAGGCGTCGAGCACCTCGTAGAGCTGGAAAGCTGCGTCGCGATCGGAGAGGAGCGGATTGGGGGAGGAGGAGGGCATTAGCGTTCGACCTGCACGCCCTTCCAGAAGGCCACGTAGCCGCGGATGTTGCGAGCCGCGTCCTTGGGCTCGGGGTAGTACCAGGCGGCGTCCTTGTTGACTTGTCCGTCCACCACCACGTCGTAGTAGCTGGCCTCGCCCTTCCAGGCGCAGGTGGTATGCGTGCTGCTCGGCTGGAAGCGCTCGCGCTTGAGCGCCTCGGGAGGGAAGTAGACGTTGCCCTCCACAACTTCATACCGGTCGCTCTCGGCGAGCACGGCGTTCTTCCAGATAGCCTTGGCCATGGGTCACCTCCGGAGACAGTTCTGCTCCAGTGGCCCGAGGAGTGCCAGGAGAACCTACCTGCTTGCCAAGCTGGGAGGGACTCGCACGGACAGTGCGGGTAGCTGGCGCCTGGTGGGATGCTCGCCCAGGGGGCACTAGGACTTGCGGTCAATTGTCGGGTGGCGGAAAGGGTGTCCTCAGTTGAAAGGGTCCAGGGCAGCCTGACTGTTAGCGTCTGGCGCCTGATGGACATCCCCCCGTTGCCAGACACCGCGAGCACCCCCGGTTTTGAGGGCCAGGGGCCGGCGGGCGGCCTCATGAGCGACGCCTTCCGGCTGCTGGCGGAGAGCATTCCCCAGCTCGTGTGGACCACCCGCCCAGATGGTTTCCACGACTACTACAACCAGCGCTGGTACGAGTACACGGGGACCACTTCCACGCAGTCGCAGGGCGAGGGGTGGCAGGGGCCCTTCCACCCGGACGACATGCCGGAGGCGCTGCGGCGGTGGCACCACTCGCTGCGCACGGGTGAGCCCTATGAGACGGAGTACCGCTGCCGCCGCCATGACGGCGTCTACCGCTGGTTCCTGGGCCGGGCCCAGCCTCTGCGGGATGCGCAGGGGAACATCATCAAATGGTTCGGTACCTGCACGGACATTGACGACCAGAAGCGCGCCGCGGACTCCATGATCTTCCTGGCCGAGGCGGGGTCGCTGCTGGCCTCCTCTTCGCTGGACTATGAGGCCACGCTCGAGGCCCTCACCCGGCTGGTGGTGCCGCGCTTGGCGGACTGGTGTGGCGTCGAGATCGTCAACGCGGATGCCTCCACGCGGCAGGTAGGGGTGGCCCACGTGGATCCGGCCAAGGTGCGCTACGCCAAGGAACTGCGCCAGCGCTACCCGCCGCGCCCGGAAGATGCGCACGGCGTGCTCGAGGTCATCCGCACCGGCAAGGGCGAGTTTCTCCCAGACATCCCGGACGAACTGCTGGTGGCGGGGGCACGGGACGCCGAGCACCTGCGCATCGCACGGGAGCTGGGGCTGCGCTCGGCCATGGTCGTACCGCTCACGGCCCGCGGGCGCACGCTGGGGGCGCTCTCGATGGTGAATGCCGAGTCTCGCCGGCGCTTCACCCGCGAGGACTTCACATTGGCCGAGCAACTGGCCACTCGGGCCGCCCTGGCGGTGGACACCGCGAGGCTGTACCGCGATGCGCTGCACGCGGAGGAGCGCTTTCGCTCCCTCGTCACCGCCACGGCCCAGGCTGTGTGGGTGACGAGCCCAGAGGGAGTGGTGCAGGAGGACTCGCCCTCCTGGCGAGCCTTCACCGGCCAGAGCTACGAGGAGTGGAATGGCTTGGGCTGGCTCGACGCGGTCCACCCAGAGGATCGCGAGAAGGCGGCGCGCGCGTGGCGAGAGGCGGTGGAGCGGCAAGGGGCCTACGAGGTGGAGTACCGGCTGCGCCGTCCGGATGGGAGCTACAGCATCACAGGGGCGCGCGCGGTGCCTGTCCGGAACGAGAACGGGAGCGTGCGCGAGTGGGTGGGCATCACCACGGACCTGACCGCGCAGCGCGAGGCGGAGGCAGCGGCCCGCAGCCTTCAGGCCGAGCAAAGTGCCCGGCGCCACGAGGCGCTGCGCGCGGACGTGAGCGAGGCCCTCGCAGGGCAGGGAAGCAAGGCACAGCTCCTCCAGGCGGCCTGTGAGGCGGTGGTGAGGCACCTGGATGTCGCGCTGGCGCGTGTGTGGCTGTTGGAGCGGGACGCCCCGGAACTGCGGCTGGTAGCCAGCGCGGGGCGCTCCACGGACCTGGAGGGGGAGCATGCGCGCATCCCCTTGGGGGAGCATCGGCTCGGGCGCATTGCCCACGAGCGCAGGCCGCACATGACGAACGACCTGTGGCGTGAACCGGAGGCTGCGGATCGGGACTGGGCGCTCCGGGAGGGGTTGCGGTCGCTGGCAGGCTATCCCGTGGTGCTGGCTGAGCAGCTCGTGGGGGTGTTCGCGGTATTTGGCACCGAGCCCATCTCCCGCGAGGTGGCGGACACGCTCGCCGCGGTGGTGGAGATCATCAACCAGGGGGTGGAGCGCCGCAGGGCCGAGAGGGACTTGCGCCGGCATGCCGAGGAACTGTCGCGCTCCAATGAGGAGCTGCAGCAATTTGCCTACGTGGCCTCGCATGACCTGCAGGAGCCGCTGCGGATGGTGGCCAGCTACACGCAACTGCTGGCGCGGCGCTACCGGGGAAAGCTGGACGCGGACGCAGACGAGTTCATTGGCTACGCGGTGGACGGGGTGAACCGGATGCAGCGGCTCATCCAGGACCTGCTCGCCTACTCGCGTGTGGGGACGCGAGGGCGGGAGTTCAAGCCATGCGCCGTCGGGCCGGTGGTGCAGCGGGCGGTGGAGAACCTGCGGAAGGTGATGGAGGAGGTGGGTGGGGAGGTGAGGGTCGGCGAGCTGCCAGCCGTGCTGGGGGACGAGACGCAGCTCATCCAGCTGTTCCAGAACCTGGTGGCGAACGCACTGAAGTTCCATGGCAAGGCGCCACCGCGGGTGGAGGTGGCGGCGGAGGCGCACGGGCGCGATGGGTGGCGCTTCACGGTGAAGGACAACGGGCTGGGGATCGACGCGCAGTACTTCGAGCGCATCTTCATCATCTTCCAGCGGTTGCACGGGCGGGAGGAGTACCCGGGCACGGGGATTGGGCTGGCGATCTGCAAGAAGATCGTCGAGCGTCACGGAGGACGGATTGGCGTGGAATCTCGGCCGGGTGAGGGCTCCACGTTCTGGTTCACATTGCCAGCGGTACCTACCGAGGCCTCGGCCTCCAAGGCTTCATAGGCATGAACTTCGAAGAGCACGGCAGGCCGGTGGAGATCCTCCTGGTTGAGGACAATCCGGGCGATGTCCGGTTGACCATCGAAGCCCTCAAGGAGGGCAAGGTGCGCAATAACCTCTCGGTGGTGAAGGATGGGGTGGAGGCGCTGGCCTTCCTGCGCCGCGAGGGGACCTTTGCGGGAGCAACCCGTCCGGACCTGATTCTGTTGGACCTGAACCTGCCGAAGAAGGACGGGCGGGAAGTGCTGGCGGAGATCAAGGACGATGGGACGCTGCGGCGCATCCCCGTGGTGGTTCTGACGACGTCGAAGGCGGAGGAGGACATCCTTCGGACGTACGATCTGCACGCCAATTGCTACATCACCAAGCCGGTGGACCTGGAGCAGTTCATCTCGGTGGTCCGGTCAATCGACGATTTCTGGCTGTCGGTGGTCCGGCTGCCTCCGAAGGCGTGAGCGCATGGCTCTTGTGGAACAGGTTCTGAGACTGTTGCTGGTGGAGGACAACCCGGCGGACGCGCGGCTCATTCAGGAGGAACTGCGCGAGGTGCCCTCGGTGCGCTTCGAGGTGTTGCACGTGATGCGCCTCTCTCAAGCGGAGCGGGTGGTGCGCGAGGCGAAGCTGGACGCGGTGCTGTTGGACCTGTCGCTGCCGGACGGGCACGGGCTGGGCAACATCTCGCGGTTGCTCCAGGAGGCGCCGGCGGTGCCCCTGGTGGTGCTGACGGGCACGGACGACGAGCAGCTCGCGGTGCAGGCGGTGCACCAGGGCGCGCAGGACTACCTGGTGAAGGGGCAGGTGACGGGCCCTCTGTTGGTGCGGGCGCTGCGCTACGCGATCGAGCGCAAGCGGGCCGAGGAGGGGCTCAAGCGCGAGGAGGCACAAAAGCAGACGGCGATCTTCCGTGAGCAGTTCCTGGCCGTCCTCGGGCACGACCTGCGCAATCCGCTGAATGCCATCTCCGGCAACGCGGGCCTGCTGCTGCGCTACGGAGGGCTGACGGAGCCCCAGCGCAAGGCGGTCAACCGCATCTCCATCTCGTCGGACCGGATGGCGCGGATGATCAACGACCTGCTGGACTTCACGCGGGCACGGCTCGGCGGCGGCTATCCGGTGAGCCGGGCGCGGATGAACGTGCACGACGTGCTCCGGCAGGTGGTGGAGGAACTGGAGGTCGCGCATCCGCAGCGTCGCTTCGAGCTGAGCCTCAGCGGGAACGGCTGGGGAGACTGGGACGCGGACCGGATCGCCCAGGCGGCGTCGAACTTGGTGGGCAATGCGGTGCAGTACTCGCCCGAGGACACGGTGGTGTCGGTGTCCGCGCACGACGAGGGAGAAGGGATCTGCGTGCAGGTGCACAACTTGGGCCTGCCCATCCCCGCGGAGCGGCTGCCCCACATCTTCGATCCGTTCGTGCGAGGCGTCGAAGGCACACGCAACGCGGCGCGCCCGGGGCTGGGGCTGGGGCTCTACATCACCCACGAGATCGCGCGCGCCCACGGGGGCACGCTGCGGGTGACGTCTACTGAGGCGGATGGCACCCGCTTCTGGATGAACCTGCCGCGCCATTCGACGATTGCGCCCTTGTAGGCATGAGCCTGCTGATTCTTGCTGCAGACAGCCGCTGTATTGGTACGCCGCTCTCTGTCATAGGCAAGTGGTAGACAGCCTGCGCCACTTCAGGTTGGCTGAGACAGTACACGTACGCGGCGACATTCACCGCAGACGAAAAAATAGAAAGCCACCTCTCCAGCGAAAAGCGGCTGATCGTCACCGAGGAGGCCAGACTTCCCTTCCATTCCCTCGTAGCCGAGACTAGCTGCGTAAGAAAGGTTTCTACCGCATGTGCAAATCGGCGATACAGGGGTTCCTACCCAGAGCGGAGATCCTGCAATCCTGAGAAATCCTTCGCCGCCTAAGAACTCATCACATGCGGACCAATAGCGATCCTCAGTCTCAGGGATCTCTTGCTCTTTCATCGGCCTGAGTTCGATCGGTCGTTCAGGCAAGGGGTCTGGAAGACGGTCTTCAATAGGGAGCAACTCGTCAACTGAACAATCCCCCTGAGCCCAATGGATCCGCCTTGATCGACTGTCGAACACATATTCTTGTACTGGCAGGTGTGAAGCGCAGTTCAAGAAAGTTATCAACGGCAGATGCGCAGTGTCTCTTGGAATGAAAGGGAAAAGGTAGGGCGCTCTCTTTAGATCGAGGGTGAGGAGTATAGAAGGCCGCGCCGGCCCAGAGAACGCCCCCTCAATTGCCCAGGATTGTCCGCCAAAACAATGCGCAGAATCTTTTGAGCCAAGGACACCGATCCAACCGGGAATGGCTAGGGGCGGCCCCCATTTGAGAGAAAAGTTCATATCATTATCCCCGTGCACTCTAGCAGTCCTTCTTCCGCCGGATGTGATACTCGGGGAGCGTCTTGGCGTAGTCAAGCATCTCGCGTAGGCCCTTATTGTATTTTCCGCCGAAGAGCTTTCTGACATCACGAATGTCTTTATACAAGCGCTCCCTGAAGAGCAGGTCTTTGTCAATCCTCATGGTGGCTTTCCCTTTGCCCGCGAACGTCCGGGTGAGCGCGTGATCTGCGTCGGTCATTCCCAGAGCGGGACCTTTGCCCCGGGAAAGCTTGATCTGTTCGAGGAATCTGTTCTGCGGCATGTGGTGTCCCACCTCGCCTGACTTCTTCAGGGCGTCAAGGACCCTAAAAGCCCCGCCTCTGTTGATGATGCCCATCAACCCCAGCGGGTCCATCCAACAGAGCGGATCCGAAACGTACGCGTAAAGGTCTAACCCACCTTCAATCCTGATCGGATCCTGGCTGATGTATCGGCCGATGGAAGGGTCGTAGTAGCGGTGATAGTTATAATAGAGGCCAGTCTCACCATCCTCATACTGGCCTGGCCACCTCCAGGGACAAGTCGTTCGATAGGTCTCTGTACTGGCAACCCCGAGGATGTCTAGATGAGACCGCCAAGCTAGGCTCCCAGATTCATCATAGAGTTCCGTTGGCGAGCCAAGTTGATCCGTTACGGCCCAATATCGGCCCGAGGAGTCTTCTTTGCCGAGGAGCGCAAAGCTTTCCGGCTCAAAGAGCCAGGTTGTGATTCCAGAGTTGCTCGATATCTCATGCAGGACGGCATCCTGATCCCATACCCAGTGGGTCGATGATGATGACTTCTCGGGCCCGCTGACTGTCTTTACGAAGCAACGCTTGCTGATGCGCCTTCCGAATGGATCGTAGGTGAAGTGGACACGTAGCCCATCGGAGCGTTTTGCTTCTCTCAAGGTGCCAGCGTCATCCCAGCTGTATTGCCAGGCCATGCCGCCGGGGACAGACTTCCTGATGAGATTGCCATCGGCATCATAAGTACACTGAACTCCGTGGCCACTTGAAAACTGTCCGCCGGGAAGATTGAAACAGGCTCCCTCCGGGGGATTGCGAGCAGTCCCAGTAGTACTGTGGCGGGTCTGTCCGTCTGGGTAATGAGCACTCGCAAGGCGGCCATGCAGGTCGTACTCGAAGCGTGTCGTGCCACGGGCCAAGTCGTCAATATGGTTGAGGGTGGAGTCGCTCCGCCAAGCGAAAGACCGTTGTTCGAGTAGACCCTGGCTTCCATGGGTTCGTTGCTCAAGGGGCTCGCCGAGCGCTCCCCGAGCCCATCTGACCATGACGTTGCAAGGGAGATTTCTCCCTAGCTCAAGACCTGCTGGATCCCGGCTGAAAGCCACCTCCCAAGAGCGTTCTCGGCTACCGTAGTGGAAGGACGCGACATCTCCTAACACGCTGCGCTTGATGAGTTGCTTGGCTCCATGTGAACTGCTCAGTTCAACGCGTTCGCCCATGGTGTCATAGCGCGCTTTAATCCACGACTCCCCGCTCCTCTCTTCGATCAGGCGTCCGAGAGCATCGTGTTGAAAGGAGATGTTGACGTGCTCGTTCTGTGCGGCGCTGATAACACCGTCGGGCCTGTATTTGAATCTACGGAAAGAGTTGTCGGAGTATCTTACATGGGTGGGGCGCCCCATAGGGTCATACTCATACGTACTTGAGCGCCCGCTGGGGAGTTGCTCGCGTGCGAGGCGGCCCGCGAGGTCGTATGAATAGGTGCGAATGGCCCCATCAAAACCGATCTCGCGGGAAACCAAGCCTCGAGGGTCGAGTTCGAACACGAGCCGTTCTCCGTGTTCGTTCACCACCGCGACCAAGTTGTCTTCGGTGTCGTACTCGTAGCGGATGCGCCTCCCCGATTGCTCAACGGAGGCAAGCTTGTGGAAACCGACATACCCCAGATGTACGGTCTCATGAGGATCGGCAATCTCCAGAAGGTAGCCCTCCGGGTTGTATTTCAGATCATAGATGGTGCCATTGGTCTCTGCGATGCGGGTTTGCCGCCCAAGAGCATCGTACCCAATAAGTTGCTCGGCTCCTGATGGATCGCGCGCATTGATAATACGTCCAAGACGATCATACTTGTAGACCGTCTTGGTGCCATCGGGTGCGGTAATACAGGTGAGATTTTTGTAACTGTCGTACTCGAAAGCTGCGCATTGTCCCTCCGGACCAGTGACGAGCGCGAGCAACCCCCCGGAGTAGTGATACTCGTAGAGTGCCCCTTGTGGATTCGTCCTTGCTATGAGGTTTCCACGGAGATCATGCCTCCAGTTCCATACGCCACCCGTCGTATCAATAGCTCCAGTTAATAGGTTTCTTGAGTCGTATGAAAGAGTGAATGATGAGTCATCAGGTAAGTGGATTTTGACGCGGTTGCCGCGGGAGTCGTACTCAAAGTGAGTCTCATGACCATGAGGATTGACCGCGAGAGTTTGGCGCAAGAATTGGTCGTACTCGTGTTTCCATTCCCCGCCTAGGGGATCAATCTCTCTGACAACGAGTCCTTGCCTACAATGATAGGTGGTTGTGTGGCCAAGGGAGTTCGTGACGAGCGTGATCTCATGTGTCTTGTCATACGCAAGGCTGTGGTCGTATATCCCCCCATCGCCCCAGGTTCGGATGCACCAGGCCTCTGCGGTTTTTCCATCGTACTCAAAGTGAAAGCTCAAGCCTGAACGATCTGTTTCTCGGGTCAGTAAGTGGTTGCTGTATGTGTAGCGAAAGTGATTGCCGAGCGCGTCAGAGGCCTCGAGCAAGTCACCTGCGTCGGAATAGTGGTAATGGTTGTGAAGGACCAACCCCGGTTGGGTAGGATGCGGCAGCCATACTTTTGTAAGCCGGTGGTTATTATCGTGCTCAAAACGCACGCGCCGATCTACAGAGTCTGTGAGCCACTCTAAGCACCCATGCTCGTCGTACTTGTAAGTGATGAAGTCGCCCTGGCGATTTTGTGATCTCACCACGTGATATCGCCCTTGAGGTACCAACTGACGGAAGTCGTGTACCAACCCGTCATGCGTCTCAATGGACCAACGCGACTCACTCAGGCGTCTCAAGGTTAAGCGATTGATAGGGTCATGGATTTCAGTGCCTACAGGCATTCTCCCTCGTGGAGCGCCTGTGGCAGGGAACTCGATCTCGCGCCCATCTTCGGAGCGGTAGACGACCTGTGCATCTTCTTCCCAGACGGCCATGTCAAGAGAGTGGCTCCATCCGTATCCCAGCGTGGAATCTCTCCAGGAGAGACTTGAAGAGTAATTGCGTTCGAATTTGAGAGGGAGCGGCCCTGGAATCTCCCAGTCCAAAGCCTCGGTGACCGTTCTACCCGTGGCGACATCCACGGGATGTCCCGTGAAGTTGCAAATGCGCTTATGGATCCAGTCGCGCGCGCGTTTGCTCAACTTAAGCTTGTCCATCAGCTTGTCGGCCGCCTTGTGGATACGATCTGACAGCTTTTTCATCTTGCGGCTGGCTTTTTGTAGTTTGCGCAGCTTTTTGAGCCCTTTGAGAAGTGCTCCCAACGCGAACTGCGTCAGCATTCCCATCAGAGAGATGGTTGGCGGTCCCCCCACGCGGACAGGCGGTCCGGCGGGGATGGAGAGGACGATGGAAGAGGGCAGCAGGAGTGTTTTCGCAGCCGGGCCACGCTTTCTCGGGGGAGAGGGCATGCCAATGTCCTGGCAGCTGAGGACCGGCAGCGTCATATTGGTGAAGGCATCCCCATCTACCGCCACCGTGGCGCTGCCCATGAAAGTCTCATTCTCATTGGCGGGCGGCTTAGCGAAGACGCCTCCGATGGGGAAGTGTGGTGGGAGTTCGACGCCTCCCGTGCCAGCCTGGGCCCGCGGCAGGAAGTTCACGTTCACCGTGGAACCGATGACGGGGATGTAATCGAATGGATCGAACACCATCCCGATGTGTGGATGGGGAATCGGTATCACTGGCCCAGGAGGGGTAATGATGAGGTGAATATCCACTCCCAGGATGGGATCCATGTGCTTTGTCGCTGGCATCATGAGGCCTGACCTCCCTTGGTGTTCTTTGGCCGCCAATCCTCGCCAAGTACGGAGGCGATGGAGGATTCCAGTTCGTGCTCGCCAGGGCGGCCGCGACCGAGTCTCAGCAGCGCCTCACCTACGTAGGGGAGTGTCGAGCTGGCGCGCGCTTCATCATTCATGGAGCTACCAACCTCCCAAGCACGCTGGCTGAGAGCCCAAGCTTGGTCCGGCTCTCGGGCCATTTCCCGGCACCAGCTCGCCATTCGCCAGCACTCGAGTTCCATGGGCGGATCCTTGAGCTCATGAGCCAGAGAGGCCGTGCCCTGGTAGAGCGTGGCGGCTTGTGTGTACTGCTCGGTTGCCACCAGCGCGGCTCCTTGTGCCATGCGCGACTTGAGCCGCAGCGTTGCTCCTTGAGGATTTCCCTGTTCCTCAGCAGCGGCCGCTGCCGTCTCGGCTTGTTGATAACGGCTCAGCGCTTCCTGGGGCTTTTGGGTTGCGAGGAGTGCACTGCCCATGACGAAGTGAGCTGTCACCACCAGCGGGTGCCAGCCTTGTGAGTGCGCCAGCTCCACGGCCTGGGCGCCCAGCCGCTCTGTCTTCGCGGTATCTCCCTTCGACGCGGCATGGCTCATGCGGACGAAGAGATCCCTGAACTGCCCTCCAGGCGTATTCAGCTGACCTGCCTCCTTCGAGAGTTCCTCCAGGGCTCTTCCCATCTCCAGCCGTGCCACCTGGGTGACGACCCTCTCCGGAAGGGCTTGGGCCAGGGGCTCCAGCGCGAGAGTCCGGGCGTCATCGAGCACCACGATGCGAACGTGAGTGGCCTGGGCGTTTTCGACGGTCTGGCGCAGCCACTTCAGCCAAGCACCGTCATCCGCGACGTACTTCGGTATTAGTACGGCGACGAGGTGTTCGCACAAGCTTGCGTAGTGCTCTCGCAACGATGCGCATACCATGAGAAAAGTGTCCGCGTCCGACTGCCCTCCTGAGAGCGTTGGACACTGCCAATTCGCAGGCAAGCCTGCCTCCGCTAGCCCAACTCGGCTCTCTTGCTCCATGGAGAGCAGGGCCTCGCGCAGTTCATCCCCGTACTTGGCTGGGTTCAGGAAGGGAATATCGAAGCGCAGGAAGAGGTCTGGGATCTCGCCCGTGCGCTCGTCACTCTCCGCCGCCAGAAAGGCTTCCACCATCCGCACTTCGCTCGATTCCACCACCCAACGCAGCAGGCGTGCATCAGGTATCTGGGCGAACTCTGTCCATTGGTCATGAAGCAGTTCCAGTCGTTTCATGACTGCGTTCTTCTTGCTCATGGGGGGCTCCGAGGGCTTTCCCACGCGGTTATTGACCGCTGTCTGCGGGGGTAGGTGCCGTGGGCATGGCCTCGGCCGGCTCAGATGGCGCGGTGGGCTTGGCGCCACTCCCGTCCAGCGCCGCCCCCCCGCTGTTGAGGTTCACCATCATTCCGGTCACGGATACACCGGTTGCATCAATCGTGATGAAATTGCCCCCTACCTTCAGCGTGAGCCCTGTGTCCGCCTCGAGGACGATCTTGTCCGACTTCAGGTGGATCTCGCTATCTGCCTGCAGGGCATGAATCCCGGTAGCCTTCACTTGAAGGTCCGCTCCCAACGTGATGGACCAAGTTCCGTCTATTTTTTCGTTGCGGTTGCCCACTACCGTCAGATGGCTGTCTGCGCCCACTTTTTCCGTGCGGCTGGCTTTGACAACGACGTCTGCATTGCCAGGCCCATCAATGCCGCCCACCAGAAGCTTCCAGTCTCCTCCGATATGGTCCTGGCTATTGCGGTGGACCTTCAGGTTTTTGTCCCGGTAGACCATCTCGTTCTGGTCGCCGACCTTGCCGTTCTTGCTCTCGGAACCGATGGTCTGATGCCGGTCATGGAGGATGTTCTCAAGCGAGTCGTTTTTGACGTGCACGTCCATGTTGCGCTCGGCGTGCACGAAGAGCTGCTCGGACTTCTTGCGGTCCTCGAAGCGGATTTCGTTGTAGCCATCTCCGCCCTTGGAACTGTTCGATTTGAGCGTGCTCTTGGTCTTCTGGTCGGGGAGCTTGTATGGCGGAGGATTGTCACCGTTGTACACGCGCCCGGTGATGATCGGTCGGTCCGGATCTCCCTCGATGAAGTCGACAATGACCTCGTGACCGATTCGCGGAATGTAGATGGCCCCCCAATGCTGACCCGCCCAGGCGTGGCTCACGCGGATCCAGCACGAGCTGTTCTCGTCCTTCTTCCCCTCGCGATCCCAGTGGAACTGGACTTTGACGCGGCCGTGCTCATCCGTGTGAATCTCCTCGTTCTTTGGACCGACCACGACGGCGGTCTGCACCCCCCGGACGATGGGTTTCGGTGTCACTCGAAGAGGCCGGTAGGGTGTCTTCGCCACGATGCAGGAGAAGTGGTTGGAGTAGCTGAAGTCGCCTCCGCCGGATTCCTCGTCCAACACCTGGGGCTGATAGCCTTGATGCCCCACGCTGGTGATGAGATATCGGGTGTTGAAGTCGCCGCGCGTGTGATCCGCCAGGGTGAACATGAAGCCTGGCGTGAGGCGCTCGCAGTCGCTCTCGCCGAACCCTGTCTTGCGGACCGTCTGCCACTCCTCGAGCCGGATTTGGGCAATCGTCTCGCCCTTGGCGGTAGATCCCCGCCCTGGCAACTGGTACTCGCCAGGGTAGTCGTACACCATGAGATCTGGGTCCTTCTCGGCCTGGAACTTGCCCTCGGTGGACAGCGTGGGCTTCTTGAAATTGAAGTCCCGGAGCATCACCTGGCCAGGCTGGATCTCCTCGCTGAAGCGGAACCGTTGGACGTGGTCCTCCGTGATGACAGTTCCCGAGACGCGCCGGAACGGCACGGTCTCCCCCCGCTTGCCGGCAGGGATGGGCTTGCACGCAGCCGCGCTGTCGCCCATGACCAGGACGTGTTTCGCCGCCGAGTGCTCAAAGAAGTAGAAGATGCCGTCCTCTTCCAGTAACCGGCTGATGAATGCCCAGTCCGACTCCCGATATTGCACACAGTAGTTGCGGGGCTCGTAGGAACCGGTCAGTGCAAATTTGAAGCAATCGCTCGGGATGCCCGCCTTCTTGAGTACTTTTGTGATGATCTGCTCGGTGGTCTCGTCCTGGAAGATGCGGTTGTCATGGCGGTGCTTGAGTTTCCACACCTGAGGAACCACGGTGACCTGGTAGATCGCGTTCCGCGGCAGGTTGTTGACCTGCTCGAAGCGGCTCACGATTCCATGGATGAACCGCGGTTGCCCCTCACTCATCAGGCTGAGCAAGGCAGGCTTGCCCATCACGCTCGCAAAGTCGATCGCGGGGTCCTCGCAAGCAACCTCGAGCTGGAGCTCGAACTGGCTGGAGATGGACTCATGACCAGAGAACCGGATCACGAGCAGCTTCTCAGGGCACCCGGAGATGGCGAATTGAAACAACAAGAGATTGCCGGTGGTGGTAGATCTTGCGTCCATAGGAAGGGTCCTCTGCAAAGGCGAAGCGTGGGTGCAGCGGATAGAGTCAGTGAACGGGACGGGCGTGGGCTTGGAAGCGCTCAGCCACCAAGGACAGGAGAGAGGCGGACGTAGCGGCGGCCTTGGACTTGCTCGAGCATGAATGCAGCGACGTCGGCCCGGGAGATGCCTTCGGGAACTTCGGCCCAGCCGACGGAGACTTCGTAGTTTCCGCGGGCAGGCTCATCCGTCAGCCACGTGGGCCGGACGAGCACCCACTCCAGGGGCAACCCGCGGATGGAGTCCAACTGCTGCTCCCAGGCATTGACGCCGGGCGTTCCAAGGAACGGGGCGAGCAATCTGCCCAACAGCCCTCGGCGAACCCAGCCTTCCTTTTTCGGCGGAGGAGCCAGGCAGATGAGCCGATAGACCCGGTACTTCTGCATCGCAGCCACGATGTTTTCCGTGGCTTTGAGCAGCGCTTCAGCCCCCTTGCGCCCTGGGAACCCGAGCGCGGAGAGCACGGCTCTTTGCCCTAGCATGGCCGCATCCACCGCGTCTGGATTCAGCACATCGCCTTCGATGACATGGAGTTTGGGATGCCTCGCCGGCAGTGCTCTTCGGTCCCGTACGAAGGCTGTGACGGTATGCCCCGCGGACAAGGCCTGATTGACCACGTGGCGCCCCGTTCGCCCCGAGGCTCCAAAGACGAGCAATGGGACTGGCAACTCCTCGGCTTTCTGTTCACGGGTCGGTCCGTAGGCAACCGTGTTCCCGAGTCCAATGACGGAGACGGTAAACATGTCGTCTGGCTTGTCCATGGTGAACACTCCTTGTTCATGGGGACTACGGCCGGACTTCCGCTGTCTGCGCGGCAGGAACAGGGGGCACGCCCATCGGCTTCGGCTGGAGCGGTGCCTCCAGGGGGGTTGGAGAGGAGGCAGGCGTCCAGAGCTTCGCGCCCGCCAGTAGCTCCGGCTCCATCAGCTTCACCCACAGCGAGGGGATCGTCCCCACCAGCCGGGCATTCTTCACTGCAAGCACGCGCTGGGCCTGCGCGCGCCGGTACAGCAGCGGCGGCAGCGAGGGCTCTTGAGGATCCAGGTTGTGCATCACCACCTGCTCGTCGAGCACGATGCCCTCGGGCTTCACGGCCAACGTCGAGGTGAACTCGACCTTGCGCTGCAGGCCGTTGGGCAGCGTGAGCGTTTCCTCTCGGCTCAAGGGGAACCACGCAGGGCCCAGGCAGGATCCATCCTCGCTGCTCGACACGGCCTCGGCGAAGAAGCGGCCCTGGCGCAGCGGCAGCACGCGCGCCATGCGGCGGCAAACGGGCGGACCCTCATCCGTGCAGACATCCCCCTCCGCCACCAGCACGGTGATGTCCCCGGCCTGCTCCAGGCGCAGGCGCGACTGGCGCGGGTAGGCGCGCAAGCTTCCCAGCGCACGGACGACAAAGCCTTGCGAGGTCCGCTCGACCAGCCCGACAGGCCCCAGTCCCTCTCCATTGTCGAACCGGCGTGCGACGACCCAGACCAACCGGAGGTCGGCGCGCACGGTTTCCAGCACGAGATCCTCCTCGGTGAGCCGTCCCGGAGGCGGGAGCGCCTTGGGCTCCGGGCCGGACTCGCGGCACTCCGCCGCCTCGGGCTCCCGCCACATGACGGGTACTCCCGAGCAGTCCACGGTGGGAGAGGGAGCAACACCCTGCTCGCGGCTGAACCCATGCAACAGCAGGGCGAACCAGTCGTCCGGGGTGGGCACGATGCGATCGGACATCGCGGCCTCGGCGATGCACAGCTTGGGCTGAGGCCGCGTCGAGCAGGCGGCGAAGAGGCTGCAAAGTCCTGCGATGACAAGGATTGGCTTCGTGTTCATGAGGGTCTCAAGTCTGGAGAGGGGGGATCCAGTCGGCGGGCGTCGAGTGATCATGCAGCCCCCGGAACGGACAGCCGGTTCTGGCGATTCGTGCCCAGCCACGTGTCCCGGCCGAGCTTCGAGGCCCAGCCGGTAGTGAGGCTGAAGGTATGGGAGAGGCTCTCGGCGAGGATGAGCTCGAAGGTGTATTCGAGCGGATCCCGGACGAAGAGCGAGACGATCTCGCGCGCGAGCGGGTACAAGTCCCCGTCCGCCATGAGGCGGCGCCAGGCTCGCGGGGAGAGCGGGCCGATTTCCACCTGGAAGCGCCCCATGCGGTCGAATGCCCTGCCGCCTAGCAGCATGTTGCGCCCGAGCAGGTTGTTGACCACGCCCAGCTGCGCGCGAGCGTCGATGTCTACCCAGCGGCCCACGAACTGCCGGACGGTGACACGTGCACCCTCTAGTTCCTCGGAGAGCACCTCCTGCAAGGCAATCTCCAGCTTTTCGGCTGTGCGGATGCGGCTGACCAACAGGGAGGCGATCCGCAAGAGCCGCCAAGGCGGCAGAATCCCAGGCCAGGTTCGCTCGTACGTGTCGAAGCCCGACAGAGCCAGGAGGCGGCGGGACCACTGATCGGTGCAGCTCGCCGTCAGCTCGCGGGTAACGCGGTATCGCGATTCGATGCGATACAGGAGTGACAGGAGCCGGTGATGAAACAGGTCCAGGAACTCCCGCTGTGTCGCGTCATCCGGATCCTCCTGGGCCACCTCCTCAGCCATGAAGAGCGGCAGAGGCGAGGCAGAGCCTGTGAGTCCCAAGAAGGTCGTCGAGACCTCGAACAGGGGCCGCCGGCTGAACTCATCGTCCTGACGAACGGGCACCTGCCGGAGCACGACCGCACTGACATCGCTCGAAGAGAAACCGAGCGACGGATCATGCCGGAAGCGGATGCGCTCCTCGTTCACCGGCCCCAGCTCGCCTACGCGAGCTGCGTCCGAGGTGAGGCGCTCGAGGAACGCCACCAGCGGGAAGAACCCTGGCCGACGAGGCGCCCGGAGGATGATCTCCGACGCCTCTACAAGGTCAACTGGGAGCCGTTCCGCGGTGGCCACGTGTACTCCATGTGTGAAGGCTGGAGCCGGATGCCCAGCTCATTGAAGGAATTGACGGTCACGTTCGAGGCGAACAGCTCGTCGAGGATGCAGCCGAAGAGGAACGCGTCCCCGGCTCCTAGAAAGCTCGTCTCATCGAGCGCCGCCGTGACGCGGTTGCCGCGCAGCGGGCTGCCCTCGAGGAAGCGCGTCCCCGCTCGGACCTCGACGGAGCGGATGGCGTTGATGCGCAGCCGGGTGGCCCGCGCCGCCAGGTCATCCGTGAGCCCCTTGAAGTTGTAGAGCTCGAGCAGCCGGCGCAGCACCTCCACATCCGAGAGGGTCTGCTGGTTCACCGCCAGGTGAGAGAGCAGCCGCCAGTGGAGTTCCGTGCCGAGTGGCGCACGCGCGGGCCGGCTCACGGGGGAGATGTTCTTGAAGCGCGCGTTCGTCGGAGAGGTGATGGTGGGCAGGTGGACATCCCCCACCTGCAGCCGCGTGGGGAGCGAGCGGTGCGTACACGTGAGCTCGATGGACAGCGTCTCCTCCTCGATGGAGGGCATCACGTCCCGGGGCGTCTCCAGCGACAGATACGTGTCGATGCCGTCGTCAATGGGCGACGCCGCCCTGCGCAGGCGGTAGAAGGCAGGCTCCACGCCGTGCCCCGCGGCGTGGGCAAACTCGAAGAAGGGGCGGTAGGTGCGCCGCTCGTTGGCCCCGGCCTGCAGGCCGATGACCGAGTCCACCGAGAAGATCTCCATGTGCCTCGGCTCGACGCCTTCGGCGCGCAGGAGCTGGTCGTGGGACAGCACACTGTGGCGCAGAGGGTGCGCGGAGGCAGAGAAGAGGTTGACCGCAGGCGTGCAGTAGAGGCGGAACATCTCCTGGCCCACGCGCGCCTCCAAAGGGGGCGGGCGCTCGAACTGGAAGGCCAGCTCGAACCGGTCGCTCGCGATGTGCTTTGCGGCATCCAGCCCCCGTACCTCGAAGAAGAGGAACTTCTCCGGCAGGGTGAAGTACTCCTGGAGCTGCCGATAGCCCTCGGCGGAGCGAGGCCAGGGCAGCATGCGGAAATCCCGATCGAACCCCAGCGGGTGGATGGCCCGAGGTCCGAGCTGGACGGACTTCCCGAAGTCGTTGTTGACCTGGACGCCGCGGCAGTAGCGCAGCAGCCACAGGAGCATGAGGGCGCTGGTGGCCAGCTCGGCGTGGATGAACAGCCGCAGCCCCTCGGCCCGGAAGATCTCCGGATAAATCTGCTCGTGGGCCTGGAAGAAGAGCCGCAGCACGGGGGAGGTGACAGACGACTTGTCGAGCAGCGCCTCCTCCAGCGTCAGCGGGAGCAGCTCCACATCCGAGGTGGTGCGGAAGACGCACGAGGTGCCATCGAGCGGGCGTGCCCCAATCTCCACCCCGGCGGGGATGGTGGCCCGGCCGCGCAGCGCCTTCACCTGCGGGGTGAACTCGATGACGGTGGAGGCGGGGACGGGCCGCAGGTAGTGCGGCAGCAGCAGGTCCGTCAGGACATGGACCATCTCTGGCACGTCGTCGTCCACGCGCTCGCGGATGCGCGCCGTCAGGAAGGCGAAGCCCTCGAGCAGCCGCTCGACGTCGGGATCCGCGCCACGCTCCACGAGCATGCCCGCGACGCCGGGGTTGGCCAGGCCGAACGCGCGCCCCATTTCCCGGAGGTAGGCCAACTCGCTCAAGAAGTACTTGCTGAACATGAAATGCCCTCGGACTGCTGGCTCACCACAGATCGATTTGGCTGTTTCGCCCCAGCCGCGTGTAGAAGCGGATGGGCCGGCGGGAACCCCGGTGCACCAGTTGTGCGGAGACCTCGAACTTGAGGCTGGTGGGGTCCAGCTCGTCAGGAACGTGAAGGACGGCGACGTTCTTCAGGCGCGGCTCGTATTCCTGGATGGCCTGCCGCAGAGACATCTGCATCCGCTCGATGGCGGACGGGAACGTGTGGATGATGTCGTTGAAGTCCATGATGCCAAAGCCGGGCGCCGCCACGGACTCCCCCTTGCGGGTGTTGAACAGCACGCGCAGGTGCTGGGTGACCTCCTCGACGGGATCGCCCCGCCGCGAGGTATGCACATCGCCACTCTTGATTCGGGAGAAGAGGCCGCGGGTCGCCATGGGTGTGGAACCTCCAGGGGAGCGCCCGATGCCGAAACGGGCGCCCCCCTGAAGCGGGAGCTAGCGCTGCTGGCTCCAGGAATCCTCGTGCGTCACGCCACCGTTGGTGTACGTCCAGCTGATGGTGTGGAACACGAACGTGAGCTCCTCGAGGGCCGGATCCTTCGAGGTGGCCGGGACGATGGTGTCCGGCACCACGTGCTTGATGGTGTTGATGCGGCCCTGCTTGAACGTCGTCGTGTAGAACTGCTCCGTCGTGCCGTCACCGGTCGGGTTCGGGCGGAAGAACTTGAACGTCGCCTCGATGACCTGGTTCTCGCACAGCGCCTTCATCAGCAGCGGCGTGGACTTGTCGATGCGCTTACGGATGAGCAGCGGCTGGTACTGGCGCCGGCCCGTGGCGAGGCCGGAGCCGGACTCGCGCGCGGTGATGACGCCCTGCTCGTAGTAGACGCACTCGATGGAGCCTTCGCGGCCCAGGCTGACCTGGGTGCTCTCGCCCTTGATCTCCGTGCCGTTTGCCTTCAAGTAGAGATGTACTGTCTCGGCCATTTCTGCCTCGTTGGGACTGCGGGGTGGGTTGCTGAACCGGGCCCGTTGCCGGGCCCGGCGGTGATGAGGACTTCACCGGCTGCCTGGTGCGACGACAGCCAGTCCTCTCCCGCTCCAGAGGGAGCGAGGATCACTGCTTGTCGAGCTTGCCGACGAGCGACAGGGTGAAGGAGGCACCCATGTACTTGAAGTGGGGACGGACCTGGACGCTGCACCGGTACCAGCCGGGCTGGCCCTCCACGTCCTCGACGCTGACGCGCGCGTTGCGCAGCGGCCGGCGCGAGCGGACCGCCGGCGCCGGATCATCCATGTCCGCGACGTACTGGCTCAGCCAGTTGTTCAGCTCGCGCTCGAGGTCCGAGCGCTCCTTCCAGCTGCCGATCTGCTCGCGCTGGAGCACTTTGATGTAGTGCGCCAGGCGGGTCATGATGAACATGTAGGGCAACTGGGTGCTGAGCCGGTAGTTCGTCTCCGCCGCCTTGCCCTCGGGCGTACCGCCGAAGAGCTTGGGACGCTGCGTGGAGTTGGCCGAGAAGAAGGCCGCGTTGTCCGCGGACTTGCGGAACACCATGCCGATGAAGCCCTCCTCGGACAGCTCGTACTCGCGCCGCTCGGTGAGGAGCACCTCGGTGGGGATCTTCGTCTGGATCTCCCCCATGGCCTCGTAGTTGTGCAGCGGCAGGTTCTCCACCGCGCCGCCGGACTGCGGGCCGATGATGTTCGGGGCCCAGCGGAACTTGGCGAACGACGCGGCCACGCGGGTGGCCAGTGCCGTGGAGGCGGTGCCCCACAGGTATCGCTCATGGTGGCCGACGACGTCCTCGTTGTAGTTGAAGGACTTCACCGGCACGGTGGCCTCGCCGTAGGGCAGGCGCAGCAGGAAGCGCGGCAGGCACAGCCCCACGTAGCGGCTGTCCTCGCTGTCGCGGAAGGACTGCCAGCGCGCGTACTGAGGCATCTCGAACATCGCCTTCAGGTCCTTGAGGTTCGGCAGGTTGAGGAAGCTCTTCTCGCCGAAGAACTCAGGCCCCGCGTTGGAGATGAACGGCGCATGGGCCATGGCCGCCACCGAGGCGCACTTGGTCAGCAGCGCCATGTCCTGCGGGCCGGGCCCGAAGTCGAAATCCCCGCACATCAGCCCGTAGGGCTTGCCACCGAACACGCCATACTCGTTGGAGTAGACGAGCTTGTAGAGGCCGGACTTCACCGTCTCAGGAGCGTCCTCGAAGTCCTTGAGCAGGTCTCCCTTGGACACGTTGAGCATCTCCACGCGGATGTTCTCGCGGAAGTCCACCTTGTCGATGAGGAACTTCAGCCCGCGCCACCGGGACTCCATGGACTGGAGGGTGGGGTGGTGGAGGATCTCGTCCAGCTGGGAGCTCATCCGCCGGTCGATCTCGGCGATCATCGCGTCCACCAGCGCCTGGTCGATGCGCTCCTGGGGCCGATGGGGCGCCAGCATCTCGGTGATGAAGGCCTGGACGCCGCGGCGGGCCACGTCGTACCCCTCGTCGCGCGGCTTGAGCTTGGCCTCGGCGAGGATGGTGTCGAGCAGCGAGCCGTCGCTCTCCACCGTGGTCTTCGAGTCGTTCTTGAGCAGGTTCTTGTCGGTATTCATGGGTGGTTTTCCTCGGGAGGGGCTACTGCTTCGGCGCGCTCTTCTCGTCAGCCTTCATGCCGAGCTCGCGCATGAGCGTCTGGCGGCTGTCCGCGTCGTTGAGCAGGTCCTGGAGCTTGCGGCGGAACGCGGGGATGTTGCCCAGGGGGCCCTTGAGGGCGTGCAGCGCGTGGCGCAGCCGCAGCAGCTTCTCGAGCTCCGGCACCTGGTGGACGATGCTCTCCGGGTTGAAGTCGGAGATGTTGCGGAACTGCAGCGTCACCGGCAGCGTGGCGCCCTCTTCCTGGGAGAGCTTGTCCGGCACGGAGAGCGACACCTTGAGGTTCTGCTGCGCCATCACGTCGTTGAAGTTGTCCTTGTCGACGTTGATGGGAGCCCGCTCCTCGATGGGCCGCTCATCGGGCATCCCCGTGAAGTCCCCCATCATGAGGATCTTCAGCGGCAGCTCGACTTGCTCCTGCGCGTTGCCGGTCGCAGGTTGGTAGACGATGTTGACGCGCTCAGTGGGGGCTACGGAGGTTTCCTTGCTCATCTGCGGCCAATCCTTTGTTGGGTACGAGGGTTGAGGTGCGGACTGCGGTACGGCGGGTGAAAAGACAGACGGGGAGCCAGACGGCGCGCGGAGCGGCCGCGGAGTGAGGACTTCCGTGTGGACACGGCACCGCTAGGGCGAAGTCTTCGCGGTGACGATGGGCGGAGGGCAGCCCTGGACGGCCTGGGAGATGCCGGCGGGAGGGACCAGGCGCGGGTCCCGGAAGATCTGCAGCAGCCGCGAGGTGTTGCTCCCCGACGTGCCGAAGAAGGGGTTGGCGAGGCGCTCGGGACGCAGGTCGATGGAGATCTGCGCGTTGTTCAGATCGGGGACTTCCCAGGTGGCGGTGAAGAAGCGGCCGTCCGTGCTGGGCTCGATCTTCTTGGCGCGCTCCAGGAGGCGGAAGAGGCCCCACTCACCCGGCGCGTCGAGGTCCGCGGTGTTGCCTGAGGTGCTCACGATGTGGATGTGGGCGCCGAGCTTGCCCGCGGGACCCGGCCAGGTCATGGCCCTCCACCGGTCATCGGGGCCATTGCGGTAGAGTTCTTCGGAGCCATCCAGGGTCAGGGTGATCGATGCGATCTCCGAGGGAGCGGAATCCGCCGCGGTGCCCGGGCGCATGCGCACCATGAAGCGGACGAGCGGCTCCTGGGTGTCGCCGGGGAACAGCGTCATGGCGAGGTTGTTGATGCGCTCCAGGTAGGTGAGCAGCTCATCCTTGTACAGACCCATGCCAGGGGCGGTCTTCACCGCGAACACATGGCGCCTTCCATCCGGGAGCACCTCCTCGCTGAGCTGGGTCTGCAGGAACTTCCGGACCGTGCCCGTGGAGGGATGCAGGAACTGGGTGAACTCAGGCAGGGGCGCATCCAGCAGCGAGTCCTTGTTGAAGGGGTACCTGTTGGCCATCAGGGACACGAAGGGCCCGAAGATCTCGTCACACCACTTCCGGCTCTTCTTCTCGGCCACGTCTCGCCGGACGACCGTCCCCACCTGCTTGAGCGGAGGCAGAAGGATCTGCTCGAAGACGGCGTGAGCGCCTTCCTGGCTCTGAATGAGCAGCGAGACGGTGTTGCGGGTGGAGGTGATCTTCTCGATCAACACCATGGCCTCGTTGGGCTTGTCGCGCACCTCCTTCAGGGTGGTGAGCACCAGGTTGAGCTGGTCCTGGTAGGAGTCGAGCTGCGTCAGCTTTTCCTCGCCGTCATCAGTCGCCGAGGTCTTGGTGATGAAGGCCAGGATGGGGCTGAAGTTCTTCTCCACGGCCGCAGGGGTCAGCTCGGTCTCGCCTATCGAGGACTCGGGATCGACGAGCCGGGCAGGCCCCTCCTCCGTCGCGGAAGTGCCGGCGGGCTTGTTGAGGGCCTTGGAGATCAGCGCGGACAGCGTGTTGCCCGAGGCCACCTTGGGGCTCTCCAGATGAACGTTGTAGGCGAGCGTGCGGAAGAGCTTGCCAATGGGGGCTGGCTTGCCTCGTGTGAGGCTCTCGAGGAGCAGCTCCGTCTGGCTCCAGTCCTTGGGCTCCTCCACGCGGACGGAGTAGAGGAAGTCTGTCCACTCCTGGATGTACTGCTGGTAGTAGCGGGTGCGGAGCTCCGCGCGGTTGGCCTCCTCGTTCTCGCGGGAGTCCCGGTTGAGCACCCAGGCCTCGGAACCCTGGAAGGCCGAGTCCATTCGCGCACGGACCCACTCCTCCCAGGCCAGCCGCGTGAAGGCGCCGTTGACGCGCTTCGTCGCCCGCATGAAGGGGACGGCACCCACCGAGTCGCCCAGGGACACGCCCGGGTACTCACGGTTGGCCTGGCTGACGATGCGCTCCAGCTCCAGCGTTGCGAGCGGGACTCGGTTGAGGGCCCGGCGGGCGGAGATCACCACCCGCTCGTCTCGCGAGAAGGCCAGCTGGAGAGGGTCCGCCGCCAGCATGGCGATGTACGTCTGCGCGTGGCGGGTGATGGCTTGCTCGAGGCTCACCTCTCCGTTGCGATCGCGGATGTCCTCCCAGTGCCGGAGCATCTGCTTGACGATCCACGCCTGATGCGATTCATCGAGCGGTGGCTCGTTCGGAGGCCGGGGATAGGCAGGGTTGGGAGAGTCGGTGAGGTAGGTGATGAGCAGATACATCTTCAGATCATCGAAGTGCTTGCCGTAGGACTCGTTGCTGGGCTTCCAGTCCACCCGGTCCTGGTTCTGAGCGAACAGCTCCAGGTTCTGCCGGATGCGATCATGCTGACGGCCGAGGAGCAGCCACTTGAGCTGGCTGTTGTAGAAGGATTGGGCCAGCGCGAAGAGCTGGTCTCCCTTGTACAGGCCCAGGCGCAGCCACAGCGGTACGCCCTCTACCCGGTGCCGGTTCAGATCCGCAAGGTGTTGCTGCAGAGGGCTCAGCTCCTGGATGCGGCTGATGTCGTCGTTGGTCTCCAGCTTCACCGCGACAATGGTGTCGCGGACCTTACGGAGCATCTGCCGGTTCTTGAAGAAGGAGATCGTAGGCAGGGTCAGCAGCGCCACGGTGAAGGCGAGGCAGGCTCCCGCCACGGCGTAGCGGCGCTTGCGCCGGCGGATCTCTTCCATGGAGCTGATGACCGCGAGCTTCTGGTCCTGGAACATGACCTTGGTGAACACGTCCCAGAGGAAGAAGCTGCGGCTCTCCGAGGTCTGCTCGGGGTTGACGCGAGGCGCGGCGAGCGTCGGCTCGCTGGAGGAGGCAGAAGCGCGCGGGTCGGTGACGCGGTGCTCCTGGGAGCCGCTGGTGAAGTAGACGCCGCGCATGATGGGAGTGTCTTGGAAGACGTTCTCCATGAAGAGCGGCTGGATGAACTCCGTGAGGTTCTTGCGGATCGCGTGCACGCTGTGCGGGAACTGGTAGATGCGCTCGCGTGCCTCCAGCCGCCGCTCCTGGCCGATCCGCCGGACGGAGCGCTGCTCCAGGATGGCGGTGAGCTCGTCGAAGCGCTTGAGCAGCAGCTCGGTGGGCGCCTCGGGCTGAGCCGTCAGCGGCACGGTGAAGCCCCAGATCTGCCCTCGCTCGGAGCGAGGCAGGTCGGCGAACATCTCCACGAACCCGGTGAGCAGATCACACTTGGTGATCATCACGTAGATGGGGACCACGATGCGCAGCCGGGACGTCAGCTCGTCGATGCGCTCGCGCAGCCGCTGGCCCAGCTCGCCTGCGGCCTGGGGATCTGCGCCCATCAGCTCGCTCACGCTCACCGTCACGACGAGCCCATTGAGGGGCCGATAGGGCCGGTGCTTGCCCAGGGTGTCCAGGAACGAGATCCACTCATCCCGGTCTTCTTCCGACTCGACATAGCGGCCCGCCGCGTCCAGGAACACCGCGTCATTGGTGAGCCACCAGTCGCAGTGACGTGTCGGGCTCACACTTCGCCCGTTCCCACCGCCCCGGTTGGAAAGGTAAGGGAACTTCAGCCCAGAGTTGCGCAGGGCGGTGCTCTTGCCCGACTCGGTGGAGCCGATGACGAGGTACCACGGCAAAACCGTGAGCGCGTCCCGCCCACCTCGAGCGAGCTTGGACGTCTTCAGCGACGAGATGGCACGGGAGAACTCGGCCTGCATGGCCTCGATCTCCGGGCGGGCCTCGGTGCGAGGAGCTGCCTTGGCTGGCTGCGGCGCTGAGGCCTCCGGAGGCTTCTGTTCAGCCTGCTCGGCTTTCTTCCTCGCGGCGCGGGCGCGCCAGCGGCGGACCATGGAGACGATCAGTGCAAAGAACAACGTCACAGCCGTAGCGGCCAGTCCCAGCCAGACAGGTTGATGGAAGTACCAGGTGCCTCCCCAGATGAGGCCCAACAGCAGTGTGATGAGGAAGAAGAACTTCATGACTACTGCCCCCCCTTCGCGACGGTGGCCATGTGAAGCTCGATGTCGTGGAGCATGGTGGAGGCAGTACGATCGAGGGCGAGATAGAGGCCCCCATAGAAGAGGAGTGCCACGGCGACAGCCGCGAAGGCTGCGGAGGTGAGCGAGAGCCGGCGCTTGGCCAGGGCGAGGTTCTCGGACGGGCGGTCACCGTGAGGAGCAAGCAAGTCGAAGTCGAACGGCTGGGCTCGTTCCAGGTCCTTCTGGATGCTGTCAATGAGGCTCATCAGCTCCAGCTCGCCCCCTCGGATGCGGTAGCGACCCTGAAAGCCGAACAACAGACACAGGTAATAGACCCGGAGGACCTCGGCGCGGTGGGGATCCTTGCGGATGGCATTGACGCGGTTGAAGAAGCTGTCGCCGGCGACGGTCTCGTGGAAGTAGTGGAGTTGCAGCAGGTTGCTCATCCAGAACTGCCGGTACTGCTCGGGCTTGTTGAGGACGATGTCGTCCATCAGCGCCACGAGGGCGTAGCCCATGTCCTGTGCGTCCTGATGGCTGAACCCCAGCACCGCCGCGCGCCGGAGCACTTCGTCGATGACACCGCGGAGCCGGTGGTTCAGCACTTCCGGAGGGGGAATCTCAGCGGCCTCCGCGTGGCGGAGCCGGATGATGGTGTCGAAGCAGTCCTTCGTGGCCTCGTTGACTCGATCCATGACAGTTCCAGGGAGCTTTCAGGCAAAAGAGGCTCAGCGGCCCACGTTGGGCACGGCGAGCAGTTCGATGGAGGTTTGGCTGGAGTTGAAAGGGTGCGGCAGGTAGAGGGCCACGGCATGCTCGCGCAGCACGTTCCTCCAGCCAGCGTCCTGAGTGAGGGTGAAGTAGGAGGCCCCCGGGCGGATGGGCACTTCCGGTGGAGGCCGGTAGGTGACCTGCAGGGGGATGCCCTGGCTGGTGGCCTGCACCAGTCCCTGGATTTCCGACCAGCTTCCCAGCTTCGAGAGCTTGGGCAGTTGATCGACGATGGTCTGCTCCGGCAGCTCGCTCCGGACCATGATCAGGAACTGGCCGCAGCGGTCGATCCGCTCATCCTCCAGCTTGGCCCGGTAGAGCCCGTCCGCTCCCCGCTCCAGCGGTACGGTGATGCACTGCTCCAGTGCCACGGAGCGCATCAGCTCCGTCAGGCGGCGAAACAGCTCTTCGAAGGTGACGCGGAGGTTGGTGAACTGAAAGGGCGGCATGACCGAAGGGTCAGCCTCCGCCGAGAATGTGCAGAGCTGCCCTCCGAGCCGGCTCAGCATGAGGTAGAGATCATGCGGGCGCATGTTCCCGGCCTCGATCACGTGAGACAGGAACGGGATGACGCCATTAAGGGCGTGCAGTTCCAGGAAGAGCGTGACGTCCGAGGCCGTGAACTCGAGCGAGGACTCATCCCGGTGCCGCCGCCGCGTGGCGATCTGCCGCTGCTTGGAGACGATGAGCCGCAGCAACGAGCGCAGCTCGCTCATGATGTACGGAGAGGCGCCGATGCGCAGGCACGGAGGGATGTAGGTGTCGACGAGCACCAAGCTCCCTGACTTGTCGCGAGCGAGCTCGGCGATCTTCAGCGCATCGAAGTCATCCCGGGGCTCATCGCCGAACAGGAGCTTCATGTTCCGCTGCGCGAAGGAGATATGGATGACGGAGGTAGACGCGTGCAGGTCACCCACGGGGCGGCTGCGAGGCGAGAAGCGAGGGCTTGCGCCCAGCTTGCCCGCGGCGCCGTAGCTCTCCACGTCGCTGCGCTCCTTGGGGATGCCGAGGTAGACCTCAAGCAGCTGCTGCGTCGGCCGGAAGTGCCCCTCCACGGGCCGGGCCGCGGGGGACTCCTCGTGACCAGCCTCGAAGCCAACGGAGAGCCCGTCCGGCAGGATGCCGAAGAACTCGAGGAGGCTGACCTGGCCTGCGCGCAGAGCTTCCATGTCGAACTGCATGGAGGCCACGCCCCAGGGATAGAGGCACACCGAGCTCAGGCGGGTCTCCACGAGGGACTCGTGGTAGAGGTCCAGCTGCTGCATGTGGTGGGGACTCATGAACATCCCCTCGGACCAGATGATGCGCTGCGGGGCCTTCATGGCGTTCTCCTCGAAGGCCGCAGGTAGTCGATCTGGTAGCCCTGAAGCTTGAAGCGGAGCTGGGTGTCCAGCGGGGTCGCGTCATCGCCGCGGTCACCTGCTGGCTGCTCCTCGCATTGGCTGGGAGGCACGGGCGGCAGCTTGGCGACGGCCAGCCACGCGTAGCCGAGCGGCTGGCGGAAGAGGCCCACCGCTGCCACGTACTGCGCCTTGGGATCCCGCTGTACCCAGTGCTTCACCACATCGCCGGCCGGGACAACGAACTCGGCTGTCTGCAGCAGATCCTCTCCCAGCAAGCTCTTGGGGTCGGACCAGAGCTTTTGAAAGCTTGCACGCTCCAACTTGACGCTGTCCTTGATCTGGAGGAACTGGACCACCGTTGGGAGCGCCCGGCCATAGGCGTCTGGGTTGACGCGCTCCGCCGCCTCGAGCTTGGCAAGGAAAGGAGGAGGTGTATCGCAGGCGGAGGCCTTGCTCAGAGCGCAGCCAGGGAGGGTTAGTAGCGCGCAGACGGCCGTCGTCCTCTTGAGGGAATACCTCTGGAGAGGAACTCGCCGTGCGTGATCACAGCCATGGTTCGACATGCCACCACTCGTCAGGTGAAATGGAGAGAGCCCAGCAGTGGGCGGTATGGGCCCTTGGGAAAAGTTCCCCGACCAACTCAACGCGGGGAGGGATAGCCCAATCGCTCACACTTGTGAGTACCACCTAAGTGGTAACCCCATTCACAGGGGCATCAGGTACCACTGCCAAGAAGCAGGATTCGAGCATCCCCTATCCGATCACGTGGCTGGTAACACCTTATCCAGCCGTGATCTTGCTGCGAGGAGTTGCATGCAACAGAGCAGGCTTGCCCGGACAGTGTACGGGATCGCGATCATCCTGGCTTCATCGATGGCGTTCGCTCAGGAGCCGGAGCGGCTGGTCGGCTTTGAACTGGAGCGGCTGGATGTCAATCCTGCCGCCACAGGCTCGCTGGTGCAGGGGACAGGGGAGCTGATGCCGACCGGAGACTACCGTTTCTCCGCGATCAGCCATTACCAGCACAACCCGCTGATGTTCTCGCGTAGGGGGCAGGTGCTGCCCATCGTGGGGAGCCGTACCACTCTGCTCTTGGCGGCGGCATACGCACCGTTCTCATGGCTTGAGATGGGTGTGCAGCTCCCGCTGGTAGCGTTCCAGACGGGGGCTGATCTGAAGGAAGAGGGGATCGATCGGCTCTCCTCCTTCGGGCTCGGCACCCCTCTGGTGAGCGCAAGGATGAGGCTGTTCTCCCAACTGGATGGCGCCCTGGGCGATCTGGCGCTGGAGATGGGCGTGGGGGCACCGGTCGGCGGTTCTCACGGGCTGACTCGGGATGCGGGGCCGCGCTATGCGCCGCGGCTCATGATCGGCCGGCGGTTCGGCTGGTTCAGGGTGGCGCTGGACTCGAGGATGGTGGTGCGTCCGGAGATTAAACCCTACGCGGATCGGGAGTTTGTCCGTGGTCCCATGGGGAACGAGGCTCAGGTGGGGCTCGTGCTGGCGACGGTGGGCCAGCGTATGCGCTGGGAGTTGGACGTACGGGGCACGGTTCCGCTCGTGGAGCAGCCCAGCTCTGTGGAGCTCTTGCTGGGGCCTCGATACCTGGTCAATCCAGCGGTGGAGGTGTTTGCACTGGCCGGTGTAGGAGGGGGTTCGGCGCCCGGTATCCCTCTGTTCCGAGTGATGCTGGGAGCGGCGTTCGGCAAGGTCATCCCGCCCCGCTTGTCAGATGAATCGGCGGTGAACTGCTCTCCGGCACTGGACCACACCGTGGAGGAGTGCCCGGACCTGGATGAGGACGAGGACGGCGTTCCCAACGGGGTGGACCAGTGTGATGACGAGGCGGGGCCCGCGGATCGTTTGGGCTGCCCTCGGAAGGACAGCGACAACGATGGCATTGAGGACAAGCTCGACGCGTGCCCAGAAGTACTAGGAGTGGCGGCTTGGCAGGGCTGTCCGATGCCGGACCAGGACAAGGATGGGATTGAGGACGAGAGAGACGTGTGTCCATCCGAGCCCGGGCCCGAGAAATCGCGCGGGTGTCCGCTCAAAGACCGGGACCAAGATGGCGTCGAGGACGATGTGGACCAGTGCCCGGATCTGGCGGGGCCTGAGGAACGTCAGGGCTGCCCAGAGTCGGATCTGGACAAGGACAACATCGCCAACGTGTTGGACACCTGCGCGAAGGAGGCAGGCCCTGAGAGCAACCAAGGGTGCCCCGCGCATGAAGTGCCGCGGGTGAAGCTGACGCGGAAACAGATCGAACTGACGGAGAAGATCCTCTTCATCCCAGGGCAGCCACGAATCCGGCCCGAGTCTTTCGAGGTTCTCCGTTGGGTCTCGAAGGTGATCCTCGAGCACCCAGACCTGCCGATGATCGTGGTCGGCGCGCACACGGACGACCGGGGGAACGCGCTCGACAACCTGCGGCTGACGCAGGGCCGGGCGGACGCTGTCAGAGAGTTCCTTATCGAGCGTGGGGTCGCACCCGAGCGGCTCCAAGCCAAGGGCTACGGACAGGAGCGGCCCGTTGCCAGTAATGCCACGTCCATCGGACGTGAGAACAACCGACGCATCGAATTCACCATCGTTATCTCGCAGTAGGTGGAGCTGACAGAGTTACAGGGGGAACCCCATGAGAAGATCATGCAGCCTGATGTCGCTGGTGGCCCTGGTGTTCTGGGCCTCCACGTCCGCGGCCGAGCCCGACACATTGGGCCTGGGAACCGGACGTGATGGAGCGCTGATCGTCACGGAGCCGCGAACCGTCATCAATCGCTATGCACAGGTCACGGTACCTCTTGCGACGGGAGACACCGTGCTGTTCGTCTCATCGACAGAAGGGTTCGCGGCGGGCGACCTGATCATGGTGTTGCAGACGACGGGCATTGTCCCGGAGCCGGCTCAAGGCGCGCCTGGGCCCATCTCGTTGAGCACGGATCCTGTGGGCAGGTGGGAACTGGCGCGGGTGAGCTTCGCCGAACGTCAGGAGCTGAAGTTGGGAGCCCCGCTCCTGTACTCCTACGCGGGACTTGTGACCCAGGTGATCCGCATCCCAGAGTACACGGATGTGAAGGTTGTAGCAGGGGCGAGCCTCGTCGCGGCGCCGTGGGATGGCAGCCAAGGAGGGGTTCTTGCCTTCCTGGCCAAGGGGCTCATTCAGAACGAGGGGACGCTTCAAGCCAGCGGCGTAGGATTCCGCGGAGGACTGGTGCTTGAGGAGTTCGCTGGCTTCGCCGGGTGCGCCGCCTTGCCTGCCTCCGTGCGCCCGGGAGCCGGCAGGGGAGAAGGGATCTCGTCCCTGGACTTCGGTGTGTGGGCCACTGGCCTGGAGAATGCGTCCAACGGCGGTGGTGGTGGTCTCTGCCCCCGAGCGGGAGGGGGGGGAGGGGGGAATGGTGCGGCAGGAGGTCGGGGAGGCGACTCCCTGGTCTATGGCGACTCGGCACGGAATATCGGGGGCAAGGGTGGAGCGGGGCTGGTCTATTCCCTGACGGATCACCTGACGCTGGGAGGAGGCGGTGGCCAGGGGTATGGGGGAGGGAGGCATTCCCAGGGAGGCGCTGGAGGCGGAGCCATCTTCGTGCGCGGGTATCGCCTGGCTGGGAGCGGATCCATTCTGGCGGATGGTGCCGCTGGTGATGATGCAACGCAGGGAGGCGCGGGCGGAGGTGGGGCTGGCGGGAGCGTCTACTTGAGGTTCGTGGACTCTGCGGAGTGTGGTTTCATCTCTGCGAGCGGCGGCAATGGAGGGAGCAGCTCCGCAGGGATTGCGGAGGATGGAGGCGCTGGAGGCGGAGGCGGAGGCGGACGGCTGCTATATCAAGCGGCGAGCACGGGGGCTTGTCCCATGTCCGTTGAAGCGGGGCTCGCAGGCGGAGTGGCCGGGACAATTTCTGGAATTGTCACGAATGCACAGCCTGCCGCGAGCCAGCTTGTCGCGCATCGAGGCATCATCACCCGGCTTGAGACGGAATTCGAGCAGTTCGCGAACTGTACTCTCAACGCGCCTGTGTTCACGACGCCGGTGAACAACGGGTATGTTAATGCCCAACTCAAGGTGACAGGGTCTGTGTCAGGGTATGGAAGTAACGCCAAGGTCAGGATTTATGTCGGAAGCGACTTGGCAGGGGATGCCACCCCTAATAGCGGAACGTGGAGCTATACTTTTGCAGTGGGCGTGCTGGAGGACGCTCGTCAGTATACCATCAAAGCTATAGGGGTTTGTGGTAGCAATTCAGAGGAGAGTTCTAATGCGACGAGCATCAACGTCACGGTTGACACGGCGGTACCGCAGATTGGATGGGTAACGCGGCCGAGCGATCCTTCTCCTGAGCTCAGGCCTACCCTCTCTTTCAACACGGGAAACCAGGAAGTTTCCGTGAGGTACACGTGTACGCTGGATGGGAGCGCAGGGTTTGGCTGTGGTGTGGGAACCACTGGACAAGTGGTTTCATATACAGTCGCAGGCACTTTGCTCGATGGTAGCCGTCACACATTCACTGTTAGGGGAACGGATGAAGCGGATAATCCAACCAACGGCTCCCTCTCCTACTCTTGGACGGTGATATATCCATCAGATACGGTCATCGATCCTCCTCGCCCACCAGATCCTACCAATGTGACGGCTGCGGCCTTCTCATTCCATGCGACAAAGGCGGGCGCTACCTTGGAGTGCAGACTCGATGAGAGCGCATGGGCGGCCTGCACCAGCCCCAAGTCGTACTCCGCTCTGGCGGACGGCCGCCACACCTTTGAAGTCAAGGCGATGTTGGGGTCGATCGAAGACACCTCGCCCGCCTCCTATTCTTGGGTGGTGGATACGGAATCTCCGGATACCCGCATTGAGCAGAAGCCCAATGATCCCACGAACAGTACGAGGGCTACGTTCACGTTCAGTTCGCCGGAAGAGGGGTGCAGTTTCGAGTGCAGCCTGAACGGTGGAGTCTACACATCTTGTCCAAGTCCATGGACCTCTCCAGAACTGGCGGACAGCCGTCACACGCTTTCGGTCAGGGCCAGGGACGCGGCAGGCAATATCGATCCCTCGCCTGCCACGTATTCCTGGCTCGTTGACTCGACGCCTCCGAATACCGTGTTTGACCAGAAGCCTACCAATCCCAGCAACGTCACGCGGCCCACGTTCGCGTTCAGTGCCTCGGAGACGGGAAGCAGCTTCGTGTGTAGCTTGGATTCGGCGGCGTTTACGCCGTGTACGAGTCCAGTGACGACACCTCTTCTCGCTGAGGGTAGCCACACCTTCGCGGTGAAGGCCACGGATGCGCTAGGTAATACGGCTGCCTCGGCCACGACCTATACCTGGGTGGTGGACATCACCCCCCCTGACACAATCCTGGGAGATAAACCCACCAATCCTTCCAACGAACCGAGGCCTAGGTTCACGTTTAGCGCCACCGAGACGGGGAGTACCTTCGAGTGCCGGATGGATCAGGGACTGTACGTAACCTGTTCCAGCCCATGGACCGCTCCATCCCTCACGGATGGAAGCCATACCTTTGAAGTGAGGGCCACGGATGCCGCAGGAAATGTAGACCCTACTCCTGTCAGCTACACCTGGGATGTGGACACAGAGGCGCCGGACACTGCAATCGAGCAGAAGCCCTCCAATCCCAGCAACAGCGCGCGAGCCACGTTCACCTTCAGTGGGCAGGGAGGCGCCGTAGGCTTCGAGTGCAGCTTGGACTCTGCGCAGTTCGCGCCCTGCACAAGTCCCTGGCAGTCCCCGCTTCTGGCAGAGGGGAATCACACGTTCGCGGTCAGGGCCAAGGATGCCGCAGGCAACATCGATCCTTCACCTGCCACCTATACCTGGCGAGTGGATACGCAGCCACCAGACACATCGATTGATCAAAAGCCTCCTAACCCCGATAACAGGACGAGCGCTACGTTCACCTTTGCGTCCAGTGAGGCTGGGAGCAGCTTCGAATGCAGCCTCGACGATGGGGAGTACGCGAGCTGCACCAGCCCCTTGACCTACTCGGTTCCAGAGGGAAGCCACATCTTTGCGGTGAGGGCCAAGGATGCTGCGGGCAATGTGGACGACTCTCCTGCGACTTATACCTGGCGGGTGGACACTGGCGCTCCAGACACGGCGATCGATCAGAAGCCGCCCAATCCCAGCAACAATGCGAATCCAACCTTCACGTTCACCTCCACGGAGCCCGGCAGCAGCTTCGAGTGCAGCCTGGACTCAGGGCCGTTCGCAGCATGCGCCAGCCCAGTGGTCTTCCACGTTTCCGAGGGAAGCCACTCGCTCTCTGTGAGGGCCAAGGATGGGGCGGGCAACGTTGACCCTTCTCCTGCCACCTACCCGTGGGTGGTGGATCTCACTCCGCCAGACACGGCGATTGAGGCGCCGAGACCGCGCAACCCTACCAATGAGACCAGTGCCACCTTTCGCTTTTCGGGTGCTGGAGCGGAAGGGAAGTACTATTGCAAACTCGATGAGCAGGTGTACGCAGACTGCTCATCGGGCACTATCACCTACGATGCGCTGAGCCAGCGGGTGCACACTTTCTCTGTGTATGCCAAGGATGCTGCAGGCAATGATGATCTGCAGAACCCAGCCACTTACATCTGGGAGGTCGATACAGAGCCCCCTGAGACAGTGATCGAGGAGGCAAGCAAGCCGCCCAATCCCACCAGTCTGCTCAGCGCCACGTTCCGCTTCTCGGGAGCTGGACCTGGCGGACACTACCAGTGCTCGCTCGACTCGCAGTCGTACGTCGGCTGTGACTCGGGAACCATCACCTTCTCGCCGTTGAGCAATGGTGAGCATTATTTCAAGGTCTTTGCGATTGATGCCGCAGGGAATGCAGATGCGAGCCCCGCAGAGTACCGGTGGGTGGTGGACTCGAGCCCGCCTGAGACCGTCATTCTGGAAGTCACGGAGGCGGGTGGCATTGCTGCGAGGAACCCCACCAACTCAAGGAGTATGAAGTTCCGCTTCTCGGGAGCGGATGCACCCGGAGGATATCGGTGCCGCCTCGAGTCTCCCACCTCTCCAGGAAACTTCAGCCCCTGCGGTACAAGATTGGGTACCGGCACTGGGACTGCTGGCATCGAGGAGTATGTGAACTTGGGTGCCGGCCGCCATGTCTTCTCTGTCTATGCAGTCGATGCCGCAGGCAATGAGGACCCGAGTGCTGCTACCTATGAGTGGGTGGTGGATCTTCAGCCTCCCGTCACCACCATCACGAATCCAGCGACCAACGCTGCGAAGCTCTGGCGTACCAATCAGACATCACCTGTCTTCAGGGGTACCTCCGAAATGGGGAGCAGGGTGGTGCTGCAGATCGACGGACTGGGCACGGATACTCAACAAATGGGGAGCAGCGGGAATTGGGAACTGACTACCCGACATGTCTTGGCAGAGGGTAAGCACGTCGTGCGTGTGGTCGAAGCGACCGATGCGGTCGGCAATACGTGGACTCCGTCGAGCACTTCGCCACTGCCTAGCGACTCGGCATTCGAGTTCTGGGTGGATACGACTCCGCCGCAGACCGCGATTACTCAGAAACCTCCCGAGATTCACAATTCCATCAGTGTTCTTTTCAATTTCAGTGACCCAACCGAGGAGGACGGGTTGAGTACAACGTTTGAGTGCAAGGTCGTCGCTCAGCACCTTGAGAAAGAGTTTGAGAGCCCTTGCCTTGGCGAGCAGCCTTACAACCTCGCGAACATCTTCGAGATCGCGAACGACAACATCAAAGCTGTGAATGGGACGTATACCATCTTCGTAGCCGCGAGAGATGAAGCGGGAAATCTGGACGAGACTCCTGCTTCCTATGCGTTCACTGTCATTGTTGAGCCGCCTGATGCTCCTCAGATCAAGAAGCCAGCCAATGGCGATGAAATCTACGACCTGAACCCCAGTGTCTCGGGGAACACCATCCCGAATGGAAGCGTGGAGTTTTTCCTGGATGGCAAGAGCATGGGGTCCAAGAAGGCGGATGCGGCAGGAGTGTTCACGTTCCGGTTCGCTGACCCCTTGGAAGAGAGAGCCCACGAGCTGCGAGCCTCGGTAACGGATCTGGCCAGCAATCCAAGCCCTCAATCGCAGCCGATTACCTTCACAGTGTTCGCGCCCAAACCCGTGGCTGAGGCAATTGGGGGTGGATTGGGCTGTGCCGCCTCCACCGCGGAGCCGTGGCTCGTGCTCCTGGGACTCTTCGCGGGAGGAGTCTTGCGCTCACGCCACCGCCGGCGCTGAGCCAGGCGGAGACACACGGTCATGCATAGTGAGAAGTATCAGCTGATCCAAAAACTCGCGACCGGCGGCATGGCCGAGGTGTTCCTCGCCAAGTCCGCCGGTCCCATGGGCTTCGAGAAGTCGCTCGTGGTCAAGCGCATCCTGCCGCACCTGGCCACCGAATCCTCCTTCGTGGACATGTTTTTGTCCGAAGCCCGGCTCGCCGCTCAGCTCAATCACCCGAACATCGTCCAGATCTTCGATTTCGGCGAGGCGGACGGCACCTACTTCATCGCGATGGAGTACATCGATGGGGTCAACCTGAGAGAGGTCATCCGGCGCGCTGGCGCAGTGGGCCTCGTTCTACCCCTCGCGTTTTGCGCCCGCGTCATCTCCGCCGCCTGCGAAGGGCTCGCCTTTGCCCACGACTGCATCGACCCGGCCACGAACCTGCCGATGAACATCATTCACCGCGACATCAGCCCAGACAACATTCTGCTGTCGCGCCAAGGCTCGGTGAAGGTCGTGGACTTCGGCATCGCCAAGGCCGCGGGTGTGAGCCCCCACACCCAGACGGGCGTCCTCAAAGGCAAGCTGGCGTACATGCCGCCTGAGCAGCTGCGCAATGAGCCCTTGGATCGCCGCGCGGATGTCTACGCGTTGGGCATTGTCCTCTACGAGCTGCTCACAGGGTTCAAGCCCTTCAGGGCTTCCTCCGAGGCCGCTCTGCTCCAGGCCATCCTCTCCGAGCCTGAGGTCCCCGTCGAACAGCGCCGGTCTGATGTGCCAGAAACCCTCCAACGCATCCTCTCTCGGGCCATCTCCAAGGATCGCGAGAAGCGCTACCCTGACTGCCCCTCCTTTCAGGCGGATCTGGAGGCGTTCATCGTCGAGTTCATTGTCTCGACCGGTAAACCCATGGGCGCCTCGCAGATGGCAGGCATCGTCGCCATGATGGCGACCGCCGAGAGTGTATCCCCTTCGCCTCAGAAGACGACGAGTCTCCCCCGGTCTCCTTCCAAGCTCATTCAGTCCCAGCCGCAGCCCGAGTCTTCCTCGGCCGCTGCAGTGAGGCCTGTCACCGATCTTGCTCCGCTGCAAGAGGTCCTGCAGCCCGAGGTGCACGGGCCCAGGGATGAGCGGACTACGGTGGCTCGTCCCTCGAGGCTTTCTCCCAAGGTTCCCCATCCGCACGACAAGGAGACGGCCTGGGTCGCGCTCGTGGGCGTCCTGTTGATCCTGATAGGGGGCGGGTACCTGAGCCGACGGCTTCTCGCGGGGGGCCCACCTCGGGAACCGGTCTCTCTTGCTCCCGCTGGGCCTACCGTTTCTGTGTCCGTCATGGCTCCGGGAGAGGCTCACGGAGGTGAGGCCCTTCCTGCGACGACTCCGCAAGCGTCAGATGGGGGGACATCTTCGCCAGCGCTGAAAGACGTCCTGTCCAGCAGCGGCACGGATGAGCACAGCCAATCGATTGCGTCCGCAGGAATGGACGTCTCCCAACCGCCAGGTCCGGTTTTGCGGGATGCAGGAGTTGCTGCGTCTGGTAGAGGTTCTTCCTCACGGGGGGAGGTCAAGCCTCCTGAGAAGCCTCGCACTCAGGCTGTTGTCGTGGGACAGGGCTCCCTGGATCTGCTGGTCGTTCCCGAGGCCATGCTGTTCCTCAATGGATGGCAGATGGGGCTGACCCGGAAGGCTTCCTTCCCGCTCGACGCGGGCAAGTACACCTTGAAGCTCGTCAACTCAAAGCTTCAAAAGAAAGTAGAGCGGGAGATTCTGGTCACCGCAGGCCAGACCACCCAGATCGACATCAATTTGTTGGAACAGTAAGCCGGGCCTGCCTCAGGGCTCGTACTTCGGTGTGCTGATGACGACCGCGAACGGGTCCGGCCTCTCTCGCTTCTTCGTGAGGGTCCGGTTCTCCACTGCGACCTTGTGGTACGGCTCAATGCGCAGCCGCATCCCAAACACCCACCGGTTCTTCTCGGGCTCCGGCGCGGGTTGGCCGAAGGCCATCAGCTTCGTCGAGGAGTCGCTCATGGCTGACAACCTAGCACATCTTGAACGAGGATCCTACCCGCAGCGTTGAAAGGCCGCCCACCAGAGCAGGCGGTCTTTCCTGCTGGCAAAGCCAGAGCGCTACGCGCCGACAGCCGCGCCAGACAGAGGCAGAGCCTCGGAGAGGCGGCGCTTGCTCCACTTCACGCCCACCTGGGCCCGGTAGTCCGTGAACAGCGAGCCGATGATGGTGCTCACCCCCACCGCGACGTGGACGATGGCCGACAGCGGCGAGCGGCGCGCATAGCCAAACACGAAGGGCGAGGCGATGGCCGCCAGGCCCCACGCGTAGTCGATGAACTCATGCACCTCGATGGGGATGATCTTGCGCAGGCTCAGCCGGTAGTCGGTGAGCAGGGACACGCCCAGGTCCGCCATGCCCAGGGCCAGCCCCGCCGTGCAGGCCGGCTTGGCCGCGCCCATTGCCACGCCCAGCACCGTCAGGCCGTTGGCGTAGTCCAGCAGTGAGTGGATGTCCTGCGGAACGAACCGCTTGAAGGGAAGCACTCCGAACAGCGGCTTCGCGGGCGTCCCAGCTTCTGGTCCGCGAGACAGAGACCGGCGCATGGTGCGTTGCAAGGTGGGAGGAATCAGAGAACGCGCATCACGCGCGATGGGCAGATCGACCTCGGGCATGAACCACCTCCGTTTGGGTGCGCCAAATGTAGGGATGCCTCTTCCCTGAGACGTTCATGAGGGTGAGCCTGCCGGCTCACCGGGCGAGCACGGTGGGCTGGCGGGCAGGGGAGCGCAGGCCTGGGCCCCGACAACGGTTCGCGGCATCTCCATCCTTCTGAAGTCAGGGCCTCTGGTGGGCCCTTCGTTCTCTCAAGCGAGGTCAGGTCATGCTCGTTGTCTGGTCCGCACTGTTGGGCGTCCTCATCTTCATGGGCATCATCGTGGTCACCCTGGTGTTCGGCGCCGCAGCGCACAGGGCTGAAAAGAAGGAACTGCTCCGGTCCGAGACCGAGCGGCTCGCGGGGCTGGATGGGGATGTCACCGCCGAGACCCCCCATCCCATCCACGATCGCTACGTCGAGGCCTGAGGCCCCAGGTGGCAGGGCCTCACCGCGGGCGCGAGCTGTAGTAGCGCCGCAGCCAGCGGCTGAGGCCATCCAGGCCCGGGAAGAGGACGCGCTCTGTCACGTTGGCCTGGTCCAGCTTGTCCCGGACCTCCCACTTCAGCGAGGCCGGGACGATGAGCCGGTGGACGCCTCGCTTCTGGTTCTCGAGGAAGGCGTCCAGCCGCAGCAGCGGGCCGTTCATCACCGAGAACAGCGCGAACTGGTTCACGATGCGGTCGTCCAGCGAGGGCGGCTCCAAGAAGAGCACGAAGGGGTGCTTCGTCAGCCGGTCGAACACGGACAGCTCTCTCGCCACCGACGCGAGCATCTCCGCCGTGAAGACGTCCGCGCCCTCTTCCCGGAGCTGGGCCTGCAAGGGTTTGGGCAGCAGCCGGTTCGTCTGGTGGTAGTCCACGCACCACACCACCCCGTCCGTGTCGTACAGCTCCGGGTCCTCCGTCAGGAAGTGGAGCGCCACGTAGGGGCTGAACGTCCAGTCCAGAAGCCGCGTCGGCAGTCCGTGATGCTGCGCCAGCGCCAGCCAGTCCCAGACCGACGCGCAGGGCTGGGTGCCTCCGCGCGCGTACTTGCGAAAGGCGCGCAGCAGATCCTTCTCGTGCGCGGCGAAGTCCCCCTCGTGGCGGTTGAGCGAGGTGGAGAGGTCATGCCTCGCGTTCGGTACCCCGCGGAAGGCAAAGCTCGGCCGGAACCTTCGCAGGCCCTCGTTCCATGAGCCCGCGAAGAGCGCCTCCTGCAGCTCGAGCCAGCTGTTGACGCGTTCCTCTTTCACACCCTCCCCAGGTCCGAAGCTCTCGCTTCAATACTCACTCCCTGGGAGGCTTCACCAGCGCCTAGGTTCACGGGCGTGCACCACCCCACACGCTGCGCCTGCAGAGCGTGTGGCAGCGCACAGGCGCTTGGGCCTTTCAGGGTCCCTGGGTTCCCTCAAGCCCGAGGGTACGGCTGTTCGCCAGCCCCTTTTCGGGGGCTCAGGGCCGGCCTGAGTCCGCAGGCTGGTTGAAGGCGTAGGAGTCCGCGCCAGGAGCCTTGTCCTCGTGGAACAAGGGGCACTTGGCACAGGTGAAGCTGTCCCAGTCCTCCTTCACGGCGGCGTCCACGCAGGTGCTGTAGAAGCGGCAGTGGACGTTGCGGTGCTCTTCGATTCGGAACTGGTCGGCCCGCAATGGCAGGCGGAACGCAGTAGGTCGCGGCTGAGCGCAGGGCATGGTGAGTCACTCGTGGTTAGGTAGGCCCCCTCGTTTCACACGGACCAACGGCCGGTGCGTCGCGTCATTCCCGAGGAGGGGTGTCTTCCTCAACTGAATAACGCCGCCCATCCTTCCTGGCAGAGAGCGCTCAGGATCGGCGCCTGGCTCCCGCTTGCCGCGCCGCCTCCACGAACACCTCGTACGGCTGGCAGCCCACCACTCGGACGTTCCCGATGAAGAAGGTGGGGATGCCGCTCACTCCCGCAGCGCGGCCCTCGGCCTGCAGTTCATCCACCCGCGACTGATACTCAGGCGCATCCATGGCGGCGCTCGCCTGCTCGGCGGGCAGGCCTACCTGCTCGGCCAGCCGCGTCAGCACCTGCGGGTCTTCGAGGTCCGCGCCTTGCCGCCAGTACGCCTCCATGGCCGCATCGCGGAACTCCAGCAGCTTGCCGTGGGTTCGTGCCCACTCGGCCAGCGCGAGCGCCCGCCGGGTGTTGTTCAGCCGCAGGGGCAGCCGGATGCCGGTCACGCCAAAGCGCTGGGCGACTTGCGCCGCATGGGCTCGCATGCCCGCAGCGCGGCCCGGAAAGAGCTGTTCCATGTCGACACCCCCCCGAGGTGTCCGCGGGTTGAGCTCGAAACCCCGCCAATCCAGCTCTACGTCGTACTCTGTCTGCAGCCTGGCCAGGCTGCTCTGCTCCGCGATGAAGCAGAAGGGGCAAACGAAGTCCGAATACAGCCGGATGAGTGTGGCCATGGTGCCCTCCTCGATAGGTTGTCTCTTACTTTCGCCGTATGGGCCCTGCCAATCCCGCTCCCAGAGCGGCCGGGCAAGACGTTCATTCCTTCACCCGGACCGCACTTTCCCTGAAGATGCGCCCGTGTTCACGCCTGCATACCCCCCCCGTGTTCCCTCGCGCCGGCTCGCGGCGCTTGCGCTGTGCGCCCTGTTCGCCGTGGCGGGCTGTACCGCCTTTGGCCGTGCCGTGAAGGAGGGTGACCAGTTCACCACCGAGCACAAATGGGCCGAGGCCGAGGCCGCCTACCTGCGCGCGCTCGCCGCGGATCCCGACGCGTCCGAGGTGACGGTCAAGCTGCGCTCCGTGCGCAAGGAGTGGAGCAAGGAGACCTACGACCAGGCCCAGAGCGTCCACGCCACCGGCGATCTGCCCGGCGCCCAGAAGCTGCTGCTCCGGGCCCTGGAGCTGGATGGAGAGAATGAGCCCGCGCGGACGTTGCTGACGCAGACGCTGGACGCGCGCGTGGCCGCAGGGCAGGCGGCGCTGAAGGAGGAGCGGCTGCAGGATGCGCGCGCCGAGTTCGACGCGGTGTTGGCCGTCTCGCCGGACCACGTGGCAGCTCGCAAAGGTGTGGATGCGGTGCAGGTAGCCTGGGCCCGGCGCTGGTTCAAGACGGCCCAGCAGCTCGAGGAGAGCGGGAAGCTGGGCAACGCGCTGCTGGCGTACCTGCGCGCGGACCAGGAGCGCGTGGGTGCCACCGCGGCCCGCGAGCGCGCCGAGGCCGTGCGTCAGAAGCTGCGCGATGAGGTGGCCTACCTGGTGGTGGCTACCCCCGTGGAGGACAAGGCTCAGGCGCCGGATGTGGCCCAGCGGCTGGCCGCTGGACGGCTGGCCTCGATGCTCCCCAAGGAAGTGCCCATCCGTGTGGTGACGGAAGCTCCCGAGTCCAAGGTGGGTGTGAAGCTGGACCTGACCCTGGAGCGGGTGCTGCCCCTCAAGGCCGTGGAGCCCTTCCAGAAGACCCAGCGGTATCTGGCTGGCAATCGCTCCGTGCCCAACCCCAAGCGCCGGCAGTTCGAGGACCGGCTGCTCAACGCCGAGCGCACGCTGGAGGAGGTGGAGCGCAAGCAGGCCGTGGCGCTGCGCGACTACCTGCGCCGGCAGGCGGAGCTGAACACCGTGCGCCAGACGGCCGAGCGCTGCCGCGAGCGCGAGCGCAAGACCTGCCTGGAGATCATCCAGCGGTGCGGCGAGGCCGTCCGGGAGGTGGAGCAGGCTGGGCAGGTGCCCGAGGAGTGCAACCCGACGGCGTGCGCCACCCGTCAGTGCGGCCAGGAGGAAGCACTGCTGGCTCAGAATGCTGCCGTGGTGCTGCAGTTGGAGAAGCAGTTGGACGCGAGCTTGGAGCAGAACGAGCAGCAGCGGCGTGAGGTCCAACGCGGCCGGGACACCATGTTCCGCGAGCCCATCACGGTGGAGGAGCCGATGTACTCGGACTTCGTCTACGACGTGGAGCTGCACCGGCTCACCGTGAAGGCCACGGTCACCTCCGTGCTTCGGGAGCTGATGTCGGCCCAGGCCCCGCCCGCACCGGTGACGCAGGACTATGAGGTGAAGCACGAGGACTCCAGCAACAAGGGCTATGACCGGTATGGCGTGCTGGCGGATCCGGTGCAGCTGCGCAACGAGCTGGAGCTGCGCGTGGAGGTGGGCGACACGGCCATGGCGGACCTGGCCCACCGCGTGATGGAGCGCTTCGACGCGTATCGCCAGAAGCGGGTGGAGGATGCGCGCCGCGGCATGGTGCGCCCCGGCGCCGAGGATGTGGTGGAGACGTCGGTGCGGGTGCTGCTGCTGACCGCGGACAAGCCGCCCTCGGACATCCTCCTGCCTGTGACCCAGGCTCGGGGCCTGCAGCGCCCAGAGTCCCTCTTCAACAAGTGACCTGCTAGGTTGAGCCCCAGGGCCTCCTCGCTCGAATCTTCTCCCGTTCGCCAAACCGAACGTGTTAGGTAGGCCGCAGGAGGTCCTACCCAACATGGCTCCGAACTCTCATCCGCTCGTCACCATGTTTGAGCGGTTTGTCGTCTTCCAGCAGCCACACCTGGAGATCGGGCGGCGCTATATCCAGGCGTTTGGGTTGGCCAAGGGAGTCAATGCCATCGTCGAGGACATGAACGAGGGGCGCCTGCCTTGGGACAAGGCCCAGAAGGTCCTGGCGCAGATGCATTACCTCTTCATCGAGTCCATCGTCCGGCGGGTGGGCTTCGAGCGCTTCAGTGATGTGCTCAAGGAGCCGGAGTACCTGGCCATGCAGGCGCAGAGCGTCGCGAGCGAGCAGCAGCGCCATGGCCCCTTCCCAGAAGATCGCTATGCCCGAGCGATCGAGTCGTTCGCCTGGAACTCCCTGCGCCACTGGCACTTCGTGGCGCAAGACCTTGGGGGCCGCCACATCTATGAAATCACTCCCCGGCTTGCCCAGGTGCTGCGCCGGCCTCCTCCCCTGGAGGAGCCTTGGAGAAGGCCTCGGCTCCCCGTGCCCTCCTTGCTTCTCATTGTCCCCGAAGAGGCGAAGCTCACCATCACCCTGAAAGGCTTCACCTCCCGGGAGGTCACCGAGATCTACGTTGTCGAGTCATCGCCGCCGCAGCACCAGTGGGCTGTGTGGATCCACGCTCCCATCGACGACTCCCTCAGTGAATCTGTGTATCTCGAGCTCCCGTTCTCCGCGGAGGGCACCCTCGAGGAGGGCCTCGACCGCGCGCACGACATGTTCCAGAAGGACTCGCCGTCGATCGACGGCTGGAAGGAGTGCGTGCGCTGGCTCGCCGCCGCCATGCGCTACCTGGACCAGGGGGGGGCCCGCATGGAGTTCCAGCCCGGGGAGAGTGATCCTTCGCGCCGCGTCCTCATCGGCGACTCGGAGGCCATTCAATAGGAGAGGGACTCACGGGGCCTTGGCCACCGGGATCATCTCCTCGCGGCGCAGCAGGAGCAGCGCGTCGTTCTTCGGCAGGATTCGCACCTGGAAGCGCCGCCGGTACTCATCCTCCGGTGTGAAGACGCCCCGGTCACTCACCAGCAGCAGCGCCGTGGGCACGACGTACCGCTGGGAGCGGTTACCGTAGTAGTGCACCACCACGTGATACGGCCCCGGTGCCGCTTTGCGCGCGTGGTACAGCTCCGGCCCCAATCCATCCGTGATGTCCCAGAAGAGCTTGCCGCCCAGCTGCGTCGTCCGGTGGGAGTAGAAGCAGCGCTCCCCGTTGGGCTCGATCACCCAGAGGTCGATGTCCGTGTTGTCCGAGTTCCAGTGCGTGGTGAGCTGGTAGTCGATCGGCTGGAAGTCCATGGCCACTCCGTCTTGCTGGAGCTTCGCCAGCTCGGCTTGCCGGGCGCGCAGCACGCTCGCGATACCCTCCGCACGCGGGTGCCGGGCCAGGCCGTTGAGCATGCGGGCGTAGTGGTAGGCCGCCGCCGTCCTCAGCTCCGAAGGGTGCCGCGGCCAGTTGCGCGCCAGGACGATCTCGTAGTTGCGCGCCGCCTCCGAGTAGCGGCCTGTCGCGTCCAGCGCCAGCGCCTCCTCGAGGAACGCCTGGGCTTCGAAGGGCCGGTTGAGCCGCACATGCTCGAAGAGCTCCGCCGCCGCCGGGTACTGGCCCAGCGCCAACATGCCGTAGCCCACCAGGCGCAGCGCCTCGGCGTCCGTTGGCCGCAGCTCCACCGGTGAGGAGAGCGCCCGCACCGCGCCCCAGGTGTCTCCCACGAAGGCCCGCTTGCGCGCGATGGCTTCGTACACGAGCACGTCATCCCGGTTCTCGCGCCGCGCCGTCCGGTACTGCAGCTCCGCCTGGAGGCGCTCGTCCCCTCCCGCGTAGGGCTCGTCCTTGAGCGGTTGCTTCCGCAACATCGCTCCCAGCTGGCTCTTGAGCTCGCTCAGCTTACGCACCACCTGCCGGCCCGAGTCCGGTACGTCATCCAGGGCGATACCCAGCAGCTTGTCGCGCCGCTGATCCTCTTCCTTCCTGCGCAGCCCCTCCAGGTCCTGCAGGTCCACCTGCTCGTTCTTCACGGAGTAGCGGGTGTAGTCGCCCTCGGACTCCAGCACGAGCATGGAGGCTCGCGCGTTGGCCAGCCGGTAGTGCTGGCTGAGCGCCACCACCATCCGGTCCAGCCGTTCGTCATCCAGTGAGACGAGCCGCGACACGAAGAGCTCCGCCCACGCCCGGGGCGCGAAGCTGCTGTCCGTGTCGCGCGGCAGCGGCACGCGCAGCACGCGCTCTTGCTCGCCCACGCGGGTCACCACTTCCAGCTCCGCCGCGCCTTCGCCCGGCAGCCGCCCCGCCACCTGTAGCTCCTGGCCCGGGAAGACGAGCCGCGGACGGCCCGCCACCACCAGATCCTTCACTGCCGTGCCCTTCACCTCCACACGTGCCAGCACGACCGAGGCTGCACGGTGTGCCAGGGCCGCCGCGTCCACCTCCAAGCCGGACAGCACGTTCACCACGCGGCCGTCGCTGGCACGCGCCAGCGCGTCGAACAGCTCCTGGTTCACCGCCGACTCGCCGAAGCGGTAGGTCATCCACCGCAGCGTCTCCACGCTCGGGTGGTTGGCCACCAGCGCCTCCACGCGCCCCTGGCCCCAGGTGGTGAGGCCGTCCGAGAGCAGGAACGCCGTCACCCGCTCCCCCGCTTTGGCCGGCTTGAGCCAGTCGCCTCCCGCATGGTCCAGCTCCTCCAGCATTCCGTCCACGTGCGAGGCCCCCTCCAGGAAGATGTTCTCCAGCTCGGAGAACGTCTGCTGGCGGTGCTCGACGTCGTTGGGCCGCCAGCCCGGGCTGTGGAGCCAGCGCGGGCGCACGTCGAACAGCAGCACCGCGTACTCCTTCAGCGAGTCATCCTTCTCCAGCAGGGCTCGCAGCGTGGCGGCCTGGAGCGCCCAGGCGTTGCCGTCGTCCGCTGACAGCGAGGTGTCCACCACCAGCACCGCACGTCCCGTGGGAGGGCCCCCCTCCCCCGAGGTCAGCTTCTCGGGCAGCCGCACCCGCGCGTAGAAGGCCTGTCCCGGAAGCCCCGCCGCGTCCTTGCCCACCAGCACGTCCGCGTCCGCGTTCCGTGGCGCCAGTGCCACCGCCAGCGTGCCGTCTCCCTGAAGCTTGGGCAGATCATGCGCCTGCCAGGGGCCCAGCGTCCGAGGCTTCCCCGCCGGAGTGGGCTGCACCGACACCTCGCCTACCTGCCGCGGATCCACGTGCACGCGCGCGGAGACCTGCACCCCTTGTCCTGCTCCCGGAGGCAGCGGCCACGTATAGCGCAGGCGCTGGCCGTCGAAGAGCAGCGTCTGCTCGTAGGCGATGACGACCCGCTTGAGCGACTTGGGCGGCAGCGGGAACACCCTCGCGCTGAACGTCGAGGCCCCCGCCCACTCCAGCAGCGCCGGATCCACGTTGCGGCGGACCACGTCCTCGTAGACCTCCCGGGCTCGCTTCTGCTCGACGACGCGGGCCTCCTGGCGCTCGCCCCAAGAGCGCTTCGCACCAGCAGGACTCGGAGGGGCTGCGGAGGCCAGCTCTTCCTCCTTGCCCGAACTGTCGCCCAGCGAGGGCAGCAGCTCGGATGACTGGAAGAGCGAGGGAGAGTCCACCGCCACCGAGCCCGAGTAGAGCGCGAAGCCCGCCACCGTCGCTCCTCCGGGCAGCGGGTAGAAGAAGGTCCCCTCCAGGCTGCGGGCCGTGTCGTTCTCGAAGAGGTGGTCCACCACCGTCCGCGCCCGGGAGCCCTGGATGTACGTCACCACCCGCACTGCGCGCAGCTTGAGCGGCGCGTAGCGTCCGGACTCGTTCGTCACCAGCACCTTGGCCGTGCGCGGCGCGGCCTCTACCTTCGGAAGCACCGGCGTGGGGAGCGTGTCCTCCTTGCCGCCCTTGGCCTTCTTCGCGGGCTCCGGCGCGTTTCCGCCACCTGAGCTCATTCCGAAGAGCTCACCGCTTGTGGCGTTCCTCGCGGGAGCCATTCTCGCTCCTGCAGGGGCTGAGGCCCGGGGAGGAGGCGGAGGAGGCGGAGCGCTGGGAGCTGGCGCTACGGCGCCACCGAGCACACCGCCAACGACTCCGCCCACAACGCCTCCGACAACTCCTCCTTCCACTCCGTCCTCGGCCGGCGCGCTCCTCTCCGCCATCGGCTCGCCGGGAGCCTCGTGTTCCGCGGGGGCGGGGCGTGGGCGTGCCGCCTCCTCGAGCTTGGCGACCTGCTCTTCGGTAATGACCTGCGGATCCGCCACGGAGTCCCGCAGCTCCGCGAGGTCCACGGCTCCTGTGTCCGCGGCCGCGAGTACGGCCTCGGGAGCTGCCAGCCCTGCCTTCTTGAAGCGCTCCACCTCTTCCTTCGATGCCGTGGCTGCCGGGGACGCCGGCTGCGACGGAGGCGTGGGAGGCTTGGGCTCACCGGGTGTGCTACGGGTGCAGCCCGAGAGAAGGAGCCACGTCGACAGCAGGAGGGCCGAGGCGCGCGTCAGGTGCATGCCCCGGGACGTTAGCCCAAGGTGCCTTGTGTGTGCGCCGGGGACCTGAGAGGTCCCTGCTCTCGCGTCAGTCCACGTTCGCGCTCACGCCACCGTGCTGGAGGCGGAGCTGCTCCAGGTGACGGCGCCGGGCGTCAGCCGCAGCCAGGTTCCACGCGCCCGCGAGCAGGCCCGTCAGCAGACAGCCCCCCCAGAGGGTGGTGGAGCCAAAACGGCCCAGCACCGTCCCGCCCAGCGCTGGCGCGAGGCAGGAGGCCACTCCCCAACTCATGGAAAAGACGCCCTGGTAGCTGCCGCGCAGCTGAGGCGAGGCGAGATCCGCCACCACCGAGGAGGAGACGGTCGCGCCGAGGATCTCCCCCACCGTCCACACGGCCACGGCGAGCATGGCCAGCGGAACGGTGGCGGACAGCGCGTGCAGCCCGAAGCCCAGCCCGGTGAACACCGCACCCGCCGCGAGCACGGAGGAGCGGCGCCACCGGGTGACGAGGCGCGCCATAATGGGCTGCAGCAGGACGATCAGCACCCCGTTGACGGCCATGATCGTCCCGTACTCCGTCGTCCGCAGTCCGCGGGCGATCAGGTCCAAGGCGAGCGCCGTGTGGCCCTGGAAGAAGATCAGCGCCACCATGAAGTTGGGCACCCAGAAGGCCAGGAAGGTCTTGTCCTTGAAGGGGACGGCCGAAGGCAGCAGCGAGCGCGAGGGGGTGAACTGGGGACTGGTCTCCGGGACCTTGAACCAGACGACGCAGCCGTAGATGAAGGTGGTGAGCGCATCCCCCACGAAGAGCAGCAGGAAGCCGCCCTGGGCCACGAAGCCTCCTAGCGGCAGGGCGATGGCGAAGCCCACGTTCACCACCCAGTACAGCAGGCCATAGGCGCGAACCCGATCATTGGGGGCCACCACGTCCGCGACGGCTGCGGATACAGCGGGCCGGTAGAGATCTCCCAGGAGTCCGGCGGTGAAGGCGGCGATGCGCAGCCACAGGAGCTGCTCGGAGAAGCCCAGGAAGAGCATTCCTCCCGAGGCCAGCCAGAGCCCCAGCACCAGCGCGATGCGGCGCCCGAACCGGTCCGCGAGCATCCCGCCCACCAAGGAGGACAGCATCGAGCCCGCGCCGAACAGCGCCACGACAAAGCCAGCCCGCTCCTCCGTGAGGCCCCGCTCGCGCGTCAGGTAGATCGCCAGAAAGGGCACGACGAAGCCGCCCAGCCGGTTCACCAGGGTGCCCACCCACAAGACCCAATAGGTGGAGGGCAACCCGCCGACGGTGACACGCAGCTGCTCCACGAGCTTGTGGCGGAGCGTCACGGTGGAAGGGGAGGACATGCTGGCGCGCAGCATGCGCCAGAGCCCGGCGCTCTCCAAGAGGGGGGTGGGTTCACCCGTGGAGGGCGCCCGGTGCTGCCGTCGGGTGCTGGCTCGTCCCCTCGCTTGCTGAGCTGGCGTCAGCCTTTCACCACGGGCAGGGCCGCGAGCGCGGCGGGGCGCTTCTCCGGAGCGCACATGTTGTTGTCAGCCGGGCGCTTGCCGAAGAAGAGCTGGTTGCCCTCCACCCTCACGAGGTCGTGGTCCGTGCCGCACGCGGACGTGGGCTGGAAGAACAGGCAGCCCGTGGCTGTCGTCCGCTGCTCCTCGCCCACCTTCCACGTGCCCGTGCCGCACTTCGCGTTCTGGAACGCGTCCGCCAGCGGCTGCATGTGCGGCGTCATGTAGAGCTCTCCGAAGCCGAAGTTGCCCTCGGTGGCCCCCGGTACCGCCGCCGAGTCCTTCACCAGCGTGTACGGCCCCTGGACGCGCGCGGTGAACAGCTTCGCCTGGCACTGTGCGTCCCCGAACGCCTCCAGCCGCAGCGCCCAGGTGTTCTCCGTCAGCGTGAAGTGGCGCTGGATGTAGTTGTTGTTCCCAGCGGGTTCGCACGTGGGGCTGTCCCAGGCGCCAGCCAGTTCCTGCGGCGTCACCGCTGTCTTGGGCCCCTGCGGGGTGGTGGCGCAGGCGGCGGACAGCGCGGCGAGGGCAGCGAGGAGGCGGAGCGAGGTCTTCATGGTGTGCTTCCTTTCACGGTGAATCGGGCGCGGCGTGCGTCCCGAACGCTCCAAGAAATGCCTCAGCCTTCGCCCTGCGGAAACGCTGGAGTTCGCCGGATACCCCTGCGAATCTGCAGGCCATGCCGCATTGGGATGACCTTCGCTACTTCCTGGCCATCGCCCGGGAGGGTTCACTCGCCTCGGCGGGACGGGCGCTCCGGGTGGATGCCACCACCGTAGGACGGAGGCTCAGCGTGCTCGAGGAGGGGCTGGGGGCGCGGCTCTTCGACCGGATGCCCGCGGGCTTCGTGCTCACGGAGGCCGGGCGCAACATCCGCTCCGCCGTAGAGGAGATGGAGGCCGCCGTGCTCGCCGTGGAGCGCAAGGCCAGTGGGGATGACACCCGCTTGGAGGGCGTGGTGCGCGTCACCATGACCGAGGCCTTCGCCGTGAGCACGTTGCTGCCCCGCTTCGCCCCTTTTCGCGAGCGCCACCCTGGCATCGAGGTGCAGTTCCTCACCGACTACGGCGCCCTGGACCTCGTCCGGCGCGAGGCGGACATCGCCGTGCGCCTCACCCGTCCCAAGGAAGACACACTGGTGGCTCGCAAGGTGGGGGAGATCGCCATCGCCCCCTATGCCGCCGAGCGCTACCTGACTCGCAAGGGGCAGCCAGATCCAGCGTCCGGCTTCGCCGGGCACGAGGTCATCGGCTACGCGGATGCGGCCTCGAAGTGGCCCGAGGCGCGGTGGGTGGGGGAGGTGGGGGCCTCGGCTCGGGTGGCGGTGCGCTGCAACTCGCTGCTGTCGGTGGTGGCGGCTGCCGCGGCGGGTGTGGGGATTGGGCTGATGCCGTGTTTCATGGGCGACAGGGATCCGGAGCTGCGCCGGCTGATGCCCCCCGTTTCTTCCCTGCGGCGCGATATCTGGCTGGTGGTTCACCGCGACTTGCAGCACAACGCGCGTGTGCGTGCCGTGCTTCACTTCCTTGACGAGCTCATCCAGCGTGAGCGCCCGCTCATCGCGGGAGAGGGGCTTGTCTCGCCCACGTCCGAGCCCGTGGCGCCCTCCCGGCCCCCTGCGGTGGCACGCAAGCCGAGGGCTCGCTCCGTATGATGGCGGTCATCAGCTTGCTGGGCGTGTGCCTGGTGCTCGGAGTGCTCGCGCGTCGCACAGACCGTTTTCCACCGCAGACGGTCCCGGTGCTCAACTCGTTCATCATCGCGGTCGCCTTGCCTGCGCTCGTACTGCGCGTGGTGCACAAGTTGGAGTTCCATGCCGCCCTGCTGGCGGCCGCCGCTTCGCCGTGGGTCGTCTTCGTGGTGGCGGTCGCGCTGTTCCGCGGCGTGGGGGCTCGTGTGGGGCTGAAGCGGGAGTCCATCGCCGCGCTCGTGCTTACGGGGGGCCTGAGCAACACCGCCTTCGTGGGCTTGCCCATGGCCGAGGCGCTGCTGGGACGCGAGGGGCTCGCGGTGGCGGTGGTGGTGGATCAGCTCGGGACCTTCCTCGTGCTGGCCACGCTCGCGACGCTCTTCGCCGCGCGGGCCTCCGCGGGAGAGGGCGAGGCCCTTCGCCCCGCCGCGCTCATGCGCAAGGTGGTGACGTTCCCACCGTTCATCGCGCTCGTCCTGGCGTTGGTGCTGCGGCCGCTGCACTTCCCGGAGTGGGTGGACACGGTGCTGGAGCGGCTGGGGTCGACGCTCACGCCGCTCGCGCTCTTCTCCGTGGGGTTTCAGCTCCAGCTCCGAGGCTTGAGGGCCAGGGCCGGTGGGTTGGCCCTGGGATTGGTCTTCAAGCTGGTGCTGGCGCCGGCGCTGGTGGTGCTCGCGCTATGGGCCCTGCCGGTGGAGCCCATCGTCCGCAAGGCCACCCTCATGCAGAACGCCATGGCCCCCATGGTCAGCGGTGCCATCCTGGCCTCCGAGCACAAGCTGGATCCAGAACTCGCCGCGCTCATGGTGGGCTTCGGCATCCCCCTGAGCTTCCTCACCGTGCTGATATGGATGCAGTGGGTGTGAGGACGCGCAATTCGGAAGTCCTATATTGAAAGTGGGGTCTCCCTTGAGAGTGAGCGCCTATTGCCTGTGTGGGCTCTTGGCGGTGGCGTGCGCCGCGCCGAGCTCGGGGACGGCCTTCCGTGAGCCCACGGACTGTGTGCTCGATGCGCAGCCGGAGGTCATCCCGGTTCCCGAGCCCATCGAAGGTGAGCTCAACGAGGCGTTCGACTTCCCCGATTCGCCCGGGTGGTGGGCTCCCGCGCCCATAGACCCCGAGCGTGAGCAGTACCGCGCGGCGCTGGTGTCCCGATTGGGCGGTGGGCAGGGTCTCCAGCCCCGGGCCCTCATGGAACGGCAGCGTGCCGTCCACGTGACGCTCCCAGGCGACCGCGCCCGCGAGGCCGAGAACATCGACGCTATCCTTCAAGGCAGGGCCGGCACTCTGGGCACGGCCTCCTGTCTGGAGTGGCGTCTCTTCCAGCGTCAGGCGCACCGCTTCCCCATGATCGAGCGTCCCACGGAGTTCGGTGCCTACGTCCTGCGCGGCCACGGGCGCATTCGCGTCTATCTCTCGGGCGCCGATCGCGTCGGCGGGAAGCTGCGCCATGAAGTGCGAGACCAGGTCGTCGCCGATGTGGCTCAGGGATTCGCGCCCGTGGCCCACCTCCACAACCACCCGTTCATGTTCGACCGCAAGCCGGGAGACCGGACCTGGGCCACCGAGGACACCCTCCAGGACATCGCCGGAGCGCTCTCTCCCAGCCTCACCGATGTGCAGGCCTATCGCGGGATGCGCGAGCACTTCGGACTGCAGGGCGCCTGGGTCACCAACGGGCTCGACACCTCGCGCTTCTCCGCCGCGGACTTCGATCGGCTCTCCGCGTGGCCATGAACGCGCCGCCGCGGACGCTCACGCCAGCTTGCGCGTGAGCTCCACGAACACCGTCTCCCTCGCACCTCGGAGCCTCGGCGGGAAGCGCTTGTCCTCACGGTAGCCCTGGCGCTCCCAGAAGCGTCGCCCGCCCTCGTTCTGCTCCGCGCAGGCCAGCCGCATCCGCCACGCCCCCTGCGAACGCGCCCAGTCCTCCGCCGCTCGCAGCACGCGCTCGCCCAGCCCCTTTCCGCGCACGCCCGGCTCGAAGAGCAACAGCCCCAGGTACCACTCGCCCGGCTCTCGGAAGTCCCGCAGCAGATCCAACGCGCCCACCAGCCTCGGGCGAGGCGTGAAGAGGCCGAAGAAGAACTTGTCCGCGAGCAACTTGCCCGGCGGTAGCTCCTTCAGTTGGTGGCTGGCTTCATCCGGACCGGCTGGCTGGCCTTCAATGAGCACGTGGTAGTCCGCGCACGCGTCGCACAGCGCCTGGAGGGCCGCCGCGTCCTTCTCATCGAGCCGGCGCACTGTCAGGCCGGTATCCGCGGGGATTTGCAGCACTCCGCGACTCTCGCACAGGCAACTCGCAGAGGAACAACTTCATCGGGGCGCGAGGGCGTGGTGCCTCCGCCTCGCTCCTCCCTTCATGTAGGGGAGGAGCCGTGGCTCTACGCGTTGGCCGTGGCCGCGTACGTCAGCTCCAGGCCGTTGCCCTTCACCTTCATCCGCGGCCGCGACAGCCAGTGGCACTTCGGGCAGTAGCTGCTCGCCCCCGCTGGCGTCGCGCGGATCGTCACCTCTCCACCGCACAGCAGGCACCCCTCGGGGAGGGTGAACTCCGCGAACCGATCACCTTTCAGCTCTGGAATCATCATGTCTTTGACGTAACGCAGAATTCGCGCATCACAAGTCGACCGTTCACCTTCGCGGCATTGACAGCAGCCAGCCAGGCGAGCCCTCCTGAAGTCTTTACAGAGGCACTCTCAAGTGTTGCTCCTGCACGCCGCAACCCCTTGAAACCACTGCCCCCGGTTGGCACGCGTCTTTCAAGCAAAAGCATCCCGAGGGGGAGGGGTGGATGGCGGATATCGATCAAGTGGTGCTGTTCCAGGATCGGCAGGGGTGGAGTGTGAAGGTGCTCCTGCGCAAGGGGGGCTCCCGGCGCTACCGCTACGCCAGCGAGGCGCAAGCGCGCTACTTCGCCGCCGTGTTCGAGCTCGGGCCGCGGCAGTTGCCGCCCACCGCGCAGGTCAGCCGCCGCATGCGACGGAGTGCCTCCTCGGGCGCACTCCCCGTGGACCGGATCGGGTAGCCCGGCGGCCCGGCCGCCTGGCGGGAGGTTTCCACTACCCAAGCGGGCACGTTTCGGAGAGGCTGTGTAGGTTCGCAGGAGATCACCATGAGCGACACCTCCAAGCCCTTCGTCCTTCCCTCCCACCGTGAGCAGGTCACCCTGGAGCCGGATCCGGCTGGCCGCTGGTCCGACAAGTTCCCCGAGATGATTGGCTACAAGAGCCAGGGTGGCGGCAAGGTGCCCGCGGACTTCACCTGGCGCACCAATCCCAAGCAGTGGCAGGAGGAGATGACGCCGGAGACGCTGGCCGAGCGCTACGAGAAGCGCCGCGTGCTGCCCGCCGCTCCCGCCGCTCCCGCGCTGCCTGAGGGCGCCAAGAAGGAGTAGGCGCGTCTTTCGAGCCGCTTCAGTGGAACGGAAGGGCCGCGAGCCGCTCCCGGAACATCTCCAGCGCCTCGCGCAGCTCCACGTCCTCCAGCCCCTCGCCAGGGGCGCGGCGGTGCTTGCGCAGGAAGGCATCGAAGGCCGCCGAGCGGCCATAGAGCTGGCTCGCCCTCTCCAGGGCCTCCAGCAGCACCCGCTCGGCTCCCGGTGAGCCCAGGTAGAGGTGCATCACGGCCTGCTCCAGCTTCGCGCCGCAGGCCGCCCACACCGCCCGGTCGTGCACCGTGAGCACCTGGGTGGTGAGCTCCTCGGCCACCCGCTCCAGCACCGCCAAGACCGGCTGCACCGCGCGCAGCAGCACCTCGCCCTCCACCCGGGGCTCGCGCGCCAGCTGCTGCAGCTGCTCGCGCAGCTCGATCAGGGTCCGCTTGTCGCGGGTGCGCATCGTCAGCGAGGCCGGCATCGCCGCGAAGGACGAGAGGCTCTCCTCCACCTGCCGCGCGAGCGCCGGGAGCCCCTCGGGCGCTGTGCGCGCCACCCGCTCGAGCTTGCTCTGCAGCGAGCGGCGCAGGTCCATCACCGCGCTTCGCAGCCCCACCGCCGCCGCCATCTGCAGCCCGAACCCAGGGACCACCTCTTCGCGGCTCACTGCCTCGAAGGCCGCCGCCGTCAGGTACACCAGGTCTCCGATTCGCGAGCGGAAGTCGAGGCGGAAGGACTGCAGCTCCGTCATCAGCGCCCAGCGGTCCGTCACCACCTCCGGGCGGCGAACCCGCTCGCCCAGATCCGCCACCCGCCGCGCCAGCCGCTCCGCGCTCTGCTGGCAGACGGCCTCCACCTCCCGCGCCAGCCGCTCGTCCGCGCTGGCCGGGGGCGGCCTCCAGCCCGTGTCGCCTCCCGCCGAGCGCTCGGGGGCCGGGAACTGCGTGCGGATGACCGTGATGAGGTGGTTCACGTCTCCCAGCGTCTCTCCCAGCGCAGGGGCCATGGTCTCCCATAGCGAGAGGTCTGCTCCGTCCGGCTCGGCCGTGGTGGGCTCGTACTTGACGATGCTCAGGTACCCCAGCCGATCAATGGCCACCGCCGCGGCCCGGTACACCTGCTCCAACTGCTCGGCGTGCTCCCGATCCGTCAGTGCTTCGAGCAGCGCTTCGAGGCGCGGCGGGAGGGCGTCTTGAGGCGGGCGGGACATGGCCGTGAGCATAGGGATGGGAAAGCTCGGGTATCAGGAACGTCTAACCGGGACGCTACCGCAAGTCCGAGAAAACCCCTCGATCGAGGCCACGAGCAAGGCTAGACACGGGCGCCTGCCCTCTGGAGCCCCCATGCGCCTGAGCCTTGCTTCCCTTTTGGCCATTCTCTGTGTCAGTTGCAGCACTACCCCTCCGCCGTCTCCCACGCCTCCTCCGCCTCCCACGCCTCCGCTGTCGCCCGAGGCCACCGCCGTCTTCGCCCGCGCCGAGGCGCCCGGTCCTGGCGCCGCGCTCGTGGTGAACCTGGACGCCTTCGAGGCGCTGGGGCTCGCGGGCAAGGGGCCCACGATGCAGCAGCTGGCCAGCGTGTCCACCGCCATCATGTCCCAGCTCTCGACGGCGGAGGGCTCGGAGGGCCAGTTCTTCGCCCGGGGCGCCGTGGTGAGCGCCCTGCTGCGAGACTGGGCGAAGTGGCCCGGCCTGCGCCGTATTGCCTTCCTCGTCCCCTCGGACCGCGTCCTGGCGGACGGGGCTGGGGTTCTCCCCCAGGTGGCCGTGGGTGCATTGGCTGTGGATGAGGGCTCTCCGGACAACGCCCAGCTGCTCTCCGCCGTCGTCGCGCTTGTGCGTGCCGCGGCCGTGGAGGTGACACGTGAGGGCGCTGACCCCCGCGTCGTTCTCCAGGGACAGGACGTGTGCGTGGTGGGGAAGGAGCTGGGCTTCCCGGTGTGCGTCCGTCCCCGGCGCGGGCTGATCCTGTTCGGCACGCCCACGGCCCTGGGGGCGCTCGAGGCGCTGCCGCCCGTCACCGCACCGGCTGCCGCTCCCGGTGAGGCACCGCTGCTGCTGGGCCTGCGCGTGGATTTGGGCGCCAAGGGCCGCGCGCGCCTGGCCTTCACCGGCCGCGATGCGGTGCGTCTCGCGCTCCACGTGGAGGGCACCACCGCGAAGGACATCGCCATGGCCGAGTCCTTGGTGAAGAAGGCGCTCACGGATTACGACGCGCACCAGGCCGAGGTGCGTCAGCGCATCGCCACCGGCCTGTCCGAGGTGCAGCGCTCCATTGCCCAGGATCCCGCCGCGCCGGCCACGCTGAAGCAGGCGGCCACGGGCCTCACCGCGGACCGGGTGGTGGACGAGAAGGGCTACTGGGCCCAGGCGCGCCAGTCCGTGCAGGTGTCCTCCACGCAGGACAGCCTCTCCCTGTCGCTCACCGTCCCCGCGGGTGCGGTGAAGGACATGTCCGAGCAGATGGCCTCCGGCGGCACCCCCGTGGCCCTGGTGGGCATCATGGCCGCCATCGCCATCCCCAACTTCATCAAGTTCCAGGCGCGCGCCAAGCAGTCCGAGGCGAAGATGAACCTCAAGGCGGCCTATGTCGCCCAGCGCGCCTACGTGATGGAGAAGGACCGGTTGGGCCGCACCTTCGAGGAGATCGGCTTCGCGCCGGAGCCGGGCCGCCGTTACACCTACTGCATGGGCAAGCAGTGCCTGCCCTGTGACAGGAAGGACTGCAAAGTGGCGCCGGAGCCCTCGCCGTGCCAGGGGCTCACCACGCTGGGCAAGAGCGCGAATGACAACTTCTCCATCTGCGCGTACGGCAACGTGGACTCGGACGCCGCCTGGGATGTGTGGGTCATCGACAAGAGCGGCGAGCCGGAGAACCTGAGCAACGACATGGAGTAACAGACCAGGCAGGCAGGCACTTCCCCCCGGTCCGGCATAGAGTGGGGCCGGGGAGGAAGACATGAACGTCCGGTCCCGCCGCCGGCTCATTGCTGGCGGCATCTGTGCGGTGCTCGCGGGAGTCTCGCTCGCTGTTCTCAGCTCGCAGAGGTGTTTGTCCGCCTGGATCTTCCAGGGCGTGAAGGTGAGGCAGTGCCCGGATGGGCGCTTCCGGCAGACGGTGGGGCTGCAGGTGGATGGGCTGGCCCGTGAGCGCAGCGGCTCCGTGCGCGCCTGGGCCCTGGCCCATGGCGTGGGCAAGTCCTACAGCCAGGAGCTGCTGGCGCGCATGAAGCCCTCGAAGGCCGAGCTGGTGCTCCTGGATGCCGCGGGCCAGGAGACGCCGCTGAAGCCCGAGAAGGACTGGAAGCGGGAGGACAACGGAGACCTCTGGGCCGAGCTGAAGCTGCCCGCGCTCCCCGATGGCGACTACCGGCTGCGCGCTCGCATCACCACGCGCCTGGGCACGGACACCGTGGAGACCGCGCTTCCTTTATATGCACCCGCGCGAGTCCACGTTCTCACGGATCGCCCGCTCTACGAGCCCGGCCACCGCGTGCAGTTCCGCGCCGTGGCCCTGCGCGCCAAGGGACTGAGCCCCCTGGATGGGCGCCCGGGGACGTGGACGGTGGTGGACCCCAACGGAGACGTGGTGGTGGAGGAGCGGTCCCCCGCCGGTCCCTGGGGCGTGGTGTCTGGTGCCTTCCCGCTGGACCGCGGCGCGCCCACGGGCACGTGGACCGTGCGGTGGCTGAGCGGTGGCACCAGCGGAGAGGCTTCCTTCCGGGTGGAGCCCTTCACCCTGCCGCGCTTCCGGGTGGAGGCCTCCAGCCCTCAGGCCTTCTGGCGCGCGGGTGACGCGCCCGTGGTGGAGGGACAGGTGCTCTACAGCTCTGGAGCGCCCGTCGCGGGCGCGAAGGTGTCGCTGGAGTGGAATCACTTCGGAGGCTGGCCGCCTCCCACCGAGTGGTTCGATGGAGGCGGGCTGCCCGTCGCGGCGAAGGCGGATGCGGCCGGCCGCTTCCGGGTAACTCTGCCGCGCGTGCCTCAGGATCTGCGAGGCCAGGTCACGCTCTCCGCCAGCGTGGCGGCCACGGACCCTGCGGGCGATACCGTGCGCGGTGGCGTCTCCCTGCTGCTCTCCGAGGATGCGCTCGCCGTCTCCGCCGTGACCGAGCTGGAGTCCGGGTTGGTGGAGAACTACAGCAACCGCGTGTTCATCCGGGCCACCACTGCGGATGGGCAGGCGCTCCCAGGCGCCGAGCTCACCGTGAAGCGCGCGTGGGACCCCAAGGATCCGGGTGTGAAGACAGTGGCGGACGAGGATGGGGTCGCGTCCTTGCAGCTGGATCCGGGCGTCGCCGTCAACGTCGTTGTCCCCGCCATGCCCGTGCGCCGCAAGCCGCTGCCGAACCCGGTGGAGCTGATGGGCTCGAGTGACCTGCTCTCTCGCGACGAGGAGGCGGGCCTGGGGGATCAGGTGGCCCTGGAGAAGTGGCTGCCCGCCTTCTTCCCCTGCGCGCGCTTCATCGTCCCCGACTCGGCGGACACCGACCAGCAGCTGTCCGTCCGGGTGAGCTCCAGCGGAGCGGTGGTGGATGTGGTGGGCGAGCAGGGGCGGCTCTCGGCCTGTCTCGCGGATGCAGCCCGCACGCGGACGCTGCCTCCGGGGCGCGAGCGCATGCTGAACCTGACCCTGCAGCTCGTGGATCCCCAGCTGCCCACGCTCGGGGTCGAGATGAAGGCCGCGAACGACGGGCCCGTGGATTCGCGGCTCTATGCGGCGCTGGAAGAGGCGGCCCGTGATGCGCGCCCGTGTCTGCCCGCGAAGCTCTCCGAGGCGTCCGATGTGCCCGCCACCCTCCGGTGGCGGCTCCGGGCAGGCCAGAAGGATGTGGAGGTGGGGTGGGTGCCCGTCGAGAAGCAGGAAGGCGTCCCGATGCTCTCCTCCACGGTGCTCTCCTGCCTCCAGGCCCGGTTCTCGCGCCTGTCACTGCGCGATAGCTCGGATGAAGAGGTGGAGGCCTCGGACGAAGAGAGGGCAGGAGGGACCAAGGCGCAGCAGGACCAGATGGGCGTGGCGCTTCTCACGGCGGAGCCCGCGGAGGGCGATGGAGGCGAGGCTCGGGCGCAGGACACCACGCGCCTCGGCTTCGAGCTGATGGTGAGCGCCCAGGTGGAGGGCAAGGATGCCGGCTCTACGAAGCTCTTCCTGCCGCCCACGCGGCTGCCCACTCAGCGTCTGCGCGCCACACCTGCGCTGGCTCGCGCTGGCGAGGAGGTGCGTGTGGAGCTGCTCCGAGGTCCTGGCTTCAGTGGCTCACTGCCAGAGAAGCTCTGGTTGAGCGCGGGAGGAGAGCGGCTGGAGTCCCAGGTGGATTCGAAGTCCCGCGTGGCGACCTTCCGCCTGCCGGAGCAGTTCGAGGGCTGGGCCCAGGTGGACTGGGGAACAGCGGTGGCTCGCATCTACGTGGCGCCTCGCGCGCAGCTCTCCGTGGAGGTGGCTCCTGAGAAGCCCTCCTATGCTCCCGGTGAGGTGGCCCGCCTGCTGCTGCGCACCCGTGTGGATGGGAAGGACGGCCCCGCCGCCGTGGGCCTCTTCGGTGTGGATGAAGGGCTGGCGCAGCTGGCCTCGCTGCCGGGGCCGGGAGTGCTTGGGAGCCTGAGGCCCGCGCCCACGCTGGTCAGCTCCGCGTTCGGAGTGCTCGATGGACAGGCGCTCGCCATGGGCCGCATCCGAGGCGCCAACGCCGTGGCGGCCACCCTGCTGCGCGTCAGCTCGGCGCCCACCGTGGAGGAGTCGGACCCATCGCTGTCGCTCACCGCGCAGGCCGCCTTCGAGCCGGAGGCGGAGCTGACGGAGCCCTTCTACCGGGTGCTCGCTGAGCTGACCTCCCAGGTGCGTGTCTGGGAGGAGAAGGCTCCGGAAGGGGAGACGCTGAGCCCCGAGGGCATGGCGAAGCTGTGGGAGCAGGCGCTGGCGGCCTGCGAGAAGCGCGGAGAGCCGGTGACGGATGCCTACGGGCGCCGTCTGAAGCTGTCACGGCTGCCGCCCGAGCTGCTGGCCCTCACCGATCCCCGCATGGTGGTGGTGGGAGGGACGCGGCTGTCCGAAGACGTCGAGAACTGGGGCCAGTGGGTTGCCCGGGAGGCGCCATGAAGCGCTCACTGTTGATGTTCATGGCTGGAGTTCTGTTCACCCTGTTCGCCCTGTTCACGCTGGTGTTGTTCGGGGACAGCATCCGCAGGCTCTTCGGCGCGTCCGCTTCCGCGTTGGCGGGCAACCAAGAGTCCTCCAGCTATTACTCCATGGCTCCGGCAGCTCCCTCGGCCCAGGCCGCGCCCGAGCCTGCTCCCGTCGAGGCGGAGATGGACGCGTTGGCGGGCGGCGGGGCCAGCAGCGAGCGCATGCGGGGCCTGTCGATGAAGCGCATGGAGACCATCCAGATCATCAAGGGCACCGGAGGCGCTGCGGCGAAGCCCAAGGTGGCCCTCGCCGAGGGTGGGGCGCAGGCCGAGGCCGCGGCCCCGAGCCGCGCCTGGTTCCCGGAGACGTTCCTCTTCGAGCCCCTCAAGGTGACGGACGAGTCCGGACAAGCGGTAGTGCCGGTAAAGGTGCCGGACCGGCTGACGCGGTGGCGGGTGCTGGCGCTGGCGCACTCGCGCTCGGGCGCGCAGGCCGGAGCGGTGACGAGCTTCTCGGGCACACTGCCCACGTATGTGGATCCGGTGGTGCCCGCCTTCCTGTTCACGGGGGATGCCGTGCGCCTGCCCGTGCAGGTGGTGAACACCACGGAGCAGGCGGTGGAGCAGCCGCTGAAGCTGGTGGCTGATGGCGCGGTGGTGGAGGGCGCCGCCACCCGCACCGTGCGGGTGCCCGCTCAGGGCAGCGTGGTGGAGTACGTGACGCTGAAGGCCACCCAGCCCGGCCCTGTCTCCTTGCAGGCCTCGCTGGGCACCACGGACGCCATCGTGCGCAGCTTCGATGTGAAGCCCACCGGCCGCCGGGTGGACCAGTCACGCGCGGGCTCGCTCGCGGCGCCGCGCACCCTGACGCTGGACGGTGTTGCCGACGCGCAGGCGGGCAGTGAGCGGGTGCGGCTGCAGGTGTTCCCGGGGGCTCTGGGCATGCTGCGCGCGGAGCTCTCCGCGGCGCCTGGGCGCTGGGGACTGGCGGAGGATGCGTATGCGCTGCTCTTGGCGGGCCGCGCGCCCGAGCTGCTGAAGTCGCTCGGGGAGACGGCGGATGCCGAGGCCCTCAAGGCCATGGCCTCCTTGTCCGGTCAGCGGGTGCTGCGAGCGGCCCGGGCACCGGATGTGCCCACTGCGGCCCTGCTGGCCCAGGCTGCACTGCAGCACCCGGACAACCCGGTGCTGTCCCGCCTGGGGGAGCGCCTGTCCGCGCAGGTGGCCAACGCCCAGCGTCCGGATGGCACGTGCCAGGGCGGGGACGGGTGGACGCTGCAGCGGTTACTCGTGGCCACCGCAGATTGTGCGCAGGCCGTGCGCGCGGGCGCCTCTCTCTCGGTGCCGGGCAAGCAGCGGGCTGCGGCCTTCTCCGCGCGCGCCATGGGGGCTTTCGAGCGCAACCTCTCGCGCGTGCAGGACGGCTACACCGCGGCGGCCATCCTGGCCAGCGGCGGGGTGACGGGCTCGCTCCAGGAGGCGTTGCGGGCCAAGGTGCGCGAGTCCTTGAAGAAGCGAGACGACGGCGCCGCATACCTGCCGGTGGAGCAGGGCGTGGTGCGCGCGGACGGAACGGTGCCGGGGGAGGCTGAAGCGACGGCGCTGGCAGTGCTCGCGCTCACGGGAGACAAGGCGGCGCCAATGGCGGACCTGGGCACCTCGCTGCTGGCCAGCTACCAGCCGGGGTGGGGCTGGGGGGATGGGCGCACCAACCTCCTGAGCCTCCAGGCCGCGATGGTGCTCTTCTCCGAGCCGCTGCCCTCACAGGTGCGCGTGGTGCTCGAGCGTGACGGGAAGACGGTGACCGAGGGCACCTTCGACGCCAAGGCCCTGCGGGACGTGCTCTCGATGGAGGCGGCGGCGATGGGCTCGGCAGGGACGCACACGTGGACGGTGCGCGCGGAGCCGGCGGTGCCTGGCCTGGGCTACTCGCTCACGTTGAGCGCGTACGTGCCGTGGAAGGCCGAGAAGGGCCAGGGACTGGAGCTGGCGGTGAAGGCGCCCGCCGAGGGCAAGGTGGGGATGCCGGCCGAGGTGACAGTGCAGGCGGCCTCTCCGGCGGGCATGGCACTCCAACTGCGCTACGCGTTGCCCGCGGGGGTCCAGGTGGACACTCCGAGCCTCGAGCGGCTCGTGGCCGAGCGGAAGGTGACGAAGTACGAGGTGGAGGATGGGGCGCTCACGCTCACCCTGCCACCGCGCGGCGCGGGCGAGCCCTTCCAGGCCAGCTTCCGCGTGGTGCCGACGCTGGCGGGGACGCTTCAGGGAGGGGCCTCCAGCCTCTTCCCCGAGGGGCGGCAGGATCTCGTCTCGTACGTCCCGCCCGCTCAGTGGACGGTGCGCTGAGCGCAACTTTCCCAGGGCAGCCGTGTTTCACCCGGAAGACCCATTTTTCATGGAGCATTCCGGATGGACCGAGCGATGTGGAAGGCCGTGGTGTTCGCGGGAGTCGTGGGGCTGAGCCTGACGGCGGGGGCGCAGCCTGTGGATGAGCAGGTGAGCGCAGGCTTGGAGTTTCTCGATCCTGAGTTCCGAGGGCTGTCGGCGACGTACCAGGACAACAACCGGTGGATATGGCAGGCGCCCGTGGATCCGGTGACGGGAGTCATCCTCTCGTCTCAGCGCCAGCTCATCGACGGCCAGGCCACGTCCCTGCTCGAGTCCTTCCAGGGGCCCGAGTGGGTCCGAGGCAGCGACCGCATCCTTTATACGAAGACGGTCGACTCCGTTCCCAACCTCTGGATCAAGCGCCCCGGCATGTCCCCCGCGCAGATCACCGCGCCGCCTGCGGCTCGCTATCTGCTCACGGGCATCCTCACGTCCCGGGGCACCGTGAAGGTGGTGTACCGCCGCAAGGAGACGCTGGCCGGCGGTGGGCTCTCCCAGGGCGTGTACTGGCTGGACACCGCCACGCCTTCGGTCGAGCACCTGCTGCCCGGCGCGGACTTGGGCGTGGCGCCCGTGAGCTGGATTCCGGGTACTGAGGACCTCGTGTACACCCAGCAGCACGACATGGATCCGGGGCCGAGGGAACAGTGGGTGTCCCAGCTTGTTCGCCTGTCGACCGCGACGGGGGCCATCACCGTGCTCACGAGTGATTTGGACGCGAAAGAGGACTCCTTCGCGTTCCAGGCGCCGGAGGCGCAGCAGGCGCTGCGCTATGCGACGGTGGTGAATGGCGGCACCCTGCGAATCTATGGAGAAAGCGCTGCGGCGTGGGTCGACCTGCAGCCCCCATCGCAGCTGGGGTTCATGTACTCGCCCGAGGTGTTCCAGGCCCGCGACAGCCAGGGCACGGTGCGGACCTATTTCGTGGTGGTGATGCGCGCCAGCACCAACCCAGGGGACGTGGGAGAGGTGTGGGTGCTTGGCCTGAACGGCAGCGCGCTCCGGGTGGATGGCGGCACCGCGAGCCAGCCGCGCCAGCCGGCGGATCCGGAGGTCATCGCGGGTAGCAGCGAGATCTTCGTGTACTACAACAACTCGGCGAACCTGGCGCTGTGGCGGAGCCGCACGGGCCTGGCCGTGCCCTGAGCGGCGCCTCGTCTCTTCTCAGCGCCCCATCAACCACTGGAGCAGCGCTTGAGGGGCATCCACGTGGACGAAGTGGCCGGCCTCCGGAAGCAGGGCCACGGGGCAGCCGGCCGCCTCCATGCGAGCCGCGTCCGCGTCCGTCACATACCGGGAGCGCCCTCCGCGAATGCAGCGCACCTTCGCGCCTGGGCGCTCCACCGCTGCCCACAGGTTCGTCCCGTTCACCCGGCCGTGCAGCTCCGCCAGCGCCTGCCGGTCAAAGCGCCAGCGCACCCCTCCCTCCGGCGTGGAGACGAGGTTCATCACCAGCCAGTCCGCCAGCGGCTCCGAGAGGCCCTGGCCCGTCAACGCCGCGCGTATCTCCCGGCGGTTGGCGGCGGTCTCGGGCGCCTGGAGCAACACGTTCAGCACCATTCCGCTCTCCGAGAGGTCCACGGGCACGGGGCTCGGCGAGATGTCGAGCAGCGTCACGCTGGCCACATCCGAGGGTGAGGCGAGGCTGGCCGCGAGCGACACCCGGCCCCCCAGCGAGTGGCCCACGAGCTCCAGCGGTCCGGTGAGGCCCTTGGCGCGCGCCGTCTCCACCACGTCCCGCGCCATCGTCGTCAGGTCCGTCCCCGGGGGCATGGGCAGCGAGCCGCCATGGCCCGTCAGGTCCGGCATCAGGAAGCGCCGGCTCGGATCGGCCGCGCTCCACGCGTTGGCCAGCGAGCGCAGGTTGCGCCCCGAGCCCAGGAAGCCATGCAGCAGGACGGTGGGCACTTCTCCCTCGCCCAGTTGGAGACTCTCGAGAACCACACGCACTCCCTTTCCAGGCCGTGCGCCTTGACCTGGGCGCGAGCCATCGCGCTTCATACCGCGAACGACCTCGACCTCGGAGCCACTCCGTGCCCTTTGCTTCGCTGCTGTGTCTCGTGCTCGCCGCTTCGCCTGCTGCCTCGGATAAGGCGGACCCTCGCCCCGCCATCGCCGCCGTGCTGGATGACTGGCACAAGGCGGCCGCCGAGGCGGACGAGGCTCGCTACTTCGGCCACTTCACCGCCGACGGCGTCTTCCTGGGCACGGATGCCACCGAGCGGTGGACCCGCGATGCGTTCCGCGCCTGGGCCAAGCCCTTCTTCGCCCGGGGCAAGGCGTGGAGCTTCCGGTCTGTGTCGCGCAACATCGCGTTGTCCAAGGATGGCACTGTGGCGTGGTTCGACGAGGCGCTCGACACCCCGAACATGGGACCGTGCCGTGGCTCGGGTGTCCGCGTGAAGGAGGGAGGGGACTGGAAGATCGCCCAGTACAACCTCTCCGTTCCCATCCCCAATGCGCTGCTGCCCGAGTTCAAGAAGCAGATCGAGGCGCACCTCAAGCAGCCTCCGGCGCCCGCCAAGAGCGAGCCCGCTCCGAAGAAGTAGCCAGTTCCAGCCTGAGCGAGGCTACAGGCCGAACGGATAGGTGTCGGGCGCGTCCTCCTCCTCGTGCCCGGCGTTCGCGTCCAGCGGGTGGACCGCGAACGTCTCGTCATAGTGGACCACCGCGTCGAACTGCGCGGGGAGGTCCGCCAGGAAGTAATGGCTCCAGCGCTCCGTGCGCGGCGCATACACCACGCCAATGGCCCGCTCCAGCCGACGCTCGCGCAGGCCCGAAGCCGCCTCGCCCAGGTCCTCCATTCGCAGCAGGAACCGAGGCAGCTCCACCTCATGGAAGAGGTGCTCGTAGCTGCCCGGGATCGCGGCGCGGATGCGGCGGCGCAGCCCTGGGCCATCCCACTCCTTGGCCGCGATCACCGTGCCCGTGTACGTGGTGAAGCCCACGCTGTAGACGGCCTTCGCGTGCCGCTCGCGCAGGAGCTGCCCCAGGTTCAGCTCGCCCTGATCCCCGAGCTGCGTGGCCCGCGCATCTCCCAGGTGCGAGTTGTGCGCCCAGATCACCATCCGCGCGGGCTGGCCCGCCTTGCGCGTCAGGTGCGCCGCCAGCGCGTCCGCTGTGTCCGCCATGTGCGTATCACGCAGGTTCCAGCTGTCGTTCCGGCCCGCGTACATCGTCCGGTAGTAGGCCTCCGCGTCCTGGGCCAGCCGCGCGTTCTGCTCGGCGAAGAACCGGGCGTCCTCTTCCCGTGCACCCTGGGCCGTGCGGCGCTGCAGCTCCAGCAGCTGCTCCACCACCGCGTCCTCGCACGTGGCCGAGTAGCCGTACGCCGTGGCGTGTCCGTAGCTCTGCGGATCCGTGCCGAACTGCTCGAAGCACCCGTACCGCTCACGCGCCCGCTGCGCCGCTTGGGGATCCACCTTCTCCAGGTAGTCCACCACGGCGCGCATCGAGGCGTGCAGGCTGTAGAGGTCCAACCCGTAGAAGCCGGCTCGCTGCTCCGGAGGCCTCGCCGCGTTGTGCGCACGCATCCAGCGCACCAGCTCCGCCACCTCCTGGTTGCGCCACATCCACCGGGGGAAGCGCTCGAAGTTCCCCAGCGCGGACGCTGCCTCCGTGTCGGTTCCCTCGCCCTGGATGAAGGCGTTCACGCGGAGGGCGTCCGGCCAATCCGCCTCCACCGCTACCGCCGTGAAGCCCTGCTCGGAGATCAGCCGCCGGGTGAGCGCCGCTCGCAGTGCATAGAACTCATGGGTGCCGTGGGTCGCCTCGCCCAGCAAGACCAGGCGGGCGTCGCCGATGCCCTCGATCAAGGCATCCAGATCCGAGGCCGTGCCCGTGAGTGGCACGGCGGCTGACTTCACTCCGTCCAGCAGGGCGGAAGAGATGTCCGGTGTGTCGTCATCGAAAAAGGGGGCCATACCCTGAAGGTGGGCAGGTGCACGGGGACTGCCCAGCCATGCACCGGCTGTGGGCGAGCAGGCGAGGGGCGGCTCGCGCCCGTGGGCAGGAGCCATGGATGTCGGACCGAGCCGCTACCCTGCTGTTCATGCGGGAGCACTCCTCGAGCGTGAACGTGTTGGGTTTCCATCACCCGGCCGATGAACCCGCTGGTCACCTCTGGGGTGGGTGCCCATCGTCGCCATCACTCGGGTCAGCCACGGCAAGGCAATGGGGAACAGGCCGCCCCTCCTGGACGCTCGCTCGGAGCGAGAGAGGAGGGGGCCGGGCCGTGGGGTGGTGGAGGAGCAGGCAGATGGGGCGAGACTTCTGGGTGGTAGGGGCGCGGTGGCTGATTCTTGCGGCAATGCTCGCGGCGGGGTTGTCCGAGGCCCGTGAAGTGGCTGGCGTGAGGATGGACGACACGCTGGAGCTGCAAGGCCGCAGGCTGGCGCTCGCGCACATGGCGCTCAAGGAGAAGCTCTTCTTCAACATCTACGTGTGGGGGCTCTATATGGAGCAGATCCCCCGCGTGGAGGCCGAGGCCATCGCCACCAACTCGGTGAAGCGGCTGCACTTCCGCTTCCTGCGGAAGATCCGCCGGGAGCAGCTCGTGGGGGCCTTCCGGCAGGGGATTGCCACCAACGCCAGCATGCTCTCGGAGCCCATGCAGCAGGGGATGGAGACGCTGCTGCAGTCCTTCAAGGACGTGAGCAAGGGGGACAACCTCATCCTCACGTATGATCCCAACGCTGGGCTGCTGGTGTCCGGCGAGGCCTCGGGGGGCGTGCTCATTCCGGGCAAGGGCTTCGCGGACGCGCTGTTCTCGGCGTGGCTGCAGAAGCACCCGGTGTTCCCGCGCTGAGGTCGGCTACTTCTTCCGGAGCACGAAGGTCGTGAGCGGCTTGATGCCGTTCTGCTGCGCGAAGTGGCCCTGGTTGATGGCGAAGGCCACGCGTCCGCGCGAGTCCACGTACATCAACGGCTTGCCCAGCGGCACGTCGCTGAAGGTGGCGGCGAAGGGCAGGCGCAGCTCGCGGCCCTTGCCGAAGGTGACGCGCGCCGTGTCGCCGCGCTGGTAGCCCAGCTTCGCCAGCAGGGCGCCGTCCGCGTTGGTGACGAGGTTGCCGTACGGATGCTCGATGGCGAGCACCGTGCCGTTGAGCGCCGTGTCCGTCAGCTTCGCCTCGGGGATTTCAAGGCGCTTCCACTCGGTGAGCACCGGGCCCACCTGCGTCCAGTCATCGCCTCGGGCAATCCGAGCGCCTACGGGAGCGAAGACGTCCCGGCCGTGGAAGGTGGAGGAGAGGCTCGGGGTGAGGTTCCACGCGGAGTTCGTGAGGTGGCGGACCTCGGTGAGGCCCTCCTGGCGCTCGACGAGGGTGATCAGCCCGTTGTCCGGGAGAACGAAGTACTGGCCGCGCTTCGTCTTTGCCACGATGGCGCGGCGATCGCTGCCCACGCCGGGGTCGATGACGGTGACGAACACGGTGCCCGCTGGGTAGTAGGGCGCGGTGCCGGCCAGGAAGCGAGCGCCGTCCAGCACGGAGTAGGGCTCCACATCGTGGGACAGGTCGATGATCCGCAGCCGGGGCTCCAGGCCGAGCATGACGCCTTTGCAGATGGCCACCGAGTCGTCCCGCTGGCCAAAGTCCGTCATGAAGACGAGCGTGGGTTGCGCGGGGGCAGCGGGCTCTGCGGCGACGGCCTGAAGTGTGGCGAGGAGCGGCAGGAGGAGGACGAGGCGGGAGGCCAGGGGCATGGGGGCATTCTGATGGCCAATTCCTGGCATGGGAACACGTACTACTTGAGAGGGTAAACAGGAGACGGCTTACCCAGGTAAACGAGAGGACGCGCCAGGAGTTCCTGAAATCTCCTCCTGACGCAGGCTACCGTGGACGGTAGTCTCACCCGCCCATCTCACCCTTCGGGAGGACTCTTACCCATGCGTTCCATGTTGGCCCTGGCCACGGCCGCGGCACTCGCCTCGGGCTGCGTCTCGCAGAGCAAGTACAACGAGCTGTCCGCCGAGGCCGAGAACCTCGACAACCGCCTCAAGGAGGAGAAGGGCGCTCGCGAGCTGGCCGACGCCAAGCTGAAGGAACTGGAGGAGAAGAACGCCGCCCTCGAGCGCGACAAGGAGGCCCTCACCTCCCGCCTCACCACCTCCGAGTCCCGCCTCACCGCCGCCGCCGCTGAGCGCCATGCCCTCGAGCAGAAGAACATCGAGCTCTCCGCCCTCAATGACGAACTGGCCAAGTCCACCCGCAGGCTCGCCGAGGCCAAAGAGGCCCTCGAGCAGAAGAGCGCCGAGTACGAGAACCTCGCCCAGAGCCTCAAGAAGGAGATCTCCGAGGGGAAGATCCAGCTCTCCGAGCTCCAGGGCCGGATGACCGTCCAGCTCAAGGACAAGATCCTCTTCGCCTCGGGCTCCACCCGCGTCAACAAAGAGGGTCAGGACGCCCTTGTGAAGATCGCCGACGCCCTGAAGACCGTGCAGGGCCGCATCATCCGCGTGGAGGGCCACACCGACGACGTGCCCACCCCCAAGGACGGCCCGTTCCCCTCCAACTGGGAGCTCAGCCTCGCCCGCGCCATGGCCGTGGTGCGCGCCCTCCAGGACTCGGGCGTGGACCCCACGGTCCTCTCGGCCGCTGGCTACGGGCAGTACCAGCCCATTGTGCCCAACGACAGTGAGAAGAACCGCAGTCTCAACCGGCGCATTGAAATCGTGCTCGCACCCAAAGCGGGAGGGCGTTAGACGGGGGGCGTGAAAACGCTCGCCTCCGTCCTTTGTGTCCTCGTGGTTACCGGGGCCATGGCTCAGGCCCCGGACGCCGGAACTCCCTCTCCCGACGCAGGCGCCCCCACGGGGGTGCTCACCAAGGCTCCCGTCCTCAAGCGTCAGGTCGAGGCGCAGTATCCCCCCGAAGCCCTCGCGCAGCAGCTCGAGGGCACGGTGGTCATGCTCATCGACATCTCCGAGGCTGGCGCCGTCACGGACGTTGAGGTGACGCAGCCCGCGGGCCACGGCTTCGATGAGGCCGCCGTCGCCGCCGTGCGCCAGTTCGAGTTCGAACCCGCCGAGGTGGACAACGTCCCCGCCCCGGTGCGCATCGAGTACGCCTATCAGTTCGTCTGGCGCGCCCCACCCCCACCTGAGGGCACCGAGCCCGGGAAGCCTCCGGAGGCCCCGGTGAACTTCAGCGGCCGCGCCCTGGAGCGAGGCACCCGCCGCCCGCTTGCCGGCGCCGAGGTGGCCCTGCCCGAGCTGCAGCTCACCACCAGCACGAACGAGGAGGGCCGCTTCTCCTTCCGAGGCGTCCCCGTGGGCAACCACGAGGTGCTCGTCATCCTCAGCGGGTACGACCGGTTCCGCACCCGGGAGACCATCGCCGAGGGCCAGGAGACGCAGGCCACGTACTACGTCCAGAGGCGCATCTTCAGCCAGTTCGAGACGGTGGTGCGCAGCGAGCGCGAGCGCAAGGAGGTGACGCGCACCACGCTCCAGGTGGCCGAGATTCAGAAGGTGCCAGGCACCCAGGGCGACACGCTCAAGGTGGTGCAGAACCTGCCCGGCGTGGCGCGGCCCGCGTTCAACGGCGGCCAGCTCGTCATCCGCGGCACCAGCCCGAATGACTCGGGTGTGTTCCTCGACGGGCAGCGCATTCCGCTGCTGTACCACTTCGGTGGCTTGACCTCCGTGTACAACTCGGAGCTGCTGGACTCGCTGGACTACCTGCCCGGCAACTTCTCTTCCTACTTCGGCAACGTCACCGGCGGCGTCATCAACGTGCGCAGCCGCGCCCCGAAGATGGACCGCTTCCATGGCACCGTGGGCGTCAACCTCGTCGAGTCCAACGCCGTGCTCGAGGGCCCCATCACCGAGAACCTGGGCATCGCCGTGGCCGGCCGGCGCTCCTACGTGGACCTGGTGCTCAAGCTGGTCCCCGAGAACGAGGACGGCCCCTCCATCCAGGTGGCCCCGCGCTACTACGACGCCCAGCTGAAGCTGAACTGGACACCCAGCAAGCGGCACACCTTCACTCTCCAGGGGCTCACCTCCAATGACACGCTGGGGCTGGTGTTCGACCGGCCCGCGGACCAGGACCCGAGCGTCAACGGCGACTTCGAAGTGACGACCGGCTTCAACCAGCTGCGGCTCGGCCACCAGTACAAGGGCGGCGCGCTCACCGTGGAGAGCCAGGGCATGGTGGGCAACACGAAGATCGAGTTCACCCTGGGCGATCGCTACCTGCGCATCAACGCGCTGGACTTGGATCTGCGCTCCACCGCCGAGTACACCCTCAGCGAGGCGCTCACCCTGGCTGCTGGGTTGGACATCCAGTACGCCGACGCCAGCGTGAGGGCGCGCGTGCAGGCTCCGCCTCGCGAGGGCGAGCCCGCGGGCCCGTTGGTGAACGAGGAGATCATCACCGCGGACGCGGACTCCTATCAATACTACCCGGGCATCTGGGCCGAGGCGCGTTGGCGCCCGTTCAAGGAACTGCTCGTGGTGCCGGGCCTGCGCAGCGAGAGCTACCTCTTCGGAGAGCAGAAGGTGAACAAGCGCTCGCTCAACCCACGGCTGGCGGTGCGCTACTCGCTCACGGAGCAGGTGACGCTCAAGGGAGGCGCGGGCCTGTACCACGGGCCTCCGGCCCAGGAAGAGCCCAACAGCACCTTTGGCAACCCGGAGCTGAAGGCCAAGCGCTCCATCCAGTACAGCGTGGGCTCCGAGTGGCAGCCCACCCCTGAGTACTTCATCAGCGGCGAGCTCTTCTACAATGACTTGAGCCGCCTCATCGTCAGCTCGGACCGGCTGGTGGAGCGGGACGGGCAGTTGGTGCCCGAGCGGCTGACCAACGCGGGCACCGGCCGCATCTATGGCTTCGAGCTGCTGGCCCGCCGTGCCCTCACCGAGCGGTTCTTCGGGTGGGTGGCCTATACCTTCAGCAAGAGCCAGCGGCGGGACAAGCCGGACGCGGCGCTGCGCCTGTTCGACAACGACCAGACGCACGTGCTCACGGTGATTGGCAGCTACAAGCTGCCCGCGGGCTGGGAGGTGGGCGCGCGCTTCCGCTTCTCCTCGGGCAACCCGCTCACGCCCATCGTCGGCGCCCGAAGGGATGACAACACGGATGTCTTCATTCCCGTGTTCGGGCCGGTGAACTCGCAGCGGCTGCCCAACTTCAACCAGTTGGACATCCGCGTGGACAAGAACTTCATCTTCGACCAGTGGAGCCTGGATCTCTACGTGGACCTGACCAACGTCTATAACAACCCGGCGAAGGAAGGCCTCCTCTACAACTACAACTACTCCGAGTCGGCCTTCCTGGAGGGCCTGCCCATCCTGCCGATTTTCGGCGCCAAGGGGAGCTTCTGACATGCGCGCGCCTGTTCTTCTCTGCCTGTCCCTGGCGGTGGCCGCTTGCGGCCCGGAGTTCGAGCTCCAGCAGGAGATCCGCCGTGTCCGCGTGCTGGCCATCAAGGCCGAGCCCGCCGAGATCACCTTCGATCCGGATGCGCCCGCGCTGCCGCCGCCCGTGGTGTTCAGCGCGCTCGCGGTGGCTCCGGACGAGCGCGACATCGGCGTGACGCTCGCGCTCTGCCGGCCGGGCAATGCCTACAGCAGTGAGCTGGAGTGCCCCGGCAAGGATGGCGCAACGCTGCCTCAGGGCGAGCTGTCGCTGCTCGACCCCAACGTGCAGCAGATCCTCCAGGAAACCGCCGAGGCGGGCGGGGGCGGGGGAGATGGAGGGAGTCTGGACCTCAATGATCCGCAGACGCGCGCCGTGCTGGAGAAGGGCGTGCCGCTCTTCATCGGCTACAAGGCCAGCGATGGCTCGGAGACGCCCGAGGGTACGGAAGAGGGCGTGCGCCGGCTGACGCTGAAGCTCACGGCCACGCCCAACCAGAACCCGCGCATGGCGGACATCCTCCTGAACGATGCGCCGCTCGCGGGCCCGCTGCCGCTGAGCACCGAGCTGGTGCTCCGGCCGCAGCTCGCCGAGGGCAGCCTGGAGCAGTACGAGGCGGAGGACGGGCCTCGGACGGAGCAGGTCTTCTACAGCTGGTTCGCCACCGGAGACGGTGAGGTGAAGCAGCTGCGCTCCCTGGAGCCGGTGGATGGCAAGCCCGGCGAGCCCACCATCCAGTACGTCACGCCCAGCACGCCCCAGCGTGTGACGATCTACGTGGTGGCCCGGGATGGCCGGGGCGGTGTGGACTGGCTGTCGCGCACGCTCGACGTCGGGCCCTGACTCAGGCTCCAGCGGGCTCGGGCCTCTGCAGCGCGGCGGAGGCCCGGCCGAGACCCTCGGCCACCGAGGTGAAGGCGTCCGCTGTCCTCACGCGCTCCTCGCCAAAGCGGTCCACGTAGAGCTTCCGCACGGCGGGGATCTGCGACGAGCCGCCCGTGAGGAACACCGCGTCGATCTCTCCCGCGCCCTGGCACCGGTCCAGCAGCCCCTGTGTCACCTGCTCCAGCTCGGTGAGCAGTGGCTGGCAGAAGGTGTCGAACTCGGCGCGGGTGATGCGCTCGTGCACGTTGATGCGCGCCTCCTCGAAGTCCAGCGTGGCCTCCTCGGCTTGGGAGAGCCGGACCTTCACCGCCTCGATGGCCCGGAAGAGCCGGTAGCCCAGGTTCTCCATCACCAGGTCGTACAGGGCCTCGGCCGTCTCCGGCTTTTCGCTGGACTCCAGCATCAGCTCCAGCAGTTCCTGCGTGGACTTCTCCCGGACGAACGACATCTCGTGCCAGGAGAGCAGCTTGGCCATCACGTGCTGTGGCACCGGCAGCCGCTTGTCCGTGAAGCCTCGTACCTTGTACGTGGTGCCCGCACCGAACCACGGCAGCAGCTTGTGGCGCATGATCTCCGCGTCGAACCGGTCACCGCCGATCCGCACGCCCGTGGAGCCCACCACGTCCGGCTTGCGGTCCAGCTTCCCTCGCCGCGAGGGCCCCAGCCGCATCAGCGTCAGGTCCGTGGTGCCCGCGCCGAAGTCCGCCACCAGCACCAGCTCGTCCCGCGACAGCTGGGCCTCGTAGGCGAGCGCCGCGGCGATGGGCTCGATGAGGAACTGGATGTGCGTGAAGCCCGCCAGCTCCGCTGCCTTGCGCAGCCGCTGCTCGGCCAGCGTGTCCGCCTCGGGATCCGGCGAGAAGAGGGCCGGGCGTCCCAGCATGACCGCGTCGGGAGGGCTGCCCAGCTGCGTGCCGGCGGCCTCTCGCACCCGGCGCAGCAGCACTGCCACCAGCTCCTCGATGGTCCACGTGCGGCCGTGCACCTGCGTCGCTCGGAACGAGCGGCTGTGCAGGAAGGACTTCACCGATTGGATGAAGCGCCCCGCGTTGTCCTCCAAATAGCGGGTGATGGCTTGCTCTCCGGCGTGGGTGGTGCGCTCGTCCTCTGGGAAGAAGAGCACCGAGCGGAAGAGGCGAGGCTCGGAGGTCCCCAGGGCGATGGGCAGCACCCGTCCATCCGGCAGGGCCGCCGCCGTGTTGCTCGTTCCGAAGTCGAGTCCGCAGACGTGCATGGCTTCGGGAGATACCGCTGAACCGGGCGGGGCGGTAGCGCCTTCTCGGGTGGCGGCCGGAAGAGCGTGCCCTGGCGCTACGAGCGGCTCGGGTTGGCGCTCGCAAGGGACTCTCCATCTTTTCTCTGTCTCGTTCACGACAGGAGAGAACATGAGAATCGGCGCAGGAGGGTGGTCCCTCGGGCTGGCTGCCTTGCTCCTCACGGCAGGGTGCAAGGAAGGCCGTCCAGTGAGCGGACAAAAACAGGGGGAGCAGGTCTCGGCGGCTCAAGCCGTGGAGCAGGCCCAGAAGCAGTCCGAGCAGGCCTTCAACCAGGCGAAGGACGCTCAGCGAAAGGCCTCGGAGGAGCAGCGCGATACCGCTCAGGCCCAACGGAATCTGCAGGAGGCCCAGAAGGACCTGACGAAGGCCCAGGCTCAGGTTCAGAAGGAGGGCAAGGAGGCGCAACAGGCCCAGCAGCAGGCCCAGCAGCAGACGGAGCAGGCCGAGCAGACGGCAGCCCATGCTCAGCAGAACGCGCTCGAGGCGCAGCGTCAGCAGCAGGCGGAGTTGGCACGGCAAGCCCAGCAGCAAGCCCAGCAGCAGACGGAGCAGGCCCAGCAACAGGCGCAGGCGTCTTCCGCCCCGAGTCCCGCCACCCAGGCGCAGGGTGAGCAGCTCATCGTCGGCGAGGTCCTCACGGTCAATGATCGCGAGGTGCTGGTCAGCAGCCGCGGCGAGCCGCAGATCCGGCTCCAGGTGCAGCCCGGGACGGTGATCACCGTGGATGGCCGCACGGCCCGCGCCGCGGACATCGAGGAGGGCAGCCAGGTGCGTGCCTCCTACAACACCCAGGCCGGTGAGCCGACCGCGACCCGCATCGAGGTGACCACCTCGCGGCAGCCCGCGATGCCCGCCGTACCCGAGAGTGGCCAGTCCGCGCCGGGAGCCCAGCCGGAGCGCCTTCCGCAGAACTGAGCAGGGAAGGTGGGGCAAGACAGCTGGGGCAGCCGGTGGAGGCTGCTCTGGCTGCCCGTGCCAATGCTCGCGGTGGAGGAGCTCAGCCCAGCTGGTGCTCGAGGATCAGCTTCTCTGCTTCCGCGGGACCCTTCCAGCCCAGGATGCGAGCGTCCTTGTCCGTGAAGGCCACCACGGTGAGGAAGAAGTGCTGCAGCTCGTCCCGCTCCCTGCGGGAGAGATCCTCGTGGTTGCGCAGGTGCTCGGCCCGAAGCGCGGCCACGGGCACCATGAGGAGCCGGTCATTGCGCTCGCGCCCCTTGCCCCGCTTCTTCTTCTCGTCCACGAGGAGCACGCCGAGCGGGCGGCATGGAATCACCACCCCGGGCCATGTGGCCAGGTCCCAGTAAACCAGCGCATCCAACGGGTCGCCGTCCGGTCCCTTCGTGCTGGGGATGAAGCCCCAGTCAAAGGGGTAGCGAAGCCCCTGCGTCAGCGGGCGGCCCACGGTGAAGATCCCCAGCTCCGGTTCGTACTTCAGCTTTACCGTGGAGCCTCGGGGGGACTCGACAACGACGTGGAAGGAGTCCTTCTTTCCACGCAGGGGCAGCCGCGTGAGATCCGGGCTCATACGGTGCGGGTGGCGCGGGCGGCGCTCAGGCCTCCGAGGAGATACCAGGCCACGGTGAGCAGCGCGGTGGAGCGCTTCGCCCGCCTCGGGCTCCGGCCCAGGCCGAGAAAGGGTGGGAGCAGCACCGCGCCCACGCCCGCGAGCGTTCCGAGAAGCACGCCGCGCAGGTAGGGACGGCGCGGGCGGCCCAGAGCCACGAGCGCGTAAAAGAGAGAGTTGCTGATGATGTCGCCCACCAGGGCCTGCCGGTGCAGCCGCCGCCCATGGCTGGGGCGGACGCCGAACCAACGGAGCCCCTTCTTCAGCGAGCGCTTGCCGAGCACATCCATCCGGGGCGGGTGCGAGAGCACTCGGCGCGCGCCCTCGTGGATCAGCGTGACGGAGAGCGCGCCTGCGAGGCCAGGGCCTAGCGCACTCAGGAAGCGGCGGGACTCAGGGACAGTTTGGATTTCGCTCACGAGAACCTCCTGGAGAGAGGTGGGCACGGCAGGGCCGTGGAGCCAGGCACCTCTCAGGGAATTCCCGTCACGCTTGCGCTTGCCCGCTTGGTGGGCACGCATCCCGAGGAGGCTCTCGCTGGAGGCCTCCCCGGAGACATCCGCGCTTCAGCGCTGGATGTCCGGAACCTTCATGCCCTTCTGAACCGCCGGACGAGCGCCCACGCGCTCCAGCCACTGGGCGACGCCCGACAGCGAGGCGAAGGCGTCCGGCAGGACGTTCTTGAACGCCGCCACCCAGGGATACAGGGCGACGTCCGCGATGGAGTACTCCGCCGCGAAGTAGTCATGGCTGCTCAGGTGGCGATTCATCACGCCCAGCAGCCGCTTGGACTCATTGCGGTAGCGCTCGAGGGCGAGGGGCACCGGCTGCGGCGCCATGCGCGTGAAGTAGTTGACCTGGCCGAACATCGGGCCCACGCCGCCCATCTGGAACATCAGCCACTGGAGGACCTCGGCCTTGCGCACCGCATCCGAGGGCATCAGCTTGCCCGTCTTCTCCGCCAGATAGATGAGGATGGCGCCGGACTCGAACACCTTCAGGCCGCCCGGCACGTCGTGGTCCACGATGGCGGGGATCTTGTTGTTCGGGTTGATGGCGAGGAACTCGGGCTTGAACTGCTCGCCCTTGGAGATGTCCACCACATGGGTGGTGTAGGGCAGCTTCAGCTCCTCCAGGGCGATGGAGACCTTGCGGCCATTGGGCGTCGCGAACGTGTACAAGTCGATCATGCTTTCACTCCCGTGAGCTCCTCGCTCACCTGCCAGAGCCGCTCCGCGAACTGCTCATTCCGTGCGTCGCTGGAAGGCTTCTTCGGGCGGCATTTGATGAAGTACTGACCGGACACTCCCTCGACTTCGGGCGAGGACGCCAAGTACACCGACGTGCGTGCGCCCTGCTCCGCGGTGAGGAAGAAGGCTGCGAAGGCCTGCACCGCGAAGCGCATCCACCCCTGCGTGTTCTGGCCAAAGCCTGTGCGGACCACGCCCGGGTGAAGGGTGTTCGTCGTCAACTGGGTGCCTTGGAGCCTGCGGGCCAGCGCCTGGGTGAAGAGGATGTTGGCCAGCTTCGACGTGCCGTACACGCGCATCATCGCGTACGAGCGCTCGCTCTGCAGATCATTGAAGTCGAGCTTCCCGTAGCGGTGCGCCTCGGAGGAGACGTTCACCACGCGCGCCGGGCCGCTGGCCTTGAGCACATCCATCAGAAGGTGGGTGAGGAGGAAGGGCGCGAGGTGGTTGATGCCGAACGTGGCCTCGAAGCCATCCTTCGTCACCTGGCGCTCGTGCAGGACGAGTCCCGCGTTGTTGAGCAGCACGTCCAGCCGCGAGTAGCGGGCCTTGAAGGCCTCGGCGAGCGCGCGCACGTCCTGCAGGGAGGCGAAGTCCGCCTGGAGCGACTCCACCTTCGCGTCCGGGGTGGCGTGGCGTACCGTGATGAGCGCGGTCTCGAGCCGTCCCTTGTCCCGGCCTGCGAGCACCACGGTGGCGCCCTGGGCCGCCAGGGCTTTGGCCGCCTCCAGTCCGATGCCATTGGTGGCCCCCGTGACGAGGCACACCTTTCCATCCATTCGTGCGGCGGGTGTCATGGGCACTCCCTCCTGGGTGTCCGATGAGACCGCCTTGTATATGACGGAGCCCAGCGGCGCGCTTGGAGGAAAGTGCGGGACCGGTGCTCAGCGGGTGGCGTGCAGGCGAGTGGAAAGCTCCGTGGCTGCCCGCTGCCCTGACTCCACGGCGCCGTCGATGTAGCCGCAGCCCTCCAGCGCCGTCTCTGTTCCGGCCCAGTGCACGCGGCCGCAGGGAGCGCGCAGGGCATCCCCAATCGCCGTGAGGGCACCGGGCCGCGGCAGCCCCACGTAGCAGCCAGTGCTCCAAGGCTCGGCAATCCAGTCGAGGTCCGCGTAGGCGGCGGGTTCGAGGGCTTGGGGGCCGAAGAAGCGAGCGAAGCTCTCCAGGGCGGCGCGGCGGCGCTCGTCCGTGGGGCGTCCGGTCCAAGCCCGCGCCGTGTCTCCGAGGAAGAAGCCCACGAGGGCCGGGTGATGCCCTGTTGCGTCCGTGTCATCGAAGCACAGCCGCACGGGGCCTGTGTCGCTCACGGCCTCGCCGGAGAAGCCGGCCTCGCGCCAGAAGGGGCGGGCATAGGTGGCCACCACCTTGATGACACTGCCCATGGGAAGGTCCGCGTGGGCGCGGCGGCGTGCGGCGGGCAGCTCCGAGCCGAAGTCCATACGCTCGGCGAGCGCGGGAGGGACCGCCACCACGGCGTACCGGCCGCGCCAGCTTCGTCCGTCTCCGTGCACCACCACGCCCTGGGCCTCCTGGAGCACGGCGCGCACGGGCGCGGAGAGCACCACGCGCGAGCCGAGGGCCTCGGCGATGCGCAGGGCGATGCTCTGGGCGCCACCTTGGATGCGCTCGGCTTGGGCGCCGTTCTCGATCTCGGTGAGCGGCATGAGGCCACCGTTGGAGTGGACGTAGAAGAGGAAGTGGAGGAAGGACAGCTCGCTCGGCTCAGCGCCGAAGATGGCGCGGGTGGCGATGTCCAGTGCGGCGCGCGCTCCCCAGCTCGGTATGTGGCGCTGCTTCCAGGCCTCGAGGGTGAGGGTGTCCCACTCGGCTGCTTTGGGTGCGGTGTGAGGGCTTTCGAGTGGCACGCGGCGGGCGAGTCCATCCAGCCGCCAGATGTTGCGCTGGAGGTCGAGGAGGCTCAGGAGAGGGAGGGCGGGCATCTTGCCCCGGTAGGTGCGGCGCTCGCCGCGCACGTCCAGCACCTTGGTGCCGTGGTGGAACTGGGAGAAGCGTCGGAGGCCCAGCTCCTCGATCATCCGCAGGACGTGGCGCTGATGGGGGCCGACCCACTGGCCGCCGAGATCCACCACCTCACCACCGACGGGCTGGCTCAGGGTGCGGCCTCCGACGCGCTCGCGGGCTTCGAGCACGAGGACCGAGGCTCCGGCCCGGGTGAGGGCTCGGGCGGCGGTGAGCCCCGCGACACCCGCACCGATGATGATGACGTCCGCATCCGGCTGCATTCTGTGGCCTCCGGGGGCGCACTGTAGACGGTGGGCCGGTTGACGGGGGGAACAGGAACTCCTAGGGAGGGGCCGTGCAACCCATGGACCTCATCGACCGGCTGCGGCAGCTGTCACCTGGCGCGGCAAACCTGCTGCTGAGCGCGGCGATTCCGCGGATCATTCCCTCCATTGGTGGGTGGGGCCTCCGGGTCGAGGAGGTGACGGAGACGCGCGCGCGGTTGTCGGTGCCGCTCAAGCGGCGCACGCGCAACCATGTGAAGGGGCTCTACTTCGGCGTGCAGATGACGCTGGCGGAGCTGACGGCGGGACTGCTGCTCCTGCGGCGGTTTCCGCCCTCGGAGTACCGCTCGCTCGTGAAGCGGGTGGAGGCGGACTTCAAGGCCCAGGGGCGGAGCACGGTGTACGCGGTGTGCGAGCCACCGCCGGAGGTGTTCGGAGGGCTGGCGGAGGCGCTGAAGCAGAAGGGCGACAAGGCCGAGGCATGGGTGCCCGTGACGCTGCTGGCCGAGGATGGCACGGTTGTTACCGAGGTGCGGTTCCTGGACTCGGTGAAGAGGCTCTGAGCCCTGTGCTCTCCACTCCCGAGCTGGGAGCGTCGCTGTGCCGCAAGGAGCGGTAGGCTCATCACCCTATGATCAGACTCACTGGGCCGTGGCGATGGCTGTGGCTGAGCTGTGCTCTGGTGGCTTGCGCCACGGTTTCACCGTCTGGAAGCGAGCTTGCGGGCACCGAAGATGAGGGCGTAGCCGTCTCGTTTGGCGAGGCATGCGAGGACGAGAGCAGCCTGCTGGCGCTATGTGCCGGGAACCAGTGCGGGCTGTATCGGTACCGGGAAGTCATGGAGCACTCAGCAGCGGGGAGGGTGGTGCTCGCCCGGGGCGGAGTGGCGGTGCTGCTCAACCCGCAGCCAGGAGCCCAGCGCAACTGGGGCAGCGCGCAGGAGTTGCCGCGGGACTCGCGCCCTGTGTTCATCATCCCGTGGAGACACAAGCCACCGCTGCTGCCCAGCCAGCAGCAGATGCTGGACGAGGCTGCGAAGGAACGGCGCAAGCCGCACGAGAAGCACCACATCTTTCCGCAGATGTACAAGGAGTGGTTTACCGGTAGAGGAATCGACATCGACGAGTACGTCATCCCTCTGGCGGTGGAGAAGCACCGGAGCATCCATCGGGGAGCCAAAGGGGGACCCTGGAATGCGGAGTGGGACAAGTTCATCAGAGCTCAACTCATCCCACCACCGAAGGAGGAGATCTACCGGCACGCCGGAAAACTCATCTACGAGTTTGAGCTGTTCGGTCCGGTGATGCCGTATTGGAAACAACCGCCACCACTACCTCTGGGGTACTGAGAGGTCATGAGATTCTACTTGTTAGAGCCGGTCCCCTCCCCGCGCTACTCGGGCTACTACTCCTATGGGCACAAGTGGGGTTTGCCCGGCGTGCATTGCCCGGTGTGCCATAGGACCAGTGCATGGACCGGATATGCCTATCCCTCGGTGGACCTGTCGCACCTGCCAGCGCATGAGCAGCAGAAGTACTCTGCGCGGGTAGAGGAGGATTATACGGAGTTCGAACGGCTGCTCGAGCAGGTGCGCCCGTTAGCACCCCCAGGAGTTCCACTCAGACCAGGAACCAAGTTCGGTCCTTTGAATGGCTCTGCCCAGGGGGAGTTTGGCCCGCTTGTCTTGGCGTTCGCGTGGGAACTGTTGATGAGGCCTGAGCCACTGGCGCGATTGCAGGCGGAGGGTCTGCGGGGGCTGAAGGGATGCCGCGCAGCGCTGCGCTTCCGCAAGAAGAACCCACCGGAGTTGCTGGAGATGGAACTGCCATCTCTGGGCAAACTTCACCCAGATTGCTTGCCGGAACTATCGCCGCCTTGTCCAAAGTGTGGATGCTCGCGCGAATCCGTGAAGATGCCGGAGCAGCCCATTCTGGACGCGGCCACGTTGCCGCAAGACTTGGATCTGATCCGGGCCGAGGGGACACTGATCATCGGTACCGAGAGCTTCGTGGAGGCAGTCCAGCGCCTAGGCTTCGAGCACGACATCACCTTCCGCGAGCTGCCCGTGCGAGGCGCGTAGAGCCCGTCACCCGGCTCCCAAGGTCAGCACCTCGCAGCCCTCGCGTGTCACGAGGACTGTGTGCTCGAACTGAGCGGAGAGGCTCCCGTCCTCCGTCACCACCGTCCACTTGTCCGGCAGGATCCGGATGTCCGGACGCCCCTGGTTCACCATGGGCTCGATGGTGAGCACCATCCCCGAGCGCAGGGTGATACCGGTTCCCCGCTTGCCCACGTGAGGCACGTGAGGAGGACCGTGCATCTGGCGGCCGATGCCGTGCCCCCCGAACTCGTGCACCACGCTGCAGCCTTCCTTCCGCGCCAGCTCCTCGATGGCCGCGCCAATGTCCCCCAGCTTCGCGCCATGACGGACCACCGCGATGCCCGCATCCCGGCACCGGCGCGCCACGTCCACCACGTGCCTGGCCTCCGCAGACACCTCGCCGATGAAGAACGTGGCCGAGGTGTCTCCGTGAAACCCGTTCAGGCACGTCGTCACATCCACGTTGATGATGTCCCCCGGCATGAGCCGCTCGTCCGCGCGAGGGATTCCGTGGCAGACCACCTGGTTTCGGCTGGTACACACCGTCGCGGGAAACCCGTGGTAGCCCAGCTGGCTGGGCGTTCCCCCTCGCCGTGCCGTGTCCTCCCGCACCCACGCGTCGATGTCCGCCGTGGAGATGCCGGGCGCCAGACGCGCCGCGACATGTGCCAGTGTCCCGGCTGCTGCCTGGCCAGCCAGGCGCAAGTGTTCGATCTCGGTCCCTTTGAAGAGCGGAATCCCCATGGCCGGGCAAGGTGCACGTGCCCCGCCGCAGCGTCCAATGCTGTCTCGGCATGGAGTCGCCCTCCGCTCCTGAGGTATCCTCTCCGCCGTGAGCCTGACGCAGATCCAGTCCTTCGTAGCGGTGGCCGAGGAGGGCCATGTGGGGCGAGCCGCGCACCGGCTGCACCTCACCCAGCCCCCGCTCAGCCGTCACATCCTCGCGCTCGAAGATGAGCTCGGCGCCCCGCTCTTCGAGCGCACCCCCCGAGGCATGCGCCTGCTCCCCGCGGGCGAGGCGTTCCTCCAGCACGCGCGCCGGATCCTCTCGGAGGTCGACGCCGCGGTGCACACGGTGAGAGGTGTCGTTGGCGGGCCCTCGAAGTAGGGCCTGCACGCGTCCCCAGTCTCAGCGCGGCTCTTCCAGCATGAAGTCCGTCACGTCCTTCCACAGCTTCTCGAACTGAGGCCGCCGGAAGCCCGAGCCCGAGATCAGCCAGTCCACGTGCGGCGGCTGGTGCGTGGGCTGATCGAAGTGCCCAATCGCATCCAGGTGGTCCGCCCGGACCGCCCCAATCACCTTGCCGAACACCTGCGAGCGCGTCGGCACCACGCCATCGCACGCCTGGGGCGCCGGTAGCGCTCCATAAGCCTCGATGAGCGCCGCCGTCTGCTCCGCCGTGTGCAGCGGCGTCTTGTTCAGCGGCATCCGGTGCGTCTGCCCGTACAGGAACGCGTACACGGTGTGGGTGATCTGCGCGTACGGATCCAGCCCCGCGGACAGGCGCGTTCGCAGTGAGGGCTGCCGGGCCTGCGTCACCACCGAGCCGTAGCGCACCCCCGGCCGGTCCTCGCAGCCCGCGTTGAACAGGTCGATCCCCTCCGGGGTGAGCTGCGGAATGAGCGAGGTGTCCTTCCCCACGTCGCCCAGGAAGCGAGACACCGCCTCGCGCCGGTCCGCCGAGAAGTCCCCCAGCAGCTGATCGAACAGCTGGTCCAAAATCGTCTGCTTCCACCCGAGCTGATCATCCGCCCGCGACAGCAGGTGCCCCAGCCGGAACGCCACCTTCAGCGGCAGCCGCCCGAAGCGCAGCACGTACACGGTGAACAGCGACAGCAGCTTCAGGATCTGCTGCCCGAACAGCCCCAGGAAGAAGGACGCCAGCGGCGTGCCCGCATGCGGCGTGGACACCGTCACCACCGAGCGGACCCGGCGCGCATACGGCTCCAGGTCCAGCCCTTCCCGCAGGGACGCCCCCGGGCTCACGAACAGCCGCGCGTCCAGCCCCCCCGTGGAGTGCCCCACCAGGTGCACGGGCCCATCGTCCCCGCTGATGGTCTCCTGCACGCCCCGTAGCAGATCCGCCGCCCGCTGCCGGATGGAGGCCGTGGGGTGGGAGAGGATGGCCACCACCTCGGCCTCGATTCCCCGCCGGGCGAACTCCGCCTTCAGGAAGTCCCGGACGTGGCCGAAGTAGACCAGCTCGCCCAGGTTGGTGAAGCCGAAGAACCCCGGAACCAGATAGATGTGGTGCTTCACAGGCATTCCCTTCCACCTACCGGCCTCTTGGCTCCTGACTCAAGCCCATTGCTCGGCCGGCTGCTTATTGACGGGGGCTCCTTCTCGGGAAAGAACGGCCCTTCCTTCATTCACGCAAGGACGCCTACACGTGCATCGCTTCCTGCTCGCCCTCGGACTGCTCCTGTGCCTCCCCTCCCGCGCGGAGGAGGGGATGTGGACCTATGACGCCTTTCCCTCCGAGGCCGTCAAGAAAGCCTACGGCTTCGCCCCGACGCAGGCGTGGCTGGACTCGGTGCGCCTGGGCTCGGTCCGGCTCGCGGGTGGGTGCTCGGCCAGCTTCGTCTCGCCCAACGGCTTGGTGATGACCAACCACCACTGCATCCGCAGCTGCGTCGAGGACCTGTCCTCCCCCCAGAAGGACCTGCTGGCCACCGGCTTCTTCGCCCCCGAGTCCCAGTCCGAGCTGCGCTGCCCCAAGGTGGAGGCCAACCAGCTCGTGGAGATGACGGACGTCACCGCGCGGATGAACACCGCGACGAAGGGGCTCTCGGGCGCGCCGTTCAACACCGCCCTGAAGGCGGAGATGACGAAGGTGGAGACCGAGTGCGCCACCGGCCCAGACGTGCGCTGCGACGTGGTGACGCTCTACAACGGCGGCAAGTACCACCTCTATAAGTACCGCCGCTTCCAGGACGTGCGCCTGGCCTTCGCGCCCGAGTTCCCCATGGCCAGCTTTGGCGGCGACCCGGACAACTTCAACTTCCCCCGCTATGGCTTCGATGTGGCCTTCGTGCGTGTCTGGGAGAACGGCCAGCCGGCCAAGACGCCCCACTACCTGCCGTGGGCGAAGCAGGGCGTGAAGGAAGGAGAGCTTGTCTTCGTCTCCGGCCATCCCGGTGGCACCGAGCGCAAGGGCAGCGTGGCGGAGCTGGAGTTCCAGCGCGACGTGGCGCTGCCTTACACCTTGCTGTACCTCTCGGAGCTGCGCGGCATGCTGCGCGAGTTCTCCCAGGGCTCGCCGGAGCGGCTGCGCATCACCCGCTCGCACCTGCGCTCGGTGGAGAACGGCCTCAAGGCGCTGCGCGGCCGGCACCAGGCGCTGGCGGATTCGTCGCTGCTGGCGCAGAAGCGCAAGGCGGAGGCGGAGCTGCGGGCGAAGGTGCTGGCCCACCCGAAGCTGAAGGCCTCCACCGCCGGGGCCTGGGACGAGGTGACGCAGGCGCTCGAGCTCTACCGCCCCCTGCTGCCCGAGTACCGGCTGAAGGAGGCGGGCGATGGCTTCCAGTCCGAGCTCTTCACCCTCGCCCGCCAGCTGGTGCGCGCCGCCGACGAGCTGCCCAAGCCCAACGCGGAGCGCCTGCGCGAGTACACCGAGGGGCAGCTCCCCGCCCTGCGCCAGCAACTGCTGCGCGAGGCCCCCATCCCCCAGGACCTGGAGGTGGCCACGCTGACCTTCGGCCTCAACCGGCTCCGCGAGACGCTGGGCGCGGACGACTCCTTCGTCAAGGCCGTGCTCGGCCGCGAGTCCCCGGCGGATCTGGCGCGTGCGCTGGTGACGGGCACGAAGCTGCAGGACGTGAAGGTGCGCCAGTCGCTGCTGGAGGGAGGCAAGGCCGCGGTGGAGGCCTCGCAGGATCCGATGATCGTCCTGGCGCGCAAGGTGGACACCGAGGCCCGCGCGGTGCGCAAGCGCTACGAGGACACGGTGGAGGCCGTGCTCAAGCGCAACGGCGAGCGGCTCGCCCAGGCGCGGCTCGCCGTGTACGGCACCAGCGGCTACCCGGATGCCACCTTCACCCTGCGGCTCAATTACGGCGCGGTGAAGGGCTGGCAGGAGAATGGCCGCGCCGTGGCGCCCTTCACCACCTTCGGCGGCGCGTGGGAGCGCCACACCGGCAAGGATCCCTTCAAGCTGCCCGACACGTGGCTCGCGGCCCGGGGCAAGGTGCCGCCGGAGACCCCGCTCGACATGGCCACTACCAACGACATCATCGGCGGCAACTCGGGCTCCCCCATGGTGAACAAGGACGGGCACGTGGTGGGACTCATCTTCGACGGAAATCTGCACTCACTCGGAGGACGGTATGCCTACGTGCCGGAGACGAACCGCGCCGTGGCCGTGACGGGCGTGGGAATCCTCGCCGGGCTCGAGCACCTCTATGGTGCCCAGCGGCTCGTGGAGGAGCTGCGCGCCGCCCAGGCCCCGTGAGGGGGCAGCTCCCGTATGGGGGCGTGTCACACACTTGACGGGTGCTCCGCGCTGGGGGGCAGGGCCGGTGTTTTGTGTGTCAAGCGCAAGACGCAGGGGGTTGTGCGCTGCGTCAATCATGATCAACCCTGATGGAGCTCAACAGCTCCTGGCCCGGTTGGGAACTACATCTGTTCATGCGCTAACATCTCCGCCCGGTCGCGGGGGGAGGAAGGCTTTGTCATGGTGGAGGAACCGCAACCCAAGACCCATAAGGTCGTCGCCCTGATGTTCACGGCGGTGGCGGTGGCTGGTCCGAATGCGCCTCAGGATGAGGTGCTGGAGCAGGAACTGCGCGAGGAGCATGGCCGGCTCGTCCGGGAGCTGCTGCCCCGTCAGGGCGGACGCGAAGTGAAGATGCTGGAGGATGGCTTCCTGCTCGAGTTCGATCGCGGGCTGTCCGCCGTGCGCTTCGGGCTGGCCTTGCAGCAGGCTGCGGCCGAGCGCAACCGGCTGGCGTCTCCGGAGCGCCAGCTGGAGCTGCGCATGGGCGCTCACCTGGGCCCGGTGATGCACCAAGAGGGAGACGTCTTCGGCGAGGGCGTGAACCTGGCCGCCCGCATCGAGTCGCTCGCCCGGCCTGGCGCCCTCTATGTCAGCGAGCCGGTGGCCCGTGAGGTGGAAGGTCATCCGTCGACGTACGCCGTGCGGCTGGGGCGCGCCGAGCTCAAGAATATTCGCCTCCCCGTGGCCGTGTTCCGCGTCGAGCCGCGCGCCCAGAATCCGCGCCCGGCCATCTTCGCCCGCGTCCGCTCGCTCTTCGCTCCGCTGCGTCCAGGGGGTTGAACGCCCACGCGCGAGCGGTAGGGTTCGGCCATGTCCGAACTTACGCTCGTCGTTGGCTCGAAGAACTACTCGTCCTGGTCGCTGCGGCCGTACCTCGCGCTGGCCCATACTGGCCAGCCCTTCCGCGAGGTGGTGATTGCGCTGGATGAGCCCGATACCGCCGCGAAGATCGCCGAGTACACGCCCAGCGGGCGGGTGCCCGTGCTGCGCCACGGCGCGCTCTCCATCTGGGACTCACTGGCCATCTGCGAGTACCTGGCGGAGACCTTCCCCCAGGCGAAGCTGTGGCCCGAGGACAAGCAGGCCCGCGCCATCGCGCGCTCGGTGGTGGCGGAGATGCACTCCAGCTTCTCCAACCTGCGGCAGAACATGACGATGGACATCCGCGCCCGGAAGCCGGGCAAGGGGCGTGCCCCCGGCGTGGCCGAGGACATCGCTCGCATTCAGGCGCTCTGGAATGACTGCCGCTCGCGCTTTGGCCAGGGCGGGCCGTTCCTCTTCGGGCACTTCACCATCGCGGACGCCTTCTATGCTCCCGTCGTCACCCGCTTCGTCACGTATGAGGTGGAGCTGGACGCCGTGGGCCAAGCCTACCGCGACGCCGTGCTGAATCTGCCCGCGCTCAAGACGTGGACCGAGGCCGCGCTCAAGGAGCCGCCCGTCAAGCGCTACCTGTAGCCGCGCGCTACAGCCCGAGCGCCTTCAGTTGCGCGTCGAAAGCCGGCGCGTCCGTGAAGACGTGGCCGCGGATGCCGAGCGCGTTCGCGGCCTCGACGAACTCGGGCAGGTCATCGAAGAAGGCGGCTTCGTGGGGCGCGCAGCCCAGGCGCTCCAGGGCGAGCTGGTAGAAGGTGGGCTCCGGCTTCACGTGCCCCTCCTCACAGCTGAGCAGCACTGCGTCGAAGCGCTCGAGCAGGGGCAGCTGGGGCCGCAGGTACGCCATGTGGAGCTTGTTGGTGTTGGACAGCAGCGCCAGCTTCACCCGCCCCACCAGCCCCTCCACGCGGGGCAGCACCGACGCGTGCACGGTGAAGTGGCAGTTCCACAGCGGGAAGAACTCCTCCATGGGCACCTCCACCCCGAGCGAGGTGCACACGTCCCGGCGGATGCCCTCTGCGTCCAGCAAGCCCCGGTTGGCCGCCGTCCAGCCCGCGCCCGTGAGCCGCTGCGCTACCTCCGGTCCCGAGAGCCCCACGCGCTGCCCCAGCCGCAGGAACAATCGCGCGTTGTCGTGGAACACGAGGACGTTGCCCAGATCGAGGATGATCGCTCGTGGCGGAGTCATGGGCCACTTCTACGAGATGCGGTAGCTGCGCGCCACCTGCTGCATCTGCTCGGACACCTCTTGCAGCGCGTGCGTGGCCTTGGTGGTGGCCTGCAGGCTGAGCACCGTCTCGTTCATCATCGCGGACAGGTCCGTCACCGCGCCGAAGATCTGCGCGATGCCCGCGTTCTGCTGGCTCACCGAGGCGGCGATCTGCCGCACCGCCGCCGAGTTGTCCTGGGTGATGGTGGTCAGCTCCCGGAGGTTGCTGCCGCTGGCGCGCACCTGCTCCAGGCCCTCTTCCATGCGCATGTAGCCCAGCTCTGTCATCTTCGCCGCCGAGAGCATGGCCTGGCTGATGTCGCCGAGGATGTCCCGCACGCGCTCGGTGGCCTGGATGGACTGATCCGCCAGCGAGCGGATCTCCCGCGCCACCACCGAGAAGCCCTTGCCGTGCTCTCCGCTGCGCACCGCCTCGATGGCCGCGTTGAGCGCCAGCATGTTGGACTGATCCGCCAGCTCTTTCACCGTCTGCGTAATCCCGCCGATCTGCTGGCTGCGCTCGCTGAGCTGGGCGATTCGCAGGGCCATCTGCTCCACCTGGACGCGCAGCTCCTCGAAGCCTCCCAGGCCTCCGGCGAGCGCGGCCTCGCCCAGGCGGCCCACCTCCTCGGCGCGCTCGGCCACGTTCAGCACCATGTCCGCCTTCTCCGCGGCCACCAGCGAGGACTGCCGGATCTCCTGCGCCGTCACCTGCGTCTGCTGGAGCGCGGCGGCCTGGCGGGCGATGTTCCGCTCCTGCTGGCGGTTGGCCTGCTGCAACTCGGACACGGTGTCCTTGAGCACTCGCATGCCGTGCTGGAGTCCCGCCGTCGTCCCGCGCAGGTGCTCCACCATCTTCGCGAAGGCGTTCGCCAGGTCTCCCACCTCATCCCTCCGGTGGCTCGACGGCAGCGGCACGGTCAAGTCCCCCTGCTGGACGATGCGGGCCACCATCTCGCTCAAGGCGCGCAGGGGGCGGGTGATGCGCCGGGCCAACAGGAAAGAGCCCCCCGCCGCCACCGCCGCGAATACCGCCGCCAGCCCAATTCCCAGCACATCCGCCCGGGTCAGCATGCGGTACGCCTCGGAGGGATCCACGCTGGCCACGAACCGCCAGCCGTCTCCCACGTCCCGGAGCTCGGTGCCGTTGGTCACCTCGACGGTCACCAGCCTCACTCCCTGGCGGGCGGCCCCGGCCTTCGAGTTGAAGAGCAGCGTGCCGTCTGGCCGCCGCACCTCGAGCGCGAAGCTGCTCTGGGCGCGCCTCCGGGCGCGGGCCAGCGCGGGCTCTACCACCTTGCCGAGCCGCTCCCAGTCATACGCGGCCAGCAGCACGCCGAGCTTGCGGGGCTCGGTGACACCGTAGACGGGCAGGGCCAGGGGCAGCACCCGCCCATGGAAGGCCGCATCCTCCGCGGCCGTGAACCCCTCGCTCGTCACCTGCTCCTCCTGGGCGGAGCGGAACCACGGGGTGGCGAGCACCTTCAGCTCGCGGCCCTCGAAGGCGGCGCGCAGCTCGGGAGGACTGGAGGCGATGGCCTGGCCTTCCACGTTGAAGAGCACCAGCCCTCGGAAGGTGGGCGAGCGGCGCAGGAAGGAAGCGAGCTCCAGGTCGCTCCGGGCGGAGTCGTTGCGCTCCATCGCCTCGCGCAGGGCGTGATCCTCCGTCCAGGTGCGCACGTCCGCCTCGCGCTCCACCAGCGTGGCTTCGATGAGATCCTTGAGGCCCGCCGCCTCTCGCTCCAGGGAGTCCTGGACCTGCTGCTTCATCCACCGATGGAACTCGGTGGACTCGATCCAGGCAAAGGCGAGCAGTGGCACCGCGGCTACCAGGCTGCAGTAGAGCGTCAGGTGCCCGCGTAGCTTGAGGGTGCCAAGGTGAGGGAGTTTCATGGTGCTCAGGCGCGGGGGGCGGTGGCAGGTCCGCCCCCGGCATGGGTCCGGGACTCCACGTGGAGCCCCGGAGCGTAGCAGAGCCCAGGTCTCTCCCTGCTAGCCCTCCCTAGATTACAGGAACGCGGTTGGGCAGCTCGCGGGCCGGCACGTTGGAGTAGTCCGCATCCAGATCCAGCACCAACCTCTGCAGGACGCGCTTGCTCAATGCCTTGCGCAGCCGGCCGAGGAAGGTGGGAGGAGCCGCGATAATCAGGCGCTCGAAGGTATGACTGTCCACCCCGCGCTCCAGGCGGCCGGCCAACTCCCGGGCGAACCGTTCGTGCTCCAGCTCTTGCCGCGCATCCGGCTCTGTCTCTTCATTCGGGCCGTGGAGGGTGCCTCCGTTGGGATTGTCCCGCTGCTCCTTCAAGTCCCCGTTGTGCGCGCGGCTCTCGTCGTGGCGGAACTCCTCCCGGAGCTGCCAGTCATCGCCACGCTCATCCGCCGAGAACAGCCGCATGCGGCTCGCGTTGCCCACCAGAATCCAGAGCTTGTCTGCCATTCGTCTTCCTCCCTTGTAAGGGAGGGATGCGGAGCGTGGGCGCGCCCGGCAAGCTTGCGGGCGATGGCGGTGCGTGTGTCGGGTGCCGGGGGAGCGACCACACGGGGCCTTTTCCCTGATGGGCTGCCTGGCGTATGCCCAAGGGACCGGGGGCATGGGCCTTGCCGGGGGAGGGCGCATGAGCGAGCTGAGTGAGGCAGCGGCCGCTTGGTTGTCGGGCCGGCTGGGGGAGATGGAGGAGGCGCTGGCGGCACTGGTCGAGGTGAACTCCTTCACGGAGAACCCCGAGGGAGGCCGCAAGGTCGGTGCGCTCCTGCGGGACGTGCTGGCCCTGCCGGGCCTCTTCGCGGAGGTGGTGTTCAGCCGCCGGTATGCGGATCACCTCGTGTTCCGCTCTCGCGGTAAGGAGGGGGTGGCGCCCATCGCTTTGGTGGGACACCTGGATACCGTCTTCCCGCCGGGCAAGTTCGAGGGCTACCGGAAGGATGGCGCGCTGCGCCGGGGCCCCGGGGTGCTGGACATGAAGGGCGGGCTCGTCGTCATCGCCTGGGCCCTCAAGGCGCTGGCCGCCTCGGGAGGTCTGGACGCGATTCCACCGCTGCGGGTGGTGGTGGTGTCCGACGAGGAGGTGGGCTCGCCCGAGGGGGCGAATGTGATCCGCAACGCCATTGGCGGCGCCCAGGCCTGCCTCGTCTTCGAGTCCGGCCGGATGGGAGACGCCATCATCACCCGGCGCAAGGGCACCGGTGCGGTGAAGGCCATCGCACATGGCCGGGCCGCCCACGCGGGCAATGCCCACCAGGAGGGGGCCAATGCGCTGTGGGCCCTGGCTCGGTTCATTGATGGGGTGCAGCAGCTGACGGACTACCCACGAGGTTTGACCGTCAATGTGGGCCGGGTGGTGGGAGGGCAGGGGAAGAACACGGTGCCGGACCAGGCCGAGGCGGATGTGGACCTGCGCTTCTGTACGCGCAAGGAGGGCGAGGAGCTGCTGCAGCGCTTCCACGAGGCCGGGGCCCAGGCCGCCGCAGGTATTCCCGGCACGCGCATCGAGCTGACCGGGGGGGTATCCCGCGAGCCGCTGGAGCGCTCCGAGGCGTCCGCGGCGCTGATGGGGGCGTATGGGGCCTGCGCCCACGTCTCCGGCCTGGGCACTGCCGAGGCCCCGCTGATCGGCGGAGGCTCGGATGCCAGCACCTCGTCCGGGATGGGGATCCCCTCCATTGATGGGCTGGGCCCCCGGGGCAAGGGCTTCCACACCGTGGAGGAGTACATCGAGGTGGATACTTTGATCCCCAAGGCGCAAGCCCTGGCGCGCTTCCTGGCCTCGCGAGGTGCATAACCTGCCCGTTGGGTAATTCCTTGGAAGGGCGCGGCGGGGTAGAACAGAGGGCATGCGTACCTCCGGCGTCCCTCTCCTCGCCCTGCTCGTGCTCGCACTGGCCGCCCCCCCCGCCCTCGCTCAGCAAGACCAGGGTGGGATGGGATTGGATCTCTCGGGAGGTGACACCTCCCAGGAGCAAGACACCTCCACCGGGGAGGAGCAGCCCGGACCCATCGGCCTGGACCTGAGCGGAGACACCGCCGGCGCGGAGTTGCTGCCGCGCGTGGTGCTGCTGGGGCTCGACACGCCGGAGCGGGCCGGGGCGGCGCTGGCGCCTCGCTGGCTGAAGGCGCTCTACGTCGCCGTCCGGACCAACGACAAGTGGGTGCTGACCGCTCCGCTGAAAGAGGTGCGCGAGAAGCTGGGGAACGACTACGCGGCGGCGCTGCGCTGCGGGGAGGCCTCGTGCATGGCCGGGCCCGCGGAGTCGCTCGAGGCGGACCTGCTCGTCACCACGCGCCTGGCGCTGGAGGATGACGGGTGGACGCTGCGGCTGTGGGTCTTCGATCGGGACCACAACAAGGTGGAGACGGACTCCGTGTCGGGCCGCTCGCCGAGGGATGCGAAGTTCCAGAAGGCGGGCGCCGATCTGCTGGCGCGCAAAGTCCGGGAGCTGGCCAAGCCGCGCGCCATCCTCCAGGTGAAGGTGAACGTGCCGCAGGCGGTGGTGCGCCTGGGCGACAGGACGCTGGGCGTGGGCAACGTCGAGGCGCGCGTGGCGCCGGGCGAGGTCAACCTCATCGTCGAGGCGGATGAAATGGCCCCGTACTCGAAGACCCTCACCCTCAAGCCGGGCGAGAAGAACCCGGTGAGCGTCTACCTGGAGGCGTCGGGTCCGGCGCCGGACAGCCCCACGGAGGTGGCTGCGGGAGCGACGAAGAGGAACGAGGGGTCCTCGAAGTCCACCGTGTTCCGCCGGCCCGCGCTCTACACGATGGTGCTGGGCGTGATTGCGATGGGGGCGGGCGTCATGGTGGGGATGCAGGCCAAGAAGATCGCCGACCGGGCCCCGGATGCGGATGGCAACGGCATCGCGGACATCACCCGGGCCGAGCGCCTGCAGGGGCGTGACAAGGCCAACCTCTCCACGGCCCTGGTCAGCGGAGGCGCCGCGGTGGCGGGTGCCAGCGCGCTGTGGCTCTTCATCATGCCCACCCGGAGTGAGCCCGCGAAGGGAACTCCGAGCGTGGTTTCCGGCACTACCCCTGGCGCCAGCACCTCGATCCATCTCCTCGTTGGCGGAAGCTTCTGATCATGAAGGCTACATATCTCTCCCTGGCCCTGGTGCTGTGCGGCGTGTTGTTCGGCACCACCTCGGGCTGTGCCGTCGACTTCCCGGATGAGCTGCCCTACGCCTGCGAGGATGCCTCGGACTGCGGTGGGGCTCCGCACGTGTGCGTGTCGCTGGCGGACGGACGCAAGTACTGCTGCAAGCCCGAGCCGGAGCAGTGCAACAAGCTGGACGACGACTGTAATGGCGTGGTGGACGATGTGAGCGACGGCCCCTGCCGCTAGGGCTCGGAGTCGACGCGCCCGCGTGGGTGGGTGTGTTCCACGGGCGCCGAGCCATCGGCCTGAGCCCCGGGTGAAATGTCCATGCCGGGCATGTAGGTGTCTGACGGAGGACGCTCGGGGCGCACTATTTCCTCTCCATGAGAAATTGGAGTGCTGATCGGGTTGCCGGATCGCCCAACCGTGGCGATTTTAGCCTCCCATGGGTGGCGAAGACCCTATTGCGCAGACCGTGTTGTCCAGCGTGGCCTCCCCAGGTGACGCGATGCGGAGCGTTCAAGAAGCCCAGGCAGGTGAAGTGCTGGGCAATTACCAGCTCGAGCGGCTCCTGGGCGAAGGCTCCATGGGGCAGGTCTTCCAAGCCCGCCATGTGCGGCTGGGACGGCAGGTGGCGCTCAAGGTGCTCCGCCCTCAGCACGCCCGGGACATCAGCTTCGTCCGGCGCTTCTTCCAGGAGGCCCGCTCCGTCAACCAGATCAACCACGAGCACATCGTGGAGATCTTCGACTTCGTCGAGGACCTGGAGCGCGGCCACGTCTACTGCGTGATGGAGCTGCTGCGAGGCCAGAGCCTCGCGGAGGTCATGAAGGAGCAGCCGCTGACGCTGGAGCGCATCCAGCGCATCGGCGTGCAGGTGTGCGCGGCGCTCGGTGCGGCCCACAGGCTCGGGGTGGTGCACCGGGATGTGAAGCCGGACAACCTCTTCGTCATGAACCGCGGGGGCCAGAAGGACTTCGTGAAGGTGCTGGACTTCGGCGTGGCGAAGATCCTCACCTCCGAGGGCACTGGCAACACCCTCGACGGCACCATCATCGGTACGCCCACGTACATGGCGCCCGAGCAGGCCGCAGGCCTGCCGGTGGATCAGCGCGCCGACATCTACGCGGTGGGCAACCTCCTCTACGAGATGCTGGCAGGGCGGCCGCCGTTCCAGGCCCCTGCGTTCGGCCAGCTCGTGGTGCAGATCATCACCCAGGCGCCACCGCCGCTGCCCGAGCGGCTGGCCTCGGGTGAGCTGATGCCCCGGGCGCTGGCGGAGCTGGTGCTGCGCTGCCTGGCCAAGGAGCCCGAGGCCCGGCCGCAGTCGCTCGAAGAGGTGACGACGGCGCTGCTGACGCTGACGGCGAAGGCGTCCCTTGCTCCCCTCGACGACGAGGAGGAGGACATCCCCACCCAGCGCACGCGGATGCCGGAGCTGTGGTGGCTGCGCCCGCGCCTGCCCCTCCTGGTGGGCAGCATGGCTGTGGCGATGCTGGCCGGCGCGCTCACGTGGAGAGCCCTGGATCGGGTGTTGCACAAGGACGAGGTGCCCGTGGCGGCCCTGGCCTCGGAGGCCCCAGCCCCGGTGGCGCTGGCCCCGGTGACACTCACGGTGCGCACGGTGCCTGCGGGTGCGAAGGTGGTCCGCGCGGACACGGGAGAGGCGCTCGGCGTCACGCCACTGGTGAAGGAGCTGCCGCGCTCGCAGGCCCCGCTGGGGCTGCGCGTGGAGCTGGCGGGCTATGTGTCCCTGGAGCGCGAGGTGCGGTTGGACTCGCCCTCTGTCATCGAAGTTCCCCTGGCCAAGGCGAAGCCGACTCCCTCGGCTCCCACTTCGGTCAAGGCAGCCCCGCGCAAGGAGGTGAAGCGCGATGAGCTCATCGATCCGTTCGCGCAGTGAGCGCTGGTGGTTGGCCACCCTGCTGGCCGCGCTGTGCACGCTGGTGCCGGGGCCCGCGGTGGGTGCCGAGCTCACCAGCGAGGCCAAGGCGCAGGCACGCGTGAAGTTCAGCGAGGGCAACGCCGCCTATGAGCAGAGCAAGTTCCGCGAGGCGCTGAAGTTCTTCGAGGCTGCCTACGAGTTGGCACCGCTGCCGGGCTTCCTCTTCAACGTGGCGCAGTGCCACCGGCAGCTCGGAAATTTCTCCCAGGCGGCCTCCGCCTACCGGCGCTACCTGTCCCTCTCCGAGAAGGAGCCCGCCAACGCGGCGATGGTGAAGGATCTGATCGCGGAGATGGACTCCAAGGCCCGGCAGCAGACCGCGAGCCGCGCCGCGGCCGGCAAGTCCGTGGCCAGCGCGAAGGCCACGCCGAAGGATCGCCCCGAGGCTGCTTCCGCCAAGTCGGCCGAGCTGCGCGATGGAGTGAAGCCCGCCGCGGCAAAGAGGCCGCTGGATATCCGCCCGTCCCGCTCGATGGTGGTGGAGCAGAACACCCTGCCTCCCGCCGCGATGCCCAGCGCTCCGGCTCCGGAGGTCCAGCAGCCGGTGACTCGCAAGTGGTGGCTGTGGGCGGGAGTGGGAGCGGCGACGGCGCTCGTGGCGGGAGGCGTCATCTACGCCGTCACCGCGCCCGAGCCGCGGCCGGCCACTCTGGGGACCATTCCCGGGCGGTAGGCCCGGGCTGCTTGCGAGGAGGGCTCCTCGCGAGGCCCTCCCTGGCTTTGCGGCTACGTGGCTTGCGCGCTCTCGGCCTTGGCGGTGAGGCTGGCGCCGAGCCGGTCGATGCGGGAGTAGAAGCCGGCCGCGTCATAGAAGGTCAGCCGCACGTCTCCCAGCTCGAGCCGCGCACCGGGCACGAGCGGCACGGGGTGGCCGGGCTTCAGCTCCACGCCGTCGAGCTTCACGGGGCTGGACTTGGACACGGCCTCGACCATCCACTGCCCATACGGACCGGTGCGCAGCACCAGGTGCTCGCGCGAGACGGTGGCGTCATTGATGACGAAAGCGTTGTGCGAGGCCCGCCCCAGCGGCAGCACGTTCTCCGTCTCGTTGAGGGCCACCAGCTCGAAGCAGAGCGCATCGCCTGCGGGCAGGCAGTCGCGCAGATCCGACACGGGCAGCTGGGTGGCCGCGATGTTCTGGCGGCCCGTCTCGGGCACATTCCACGCGCCAGCCTCCCAGACGAGCCAGGAGTGAGGATAACGGGCCCGGAACTTCTCTTTCAGCACCAGATGCTGACGGACCAAGAGGGAGAGCAACAGGGATCGCGCCATGGAGGAATGGTAAGCACCGGCCCCCACTTTCTCGCAGGTGCCCAGAAGATCAGGTGTCCACGAATGTTCGAAAAGCGGCCAGCGGATGCCTGGCTTGCTGAACCTTCGGGTAGGTCAGCGTGGGGAACCGCACAAAGCTATAGCTTGCGAGCAATGGCATGGGCAAGGCGCTCGGGGGCCGAGGGATCCAAGCTGAGGAAGAGACTGGGCTCGGTGGCCTCGAGCTCTTGGAGGCGGGTGCAGCCCTCGTTGTCGGTGGCTACATCCACGCGGGCGTAGAGCAGGGGCTGGCCCACGGCGGCAAGCACGTCCTCGGCCAGCCGCAGCTCTTCGGGGATGGGCTCGAAGAGGTGGGGCTGCGGGAAGCCCCGGGGCGACTCCTTGAGTCCCGGTGGCCGGCGCACGGCATGGCTGAAGGCGCCGTCGAAGAAGAGGTAGGCGCGCTCGCCCTCGGTCTCGAAGCGGGTGAGGTAGGGCTGCACCATCACCTCGCCTTCGGCGGCCAGCTGGTCCAGCATGGGCTGGGCGGCCTCGAGCTCGGAGCGGTGGAAGCGGTAGGTCTTCAGCGCCCCAGCGGAGACCGTGGGCTTGAGCACCACGGTGTCCCAGCCTCGCTCGCGCATCACGGAGTCGAGTGACACGGTGCCCCGGTGCGGAACCCAGACAGTGGGAGTGAAGGGGATGCCCTTCGCCTCCAGCTCGCGCAGGTAGGCCTTGTGCGTGTTCCAGCGGAGGATGTCCGGCGGGTTGTGGAGGCGGGTGAGCTTGCCCGCCTTGGAGGCCCAGGCGACGAAAGCGTCCCGGCGCAGGTGGCTGTCCCAGGTGGTGCGAATCACCGCGACCTGAGGGGTGCGCCAGTCCATGGCGGGGTCGTCCCAGATGCACGGGCGCGCGTCGAGCCCCAGCGCGGTGAGGGCAGAGAGGAGGGGCGCATCGTAGGCGTCGAGCTGCGGCAGACCGGAGTAGGTGACGATGGCGACGTCCAAGAGATGGGTCTCCAAGGCTCGGCGAGGGAAGGGCGCCTCTTCATCATCCGGCCGAGGGAGCTGTCCACCCACGGGGGGTGCGAGTGGGAGGGCTCAACTCACGGGTTCGCCAGAGGTGAGCGCGGCGCCTCGGGCCTCGCAGTCCTCCCACATGCGCAGGAAGGCCTCGGCCGAGGAGAAGAGCGGGTCCAGCTGCGCGTCCGTCATGCCCACGTGGAGGAGATCCTTGAGGAAGTCCGGCAGCAGGCCGATGTGCGCGAGCCCATCCGTGTTGAAGTCGAAGGTGCGGGTGCCAGCGCGAGACTGTGTGAAGGGCACCTCCGTGCGGTACATGGTGCCCGAGTAGGGCAGGGGCGGGTGGTTGCGCTGGAGCTGCTGCTGCACGGGCCGCCGCTTGATGCGCTTCTTGTCGCCCTCGAGCCCGAAGGCGGCATGGGGGCCGTAGCGCGGGCCGGGCTGCTGGTTGAGGCCGTTGAAGTCGGTGCCCACGGCCACGCCGCCGGAGCCCACCTCGCGCAGCACGGAGAGGGCGTACTGGTAGGACTGGGCCCACGTCTTGGACGAGCGCGCGCAGTCATTGGCCACGGTGCTGCCGGGGAAGTCCTTGAGCTCGTGCTGGTTGGTGATGGGGGCCAGCAGTCCGCCGAGCGCGAGGATGCGGCGCACCTGCTCGCGCGTCTTCATGTATTCGTTGGCGCGCTTGTGCTTGAGGCTGGTCTCCTCGGAGTCCAGGGCCTGCTCGCGGAAGGCGCAGTGCGAGGCGACCACGGGGTAGCGGGACTGCTCGGCGAGCGAGAGCGCGTCATTGGTGCAGCGCTCGGACATGTGCTCCACGTCGAGGATGAAGCCGTGGTTCATGGCCGCGCGCAGGAAGGCCTTGCCGGTGGCGGAGAGTCCGAACTGGTTGACGTGGCCCTTGCCCGGCGCGTTGAGCGCGTAGCCCTGGGGGTAGTGAGCGCGCTGGGACACCTCATAGAAGATGATGGAGGCCTTGGTCTGCGTGTCCAGGTCTTGCCCCAGCCGGAAGCTGACGGTGGAGTTGCCCTCCACGCGGTGGAACTCGCCGCGCAGGAAGTGGTTCAGCAGGTTGAACTTGTCGTCGTAGACGGCGGCGCCGCCGAAGCTGTTGTTGGCCAGGTGCAGCGGGGTGATCATCCGGAAGCCCTGGTCGCGGAGCCACTGGAGGATGCGGGGCAGTTGGGCGGCGTCGAGGGGCTTCTTGTTGAGCGCTGCGCGGTCGCCGAGGATGCTGTCGAGCGAGTCCACCTCCACGCCCGCGACGACGGCGAGCTTGCCGGCCTGGATGAGCTGGCGGGCCTGGGAGGCGCTGAGGGCCAGTCCCATCCAGTCGGAGTGGAGTTCGGTGAAGCGGCGCAGCTCGCGCATCTGCTTCTCGATGGAGGTCTCGTCCTTCTCGGGGTGCTTCGTCTGGTCGGCGAGGAGCTCGTTGTTGACGGCCACGCTGCACAGCAGGCGCAGGCCTCCCTCATGGGCGCGCTTGAGCCAGTCCACGAAGATCTGCTGGTGGACCATGGTGGTGAACTTGGGCCAGTCGGCGTACGAGTCATGACCGCAGGGGCCATGGCCGAGGCCGCCTTCGATGAAGGCCGTGATGAGCGACCCCTTCTTCCCGAACTGGCCGAGCCCTAAGGGCCCATGCAGGTGGATGTCACAGCGGGCGAGTGCCTGTTCAATCTTGCCGTCCGGGAAGCCGGCGAACAGGTGCCCACCGAAGCCGAGGTGCGCTGTGGTGTGGCAGTGCAGATCGGCGAATCCGAACACGGGAGAGGGCATGGGAAGCTCCTGGGCCGGCTGCGAGAGGCTCCAGCATGCCCGGACGGTCCCACCCACGCCAGCCGTACGTAAGGGCGTAGTCAGACCTCAACGAAGCGAGTGCCGGTGATGCCCGCAGCTTCGATGGCCTGCTTGAGATCTTCGGAGAGGATGAGGGCGATGTCCCATCCCCAAGTGCGGAAGATGCGGGCGTGGTCCACCTTGGACGCGTCGATGCGCAGGCCGTGGATGTAGCGGTACGTGCCGAGTTTTTCCGGCTGACCGTCCTCGGGCTTCCAGTATTGGACCTCTTCACTCCGAGCGTCATCGACGCATCGGATGATGCGCAGGGTGTTCAGGATGAAGTAGGGCTCTGGATGGTTATCCACCTCCGCACGGATGAACTGCACGTCCCGAACGCTCAGCCGTTGGAAGATCTGCACGAAGCGTTCATGAACCACAGGAACACTGAAGGCAGCCCAGCAAAACTCCAAGGGGTCTCCCGGTACGTCGAGAGGGAATCGGGGCACACAGCCCAGTTCCAGGGCGCGGCCATCAAAAAATTGCCACGGGTCGAGTTCTTGTCCCTGCGGATCCAGAGGAGTGCCAAGGTGCCAGCGCGTGTGTGAGCGCCTGTCGTCCAGAAGTTCGTAGTACCTGGGCATGTTTGCGCTCTTTCGTCACTCGAAAGGTTTCGTCGCAAGCTGATGAAGCCGTGAGCCTGGGGTACACACATCCCGAGCGAGACCCTCGAGAGCTGTCACCAGCTTGCTTCTACACTCCGAAACGGAGCTGCAACGTGCGATCGCGTTGAGCAGCGTGCGGTAAACGGCTTCGTGATACGCGGCGGGATGGGGACCCTGATGGCCTGCGAGGTAAACGAGGTTTGCCGGGTCGTTGAGGTCCATGCCTGCTCTGGCAAAGATCCGCTGAAACAGTGGCGTCCATGGGCCGCCCCTCGTGGCTGAAGCTTCGTTCTTGTCCGTGGCCAGGTGGTGCCACTGGTGGCCGTCCTTCTTCTGAGAGCCATCGCTGCAGGCTCTGCCCACGCCGGATGCAGCCGTCCCCAAGGCCGCTCCAGCGATGGCCAGGGTGCCGTCTGCCACCACATGGGCCGTGGATGCAGATTGGACGACGCCTCCTCCCGCCATGGCAAAGCGAGGAGGATTTAGCAGTGGGCCCAGACCGCCAGGGGGCACATTGGGCAAAGCCTTGGCCACCCCGTAACTGGCGACCATCACCAGCACGCGAAGCGCAGTACCTCCGAGGGCACGGCCGAAGCGCTCGGCGATGGCTTCAAGCTCCTTCAGGGTCTTGGCTGCCTGGGCCTCCCGGTACAGTTGCAAGCACGCCAATGCGACGTTGCGAAGCTCGAGCAACCCCACCGCAAGCGCCAGCCGAGCCGTCAACGTCGCGGCGAAAGCCTTGGAGAAGAGGGGCTCGGGCAACATCCAGGCGGAGAAGTAAACGATGATGGAGAGAGTGACGCTCGCGAGGAAGAGGGGAGAGCGGAACATCTCGCGAGCGGCGTCACGGAAGCCCGGAGCCATGTAGCGAGGAGACAGCCGGAGGGCCATGAAGAGAGGGCTGCGCTCGATAGAGTCCGGTATGGGCAACAGCCCTGGGCCGTAACGGGCGAGGAATTCCGCACGCAAGCGCAATTCCCAAGGAGCGGTCCTACCTCCCGGTGATGCCAGGACGGGGATGACCTCGAACGGCGGTGCTTCCGGGAAGGACGCATTGAAGGCAGTGAGAAGAGCGCGTGCATCCTCCCCCTGAAGAATTGCGTGCGCTGGATCGAGCAGCACAGGCTCGAAGTCCAACTGGAACTGATCATCCGCTAAGCGAATGAGCTGGAGAACAGTGGGCCGTGCCTGACGATCCTCGCCCGGTGACCTGTCAGCCTGGGCTGTTGCACAAGAAGTGGTGGCTGCGAGGCACAAGACCCACAATGGGCGCAGCAGGCAGGAGAGCTGCTTCATATCCAGGCATCATGCCCGACTTCTCAGTTATGCCAGATGGGCAGGCCTCTTCTCACCCCGAGCGCACCAGCACTTGTCCCGACGCGCTGGGTGAGGAGTGCGGACCCGACAGCGAGCCAGAGTGGTGCTGCTGCACGTGGGCCATGGCCACCTGGGTTGCCCGCGCCAGCGTCAGCTGCCCCTGCGGGTAGGGTGCCGCCTCGCCCGTCAGTGCCAGCAGCTGGTGCCGCACCTCCTCCCCCGTGGGTGTGCGCTTGTTCATGTCCCGATCCAGCAGCCCCATCACCACCGCGTCCAGCTCCGGCGGCACGTCGGGGCGCACGTGCGAGGGGGGCAGCAGCTCCTGGGACACCGCCGCCATCATCAGCCCGGCCTCGTCCTGCCCCAGCAGCAGCCGCTGGCCCGTGAGCGCCTCGTGCAGCGTGAGGCCCAGCGCGAACAGGTCCGTCCGTCCGTCGATCGGCTTGCCGTACGCCTGCTCCGGCGACATGTACCCCAGCTTGCCGCGAATGTTCCCCGCCACCGTCAGCTGCGCCCGCGCCGTATCCCGAGCGATGCCGAAGTCCGACAGCTTCACCTCGCCGCCCCGAGAGATCAGCACGTTCGGCGGGTTCACATCCCGGTGGATCAAGTGCAGCGGCTCGCCGTACTTCCCCGTGCGCCGGTGCAGGTAGTCCAGCGCCGCCGCCAGCTCCGCTCCCAGGAATGTCACCGCGCTCACCGGCAGCCCCTGCCAGTTCAACCCTCGCAGCACCGTGCTCAGCGGCAGCCCATCCACGAACTCCATCGCCAGGAAGTACGTGTTCCCGTGCCGCCCCAAGTCGAACACCTGCACGATGTTCGGGTGGTGCAGCGTCGAGCACAGCTCCGCCTCCCGCCGGAACAACGACACGAACTCCGCGTCATCCGCGTACGACGGCAGAATGCGCTTCAGCGCCACCTGCTTCTCGAAGCCACCCTCCGGGCTGTACGTCGCCCGGTACACCTCCGCCATACCGCCCGAGCCAATCCGCTCGTGCAGCATGTACTTGCCCATCACCTCTTGCTCCCGCAGCGCCGCGAGCGCCTGCTCCGTCTTCCGCATGAAGTGCCGCGCCAGGATCGCCGTCGCCACTCCTGAGCTCAGCAGGAACACCGAGCGCATCATGATGAACGGCGGCTTCAGCGTGAGCAGCGGCTCCTCCGGCAGCAGCGGCATCACGAAGAAGAAATACAGCACCAGGTACTCGACGGCCGCCAGCGCCCCCGCCACCAACGCCAGCAACGGCTGGGTTCTCAGCGCTGCCAGCACCACCAGCGTGCCCCAGATGACCAGTGTGGGCGCCGTGAGCGCGTACGCCGCGCCCTGGAACCGCAAGTCGAACGCCAGCACCACCGACGGGATGCTCACCTCGATGGCCACGTTCAGCCAGTGGATCGCCGGGTGGAACCAGCCGGCCCGAAGCGCCCGCCAGATGATGGTGTAGTAGACGCACAGCACGCCCACCAGCGACAGCAGCGCCTTCGTCAGCCCCCAGCCCATGTACGGGCCCAGCGCTCCCACCGCCACCAGGCACCCCGCCGCCAACCCCGCCATGTAGCCCGCGACGGACGTCTCTCGCGCCTGGGCATCCCGGCGCATGTGGTTCTCGAGGAAGCGGGAGACTGCGGACGCGGGCGTGGTCATGATCGGACCAAACCATAGTGCGAACAGGGGTTTGGCGGGAGGGGGGCGCCTACTCCTTGGGCGGGTTGAAGCCATTGACCAGGAGCGTGTCCAGGGCGGCCACGACGGGATCGTACGTCACCGTGGCGCGGAACAGGTTCTGGTAGGTGAGCAGGCCGATGTAGCTGCCCATCATGGCGTGAGCGGTCTGGATTGGCTCCAGGTCCGTGCGGAACTCCTGCTTCTTCTGCCCGTAGCGGATGATGCCGGCCAGCACGTGGACGTAGATGTTCAGCTTCTCGCGCAGGGCCTCGGCCACGCGCTCGTTGGACTCGGCGGACTCGGCGGCCACCATGCCAAAGAAGATGCCGTGCTCGCGGTGGTAGCGCAGGAACTGCGAGGTGCGGTTCATGAAGCGGATGATCTGCTCGCGCGCGGGCAGGGAGCGCTGCTCGGCGAGCAGGTCCACGAACTCCTTGAGGTAGCGCTCATGCAGCTCGTCGATGGCCGCCAGGAGCAGATCTTCCTTGGTGGGGAAGTGCCAGTAGAGGGCGCCGGGTGTCATGCGGATGGCCTTGGCCAGCTCCGCCATCGTTGTTGCCAGGAAGCCCCGCCGCGCGAAGAGGGTGATGGCTGCTTCGAGAATCTCCACCCGGGTGCGTGCTGCGCGCTCTTGCTTGATCTCCCGCTTCGCAGGTTCCTTGCCCATGGTCAGGGCATCCTACATACGTCACGAGAGCAGCGTCACGTGGACAATCTCGGGAGGCGCCGCCACGCGCACGGGGGGACCCCAGAAACCGGTTCCCCGGCTGACATAGAGGTGGCGCCCATTCTCCTGGAAATGGCCCGCGTCGAACTCCCAGATGGCGGAAATGGCCAGGTTGAAGGGGAAGAACTGCCCCCCATGCGTGTGTCCGGAGAGCTGAAGGCCGATGCCCGCCTTCGCGGCCTCGCGCCAGTTGGCGGGCTGGTGCGCCAGGAGCACCGAGGGACGCTCTGGGTCTCTCCCCGCCACGGCCTGAGCCAAATCGTAGCGCTTGTCATAGCCCGAGCGGGCCGCGCCCCAGTCATCCACGCCGACCAGATCAAAGGAGGCACTCGGCTCGCCGATGCGCACGTAACGGTTGCGCAACACGCCGATGCCCATGCGCTCCAGCGCGTCGGTCCACTCTTCGTCGCCGGAGTAGTACTCGTGGTTGCCGGTGACGAAGAAGGTGCCGTGGCGGCTGCGCAGGTTGGCGAGGGCCGCCACCGAGTGGCCCAGCTCGGACACGCTGCCGTCCACCAAGTCTCCAGTGATGACCATCAGGTCCGGCTTGAGCGCGTTGCACTGCGCGACGACAGCGTCCATGAAGCGGCGCTGGATGACGGGGCCCACGTGGACGTCGCTGAGCTGCACCAACGTGAAGCCATCGAGCGCCTTGGGCAGCCCCGGCAGCCGGACCGCGATGCGGTTGACGGCCGGCTGGTGGAAGGCACGCCAGGTGCCGTATCCCACGACGCCGGAGGTAGCGAGCAGGGCGCCTCCCGCAGTGGCCCGGGCGAGGAACTGGCGCCGCTCCGGAGACACGAGGGTGTGCGCGGGGGCCTCGGCGGGAGCAGGGGAGGGAGTCGTGGCGGTGGCGGCAGGGGCGGCTGTCGACGAGCGCCAGCGCTGGATCCACGCGTGCACCACCCGCACGCCGCCGAGCACCCAGAAGGCCAGCATCAGGTAGACGGCGGTGCCCATCCAGGCCCAGCCCACGGTGGCCAGGGCGCTCGCGAGGTCCTCGGGGAGCACGAACGTGAGCATCCGCGAGCCCAGCATGAGCAAGCACATCGCCGCCATGGCCACCACGCCCGCCTTGCGCCAGCCCGGGTGCCCGGACGTGTCTCGGAAGATGCGCCGGTACAGGTAGACGTGGGCCCCCACCGAGAGGGTGCCCATGATGCTGAAGAAGAGGAGGTAACGCAGGATGGCGGCGGCGGGCATGGGCCCAATACTTACCGCGACTTCGCACACCGCAACCGGAACTGCATGTGAAGAAGCGTAAAGCGGCGGCGAACCCGCTCAGGTGGGCATGGAGGGGGGCTGGTCCTGGTCCGACAGGAGCGTGCGCAGGCGCTTGCGGAGCCTCTCGGGCTCGAAGGGCTTCTCCAGCCAGGGCAGCTGCGTGGTCTCCAGGAACGCCTGGGCCGCCTCGGTGAAGGCACCGCCGGTGAGGAACACCATGCGCTCGGCCTGCCCGGGGGCCTCCTGGGCGAGCGTGGCGTGCAGCTCCATCCCCGTCATCTCCGGCATCATCAAGTCACACAGGATGAGCGCATAGCGCTCCCCGGAGCGCAGCCGCTCCAGCGCCTCACGCGCGTTGGTGAACGCCACCACCTCGTGCTCGGACGCCAGCGTGCGGGAGAGGGCCGTGATGAGCAGCGGCTCGTCATCGATGATCAGCAGCCGGCCCCGGGCCTCGGGGAGGCGGGTGATGCCGCTGATCGCGGAGTGCTCCCCCGAGGGATGCGCGGGGGCCGGGGGCAGCACCACCTCGAACGTGGTGCCCTTGCCCAGCTCGCTGTGCACGTGGATGTCTCCGCCCATGTTCTGCACATAGGAGTGGCAGATGGACAGCCCGAGCCCCGTGCCCACTCCCACCGGCTTGGTGGTGAAGAAGGGCTCGAAGATGCGCGGCAGCACGTCCGGAGGAATGCCCGTGCCGGTGTCGCGCACCACCACGCGAAGGTGGCCCTGCTGGTCCTTGCGCGTGGTGAGGTAAATCTCGTTCCGGTCCGCGTGGCCCTCGGGGATGGCCTGGGCGGCGTTGACCAGCAGGTTGAGGAACACCTGGCCCAGCCGGGTCTCGTCCCCGAGCACCTGGATGGGCTCGCCGTAGTCCTTCACCAGCCGGGCGCGGTGGCGGATCTCCGCGTCCGCGAACGAGAGCGCCAGCTCCAGCACGGCGTGCACGTCCACCCGCTTCAGCCGCTCGGGCTGCATGCGGGAGAACGTCCGCAGGTCCTGCACGATGCGCCGCACCCGATCCGCGCCCTGCAATGCCTCGTTGAGCGCCTGCTCCACCTCGCCCCATTGTTGCTGGCCGCCCTCCTGCCGCGCCCCCCGGACCTCGGTGGCGGCGTAGTGGAGGTTGGAGATGATGAAGGCCAGCGGGTTGTTGATCTCGTGCCCCACGCCCGCGGCCAGGGTGCCCACCGCCGCCATCTTCTCCGCGTGGATGAGCCGCTCGCGCGTGGCTTGCAGCTCCTGGACGCGGGCCTGCAAGTTGGCGTTGACGGAGGCCAGCTCGGCGGTGCGTTGGTCCACGCGGGCTTGAAGCTCTTGCTCGCGCCTGTGCACCCTGAGCACGCGCAGCCATCCCAGGCCCGCCACCGCCAGCAGGGCCGCCAGCACGCACGCCATACGGAACGCCCACGTTTGGTAGAAGCGGGGCTCCAGGTAGAAGCTCAGCGTCGCCTCGGAGGGCGCGGCCTCTCCGTCCACGGACTCCACGCGCACCCGGAAGTGGTAGTTCCCCGGCTCCAGGTGCGTGTAGTGCGCCATGCGCTCGTCCCCGTCGCTCACCCAGTCCTTGTCCACTCCCTCGAGCCGGAAGCGGAAGCGCAGCCGCTGTGGGCTCAGCAGGCTTGGGGCGGTGTAGCGCAGATCCACGCGGCCCTCGCCCACGGGGATGCTCGCCCAGCGGGCCCGAGGCACCGGCTGGCTGTCCACGCGCAGCTCCTCTAAGAGCACCTGGGGGAGTGGCTGGGCTCGATGCTCCTCCCGGTCTTTGGGATCATAAATGACGGCCCCGCGGATGGTGGGGAACCACAACAGGCCGTCGCGCGTCACGATGCCCGCGGGGGCTCCCAGTCCATTGCACTCCTCGGCGCGCATCCCATCCTCCGCGGCGTACACGCGGGAGGTGACGCGGGCGAGCTGGCCGTCGGCCACGGCCTCCAGCTCCTTCTGGAGCACGCGGAAGATGCCCTTGTTGCAGCTGAAGAGCAGGTGGCCCTGGCCGTCTGGAAGGATCTGGAAGATGCGCTCGTCGAACAGGCCCTGATCGCGGGCCAGGCGCTGGAAGGTCCCGGCCCTCCACCGGTAGAGCCCCTCATCGGTGCCGAGCCAGAGCGTGCCGTTGGCCTCCTCGTGGAGCGCCTGCACCTCGCTGAACATCGGCTGGCCCTCGGCGGCCACGAGCACCGGGCGGCCGTGGATGAAGTAGGCCAGTCCTCCCTCGCCAGTGCCCACCCAGAACCCGCCGGCAGGCCGCTCCTTGAGCAGGGTGATGGCGTTGCCGGGCAGCCCGTGCTTGCGCGTGAAGAGCTCGAAGCGCTCTCCGTTCCAACGCGCCAGCCCTTCCTGGGTGCCGGCCCAGAGCGTCCCTTCGCGGTCGACGAACACGAGGCGGATCAACCCCGGAGGCAGGCCCTCGGCCGTGCCCAGCGAGGTGGTAATGCGTCCGTTCTGCCAGTGGCTCAAGCCGATCTGCGTGCTGAACCAGAGGCTGCCGTCCGGGGCCTCGGCAATGGAGCGCGCGCGGTTGTGGATGAGCCCCTCCCGCGTCGTCCACGTGCTCGTCTTCCCGTCGTGCCAGCGCGTCACGCCGCTGTCGAGGCTGGCGAACCACAGACTCCCGTCCCGCGCCTCGTGGATGGAGATGATGAAGTCGTGCGGGAGTCCCTCGGGAGCCCCCACCGGGGTGAGCGGCGCGTCCTTGAAGCGATGCAGCCCGCCCTCCGCGGCGCCGACCCAGAGGCCGCCCTCGTGGTCCTCGAGGAAGGAGAACACGGTGTTGCTCTGCAGACCCTGGGGGCCGTCCATGGTGAAGCGCTGGCCCCGCGCCAGTCGCAGCATGCCCCGGCCCGAGCTCCCCACCCACAGCGTGTTCAGCCGGTCCACGTAGAGGGTCTCGATGGGGGCTCCGGGCAGGCTCGCCTCGGGCACGGGCCGCATGCGCCCCTCGCGCAGCTGGTACACGGTGCCGTCCCCGGTGCCCGCCCAGAGCACGCCGCCTTGATCGAGCGCCAGGGAGAGCACGGCCACCTGCTCTTTGTCGAAGGGCGGGCCGTCGTGGAGGGCCGTGCCATCCCAGCGCTGCAGGCCGCCGGTGGTGCCGATCCAGAGGGTGCCCGCCGCATCTTCGGCGAGCGCGCTCACCCGGTTGGTGGCCAGCCCGGTGTCGGTGGTCCAGCTCTGGAATTGGCCCTTGAAGTACCGTGCGAGCCCGTGGCCCTCGGTGGCGATCCACACGGCGCCATCCCGCGTGGGCCTGATGGCTTCAATGTTGCGCAGGGCGAGCGCGGGGGGCGCCTCGACGCGGGAGAAGGTGCTGCCGCTCATGCGGGAGAGCCCCGCGTCGGTGCCGATCCAGAGCGTACCGGCGGAGTCCGTGGCGAGGCTGCGGATGGAGCGGGCCTGGAGCTCGGGCGTGTTGATGAAGTCGAAGACGGTGAAGCGCACACCGTCGAAGCGGACGAGCCCCTCCCAGGTGCCGCCCCAAAGGTAGCCATCCGGGGTTTGCGCCAGGGTCTCGATGGCGTTCTGGGGCAGGCCGTCCTGGGTCTGCCAGACGCGGTGAGGGAACTGGAGCAGGTTCTTGGTGGGCTCCAGCGCCCACGCATTGGAGGAGCTTGCGAGCAGCCCCAGGAGCATCCCCATGACGAGGACAGACCGCATGCGCCGGCCAGACGATGGACGGGGGAGCGGCGCTTGGGAAGAGGGATGGCAAGCGGGGGGCATGCGGTGACCTTGCGGGGGGCACCGTAGCGGGGGACGCACTTCGGAGAAAGGTGGGGGCCTCGTCTGGGCTCCAAGAACTTGGAGTCCCCAGTGAAGTCCGGATGACTCGCTGCTCAGTGGTCAACGCGGGGGGACGCCATCTCCCAGGCCTTCGCCGGACAGCCCCTCCAGGGGAGGTGCCGAACGTGGGGCAAGCGGCTCCAAGGGAGCAGCACCCACCGGCGCCGCCACCAACACCCCCCGCATCCCCGCTCTCGGCGCCTCCACTGCCTCCTTGTGCGCCCCGGCTGCACTGTCACGGTGCGGAACATAGACACAGCGCTGAGGCTGCTCCGGGGCGTCTCGGACGCTCGGAGCCGTGCCGCTACACCCCACCAGCACCATGCACAGCAGCACCACCCACCCACGCGACACGCAGCACCTCCGGGTTGGCTCCTGCCGGAAAGAGCTTGAGGTTACAGCCAGCCCGTCGACGCAAGCGGCCAGCCCAAGGAATGAGCCGCTGGCTCCGCCCCTCGTACCAGAACCCACCGCTTCGGGCACTCCGAACAGTCGCCCGGCGTATTCCAGGGGACGCTCCACCGCCGCCTGATCAGCTCGCGCACCCAGGCCCGTCCCCACGTCAGACGAGCGGTGCACTGATCCGCTTGCGGTGTTCGTCGACGGTCACCATGTGCGTCTCAGCCCACTCTCGCAGGGCATCCAGGGGCGCGATGAGCGTGCGGCCCAGCTCGGTGAGCGAGTAGTGCACCGCTGGGGGGATGGTCGGCTCGACACGTCGTGCAACGAGACCGTCGTACTCGAGCTCGCGCAGCGTCTGGGCCAGCATCTTGCGAGAGATGCCAGGTGCGCGGCGCTGCAGCTCGGCGAAGCGCACCTCGCCTCCCGCGTTCGCGAGCGCGCGGACGAGCATCGACGTCCATTTGTCGCCGATGCGGTCTAGCAGGCGCCGTGTCGGGCATGAGGGGCTGAACAGGTTGCCGCGACGGGCGGGGGCGTTACCTGGAGGTGCCGTCTTGTGGCGGGGGAGGCGGTTTCTTACGGTGACCATGCACCCGATGGTAACCCATGGGAGAGTTCATGAGCGTCTCCGAGCCCCTGCTCGACATCCGCCGCGTCTCCGCCAACGGCATCTCCGTCAATGTCGCCACTGCCGGCGACGGCCCGGCCGTGGTGCTGCTGCATGGGTGGCCCCATACGTGGGAGGTGTGGCGTCCGGTACTGCCAACCCTGGCCTCCACACACCGTGTGATTGCTCCGGACCTGCGCGGCCTGGGTGCCAGTGACAAGCCCGACGATGGCTATCATCTGCACACCCTGGCTGACGATGCCGTCGCGCTGCTGGATGTACTCGGAATCGAACGCGCGGCAGTCGTCGGCATTGACCTGGGCGCACCGGTTGCGTTCATGACCGCAGCCCGCCACCGTGACCGCGTGGAGCGCCTGGTGGTGATGGAGTCGCTGCTGGGCCGCCTGCCCGGCGCCGAGCGCTTCCTCGCCAATGGACCGCCGTGGTGGTTTGGCTTCCACGCCGTCCCCGGCCTGCCCGAGACCGTCCTGGCTGGGAACGTGGGCGCATACATCGACTGGTTCCTGCGGGTCGGGACCTACGGCCTCTCCGGTGTGCCGAAGCCGCTGCGCGACGCGTTCGTTGCCGCCTACGAGGACCCACGCACGTTGCACTGCGGCTTCCAGCACTACCGTGCGATGCCCATCAACGCGGCGCTCATCGCCGAGGCGGTGGCCGAGGGCCCGCTCCGGATGCCCGTCCTCGCGCTGGGCGGCAACGTCGTCGGGGACGCTCTGCACCGCCAGCTCGTCCCGGTCGCACCCGACCTGCGCGGCGCCATCCTGGAGCGCTGCGGCCACATCATCCCCGCCGACGCGCCTGACGCGCTGCTGGCCGAACTCGGGCCATTCCTGGCGGAGAGCCCTGCCGTCTGAGCGCTTCGGGGCGTGCAGCCGTACGAAGCTCCCCTCGGCCAGATACGGCGCCGCGATCCTCTCGCGCGCCAGCGCCGCGCTGATTCCAAAGGAGGTCGCGTTCAAGGCAGACGGGGTGTCGGCAGTGGAGGCTGTCCTTTCCTCACCGGGTGCGGTGGGTGCTGTTGAAGGATGCCGGGCTCCTCTCCGGCGTTCTCACGGTGGTCCTACGCGCGCGGTACATGTCACGTGGGGTGCACGCAGGCACGCCTCAAGGCGCCGATGAGCGGGCGGAAGCGGCGCAGGAAGTCTCCCGGGCCCGCGTTCCCGTTCGTGACGATGCCCACCGCCAGTCCCGTCGAGTGGTCGCCGAAGCCCAGCGTGCAGAAGGCGCCGGCGTGGCCGAAGCAAGGGCTCGTGCCCCACGCCCCGTAGAAGGTGGGCCAGGGCGCGCCCACCAGGAACCCACGGCCCGCGGTGATCGGGAGCCGGTTGCTGCGATCCAGGCCGAAGACGGCTCGAGAGGTATAGGCGCGCACGGTGCTCTCGGCCCACAGCCGCTCTCCGCTCCGGGTGACGCCTCCCCGGACGAGCACCTCATAGAGCCCGGCGAGGTGGGCCGCATTCGTCCAGAGGCTCGCGCCGGGGACGAGCGCCGTCAGGACCTGCGGGGAGTTATAGGCCTGCTCGAGCTGGACGCTGACGTCCACCTGCCCCACGTGCATGGGGCGGGAGCCCACCCAGTAGCTGTGGGCCACCTGTGACGCCTCCGCGGCGCTCCCCTGGAAGCTCAGGCCCTTCAGGCCCGCGGGGGCGAGCAGCTCTCGCTCGCAGAAGGCCGGCAGGGGCTGCCCCGTCACGCGCCGGACGACCTCGGCGAGGATCCACCCGAACTCGTGGGGGTGATAGGCCAGCGTCCCCCGGCGGTAGCGCGGCACGGCCCGCACCAGGGCGTCCACCACCGCCTCCCAGTCTCCCCACCGCTCCCAGGAGTGGATGAAGTCGGGCAGGAGTACTCCGCCCCGGTGCGTCAGGACATCCAGCAGCGTGATGGCGCCCTTGCCGTGGGCCGCGAACTCCGGGAAGTACCGCGCCACCGGTGCCGCGAGCTCCACCTGTCCCGCCTCCTCCAGCCGCGCGATGGCAAGCGCCACCAGCGGCTTGCTCGCCGAGAAGACATTGAAGCGCGTCTGGAGCGTCACGGAGACTGGGGGCTCCACCTGCCGGAACCCCCGGGCCAGCCCCACCGCGAGCTGGGCGACGCAGTGGCCTCCCCGGCGCACGACGAGCTGTCCTCCGGGAAAGACGCCCCGGGCCTGTTGCGAGCGGAAGAGCGCCAGCGCCCGCTCCAGCCGCTCTGCCTCCATGCCCACCGAGGAGGCAGCCACCAGCGGGTCGTGCGGGAAGACGGTGCTCATGGGGGCCTCTCTTAGCGGAATGTACCTGAGAGCTCACCAGGAACGGGCACCTGGGAGAGACATCGGGTCGAGCGCTGTTTCCGTAAGACTGCTCAGCACGACACTCCCAGAGTGGGCTTGGCGGAGTTCCGTGGGAGCCCGGACACTTTCATTCCGATTGAGGCGGGCGTGGCCCGGCTGTCGCTGCGGGCGAGCGGACTGCGGCCGGCCGCCGGATAGTTGCCGAACAACGCGCGCCGTGCCGTATCATCGGCGCGTGACGACGCGGCGCACACTCACCGACCTGATGGACGAGGTGTCCCGCCGCAACCGCGACTGGTCATCGCCGCAGGACCTCGGCTTCGATCGCGCGACGGTCGCGGCCGCCTGGCTAGCGAGCGAAGATCCTCTAGCGATGCTGCTCCTGCTCGCCGCGCTGCATCCCCGACGCGACAAGGAGAAGTGCCTCGAGCTGGCGACCGAGATGTCGTTCTTCGAGCCCATGCGGGTCGAAGCACACACGATGAGTCGCCTCTACGGCGGCGGCGTGAACTTCAATGGTCCGAGTCCGTTCTACTTCATTCGGCTCTGCCAGCGGCTGCGCACCGCCTTACCGTGGATCGAGGACACCAAGCGGTCGCAGCTCGAGCCCGAGCTCGCCGCGGCGATCCGCGTCGTCGTCCACGATCCGTTCACGCTCGTCGGGCCCGCCGCATAGGGCCCGGGACCGCGGTTGGATGGGGCCGGGTTGCTGCGCAGCAGCTTCGCGCTAGGAGCATCCTCTATTCTATGCTCCAGACCGAAGGACTTCGAGCCCAGGCCGCTGCGCAAGTGAAGGCGGCTTCCTGAATGACTTCAACTTGCTGGAGCGGCTGGCGACCCAGTCCTTTCCCGAGGGCGGCTTCCATAAGAGGGGGCCGGTGGTGCCGCGCTAGACCTATGCGTGGCTGACTACGCCGTGGCAGGAGGGGCCGGCTCCACCGGTGCTGAGCTGGCCGCCTCCGTGGCCGCGCGCTGGAGCGGCCTTCGATTCGACAGGTGGGAGGCAACGGCGATGAGCGGCACCACGCCAGCGCCCACGAAGGGAATCATCTGCAACAGCGAGAATGCCAGCAGCACGCCGACGCGAACCGCGCGCGCCACGAGCCGGTGCTTCCATCGCCCGTGCGCGGCCACCGCGTTGGCGCTGGAGAGGCGCAGCACGCACAGCCCTGCCACCAGCCCGATGATCGGCACCGCGCCGATGAGCGCGAGGAGGGGCAGAATCCGCAGCAGCGCGCGATCCGCTGCCCGGAGGAACAGCCGGATGTCGTCCGGGGCCGGGAAGGCCTTGGCGCCGCACCGCGCACAGCACGCCTGAGGCCCGCCCGCCGCGAGTGGCTCGGCGCATGCGCGGCAGCGGCAGCGGGCGAGCAGCGTGAAGACGTGGGCTTGCATGTCCACGGCGGGTCTGCGCGAGGTGCGGCCAATCACATCCAGCGCACTCGGCTCGCGAGGCGCACCACAACCTGGACAGCGCTGCGCCGCGCGATGCGTTGATGTGGCACAAGCAGGGCATGCCATGCGCTCCGACTCCTCCCGAGCACGGAGGAGGAAATACGCGCTGGCTATCAGCCCGGCTGCTGGCAGCACGGCGAAGGCCGCAGCCACCGGCGCGAAGGCGCACAGCGCCATCCCACCGATGACGAAGAGCGTCTCTCCCGCCTCCAGCACCAAGAGGACGCCCAGCTCATCCGCGCCAGGGATGGCTTCCAGCCCCTGGCGGATCCGCGTGTGTGCCCGCGAGTACGCGAGCGTCAGTGCACCCATCGCGCCCACCACCACTCCTCCGAGGAGGAGCGCCGAGGTATGGCGCTCGGAAGAGGAGGCGAAAGCCCCCACCCGGTAGCCCGCGAAAACCATTCCGGACACCGTGGCTGTCGCGACGGCAGCGTGCCAGCGCCACGGGCTCAGGCGCGGCCACACCGCTTCGATGTGGCCCCACACGAAACGCTGCGCCGCCCAGACAACCAAGAGGGTTCCAATCACTCCTCCCGCTGCCAGAACGGGGGCGCCGTGGACACCCGCGCCCGGCTCGAACGCGCCAAAAGCTACGAGCAGAAGGGCGGCGGCGGAGGCCACCAGGGGACGGCTCCCGAAGTACGGCACAGCGCATAGGATCGCCATGTAACCTCCCACGCTTTCTCCTCTTGCTTGGCCGCCGGTCGACAGCGCGGCGCCCACTTTCGAGCGCCGCGCGACCAAGGGTCAAGGAATGGAGTGCAGCCGTGGAGTCCCGCGTCCCTTGAGCTTCCAAAGGGTTGTGACGCGCGTCACAGAAGGCGCGTGAGCCGCTTCACGGAAACGCGAGGCCAGGACGCGCAGTCTTGCAGCCAAAGAACGGGCCTCCCGCCCTTTCTCCTGCAAGGAACCCGCATGTCCCCCGTCCGTCTCTTCGTTCTCCTTCCGTTGATGCTCACGTGGCTCGTGGGCTGTCACTCGGCGCAGCCCGCCGAGGCTTCCGCCACCGGCTCAGTGCGTCTGGCCGCCTCCACGCGCCAGGCTCTCTCCGCCAACGCCATCTCCCGCGTCACCGTCACTTCTTCCGCGGCGGACATGCCCTCCATCACCGTCGAGCTGGCCCAGACCGACGGGGTGTGGGGCGGCATGATCGGCAACATCCCCGCGGGCCTCGAGCGCATCTTCCAGGCCCAGGCCTTCGACGCCGGAGGCGCTCTGCTGTACGAGGGGCAGGCCGAGCACGTCACGGTGGTGGCGGGCCAGGTGACGCTCGTCACGCTCACCCTTCAGGACGTCTCCGCCCCCGAGCCCTACGAGAATGAGGCACCCCTCATCGACTCGGTGGTGGCCGCGCCGCTGGTGGTGGCGCCGGGCGGCACTGTGACGCTGGCGGGGAGCGCCCACGATCTCAACCCGGGTGACACGCTGGCCTACGCGTGGACGGCCAGCGCGGGAAGCTTCGCGGCGCCCTCGGATGCCAGCACCACGTGGAGCGCTCCGGCGGACAACGGCCCGGTGACGCTGGCGCTCACGGTGAGCGACGCGCGCGGCGCGGCCTCCTCGGTGTCGCTCGTGGTGAACGTCTCGGCTGGCGAGGGTGGGGCGGTGCTGGACGTGCGCTTCAACAGCCGTCCGGCGGTGATGGGCTTCACCTCCTCGGAGTCGCAGCTCGAGGTGGGGGAGAGCACCCTGCTCACGGTGTCGGCGGCGGACCTGGATGGGGACGCGCTGAGCTACCAGTGGAGCGCTTCGTGCGCGGGCAGCCTGCAGGAGCTCGGCCTGGGCGTCGCGAGCTTCACGCCCAGCGCTCTGCCCGCCGCGGCGTGCAACAACTGCCAGCTGAGCGTCAGTGTCTCCGACGGACGCGGCGGCCAGACGAGCGCGACGCTCGCGCTCTGCGTGACCGAGCCCACAGTCCACGCCCTGCCTCCTCGCGTGATCCGCTCCTACCAGTCGAGCCTCACGGCCCGCGCGAACCAGCAGCTCATCTTCGAGGTCGTGGCCAGTGATCCGCAGGGGAGCGCGCTGAGCTTCCAGTGGGGTGCCGCGAGTGGCGTGTTCGGCGCTTCCACGGACTCGGCCACCAGCAGCCGGGTGGCCTGGACCGCGCCGGCCTGCATCAACGACAGCTCTCAGGGCTCGCTGAGCGTCACCCTCACCAACGCCGCGAACCTGACGGCCGTCCAGACCTTCTCCGTGACGGGGCTGCCGACTTGCACGTCCAACGGGAGCTGGGTGCCCGTGGGCGCCATGGTGGAGCCGCGGCTCGGGCACCAGGCGGAGGTGCTGCCCTCGGGCAAGGTGCTCGTCATGGGCGGCAATGGGCCGGGCGGCGACAAGGCCACGGCCGAGATTTATGACCCTGTCTCCCAGACTTGGGCGGCCACCGGCTCCATGAGCCAGACCCGGAGCTACTTCAGCGCAGTGTCGCTGCCCTCGGGGCAGGTGCTGGTCTCTGGAGGCGAGCAGGGCTGGAACAGCTACGACACGGCCGAGCTGTATGATCCGTCCACGGGGAGCTGGTCGCCGACCCCCCGCATGAATGTGCCGCGCAAGGGCCACACCCTGACGGTGTTGCCCTCGGGCAAGGTGCTCGCCGCCGGAGGCACCACCGCGACGGCGGAGTTGTATGATCCGGCGAGCGGCACCTGGACGCTCACCGGCTCCATGAGCATGTCCCGCTACGGGCACACGGCCGTGCTGCTGTCCTCGGGCAAGGTGCTCGTCATGGGCGGCTGGAGCGCGACGGCGGAGCTGTACAATCCGGAGACCGGCACCTGGACGGCTACCGGCTCTCTGAACATCCCCCGGAACCCGGGGCACACTGCCACGCTGCTCCCTTCGGGCAAGGTGCTCGTCGCGAGCGGCAACGCCGATGGTGGCACGGTGGCGGAGCTGTACGATCCGGCGACCGGCACCTGGACGGCCGCGGGCTCTGCGCTGAATGCGCATGCCGGGGCCACGGCCACGCTGCTCCCTTCGGGCAAGGTGCTTGTCGTGGGCGGCAACCTCGATAACAGCGCGGCGGCGGTGCTGTACGATGTTGCCTCTGGGACGTGGGCTCCTGTCGCCTCGATGGGACCGGCTCAGTACAGGCACACCGCGACGCTGCTGTCGTCCGGCAAGGTGCTCTTCACCAGCCGCTCCACGGTGCTCTACCAGCCCTGAGCGTCTGGCTGACTCGCTGGGCCTGAGCAAACCCTTCCACGGGTGGTTCAGTCCCAGGATCCACTGCCAGTAGTCCGCTCACTCACTGTTCCCTCAAGCAGGTGCGGAGCCTGGGCTTACGGAGGAGAGCCCCGCCTTCTCGGTCCCTCTGCACCAGCCCTCACCCTCAGCACAGCTCCTATCTGTCTTAGAACCTGGAATCTGTAGAGCCAGCGCGTGTCCAGGCTCGCATGCTGGCTCGGTAGAAGCCCGCCAGGATGGCGGCCCCGCAGCCCTTGGCGTTCAGCGCCCCGGCAGAAGGAAGGCGACCCACCGCCGGACCATCTGGCGCGGCGTGGTGGGGCTGCCCAAAGGTGGACGGGAACGAACGGTGGATCTCCCCGCGTCGGCAGTGGAGGCACTCAAGGGACACCGCCACCAGCTAGAGACGCCAGAGGGGCACACTGAGGTCACATGAAGGAAACGAGGACAAAGAAAAACTCAGCAACCCGTTAAGATTGCTGGGCTTCTCGGGATGGAGGCGGCGGGAATCGAACCCGCCGCCGAGCGAGAACACAACCTGTGCATCAGGTTACGGCGTGGGGCCGCCGAGGAGCGACGCCAGGCGCTGCGCGAGCCGCGTGCGGGCCGCTTGAACCTGCGCATCCGTCTTCGCCGTGTCGTAGGGCGCCGGGAAGAGGCTTCGCGCGATGTCCTGCGCCTCGGTGCCGTAGCCCAGCCGGCGCAGCTGCTCGAGGTACTCGTAGTCCTCGTAACCATCGCGCACGTTCTTCATCCGAACCGACTCGATGGGGATGGGGTCCGTGCCTCCAATGCGGGCCACCGTCCCGGCGTACATCATGTTCCCGTCGCCGTTGCCCGTCGCGTAGTACTGGTCGTCCCAGGCATGGGGCAGGAGCATGGCCATGTCGTAGTAGAGCGTCCCCGTCAGCCGGTAGCGGAACGCCAGCCACGCCATGGCCCGGCTCTCCGAGGCGGGCGCATCAATCTCGAGCCCCGCCCAGCCGTTCGTATACGGTTTGTCATTTTCCACGCAGCCGTGGCTTCCGCAGGCGGCGTACATCCAGAGCTCCTTGGGCCGTCCCCCCGAGTTCTGGAGGAACGAGTCATAGAGCGGTCGCTGGTCACCCGCGAACCAGGGACCACCGGCCGGCCCGTCCAGCAGCTCGACGTTGACGACCATGATGTCGGTCTTCTCCGTGCCCCCGTTCTCCTGTGCGCTCTGGATATGGGCGGTCACCATCCGGGGCGCTGCGGGCCAGGCCCTCTCGGCCTGCGCGAGGTAGTCCTTGCAGATCAACCAGTTGTTGTGGTCGTCGCCATACTTCGGGAAGAAGTGCGGCTCGTCGCACCCGTAGATGAAGGCGATGTTCTCGAACCCGTTCAGCCGCGCCTCTTCCTTCCACGCGCCCACGTCGTAGTTCTTGTGCATGTTCACCTGGTACGTGGTGAGCCGGGCGCCAGGGAGGCGAGTGGGCGCGGTGCCCTTGATGAAGGGCAGGGTATAGGTCCGGAACTCCTGGATGCCGGTGGTGCTGCCCGTCCGCAGGTTGGTGGCGTGCGCGCGCGCCGTGGTGATGCGGTTGTCGAGCGCCGAGCGAACGAACAGTTGCTTGGCCTTGGCGCGGGCGACGAGGTCGGTCTCACAGTTGGGCGTTCCGAGCTGGCACTCCATGCCCGGCGTGAAGCCGAACGAGCTCTTGAGCGTCGTGGTGGAGGGGAGCGTGAAGTTGAGCACCTTCAGCTCGACAGGGATGTTCTGCGACAGGTTCTCGGCCGTGAGCTGGAGGGTTCCCCGGTACACGCCCGCGGCGGCGTCGATGGGGACCAGCACGTCGACCCAGAGGGTCCGGTTCTCACCCGCGGGCACATCGACAGGGAACGCGTTTCGCGTCTGGCCCAGCAGCGGGTCGACCGCGGGGATGAGCGGATCCGGCCAGCGCCCCGTCGCCCCTTCCAGGTCAGACGGGGTGCGGACGTTGTAGTAGCCCTCGCGATACACGGTCACGTTCCGGCTCGGGATGACGGCGCCGTTAGGGCCGGTGAGCGGCCCGGAGAAGGACGCGCGAAGCCCGCGCAGCGGCGCGCTCGGTGCCTTGACGACGACCTGGAACGACTCGAACTCGTTGCGAGCCGCGAAGATGGCAGCACGGGACGGGCCCTCAGGCATCTCTTGGGGACGCACCTTCACCGCCGAGCCGAGCACGACGTAGTTCGAAGGCATGCCCACCTCTACGTAGGCGGCCCGGATGTTGGCATCGGGGCCACCGAGGCTGCGGAAGCGCAGGCGCAGGTCATCCAGCTCCAGCCGCTGGCCGACTTTGAAGCGGACCGACCGCCAGCCGAACCCCGCCGTCGCGGGGACGAGGACACTGGCGCGCACCTGGCTGCCCGTGACGGCCTCCACGCGCACCTGCGTCCCAGCGCCGGTGTTGCCGTAGAACCAGGCAGTCACCTCTCCCGGATCGCCGCGGTACATGGACGGGTTCTGCAGGCTCACCTCGGTGACCTGATCCGCTCCGCCCGCCCAGAGATAATCGTTGTCAGCAGAGACGGCGGCCGGCTGCGTGACCGGCTCGTCGAGCTTCTCCCAGGCGCTGCCCGTGTCGCCGGTGCGCCATCCGGACTGGACGGTGCCATCCGGGCGGAGGGCCTGACTGGTGACCAGCGCCTCCTGGACCATTCCTGGCTGTTCGGTATCGGCTGTCACCGGGGCAGAGGGTTGTTCGGCGTCACCTGCCCCCGGGTCGAGCGGCGGTGAGCCGTCGCCTGCCATCGGGTCGAAGCCCTCGCCACACGACGTCAGCAGCAGTAAGGCAGTCACAACAGAGAGTGAGAGGGCGCCGAGCCGGCTCCGCATGCAGTCTGATCCTTTGCGCTTTGTATGTGTGTGCTGCCGAACACCTCCCTTTGCGCGGTGTATTTCCCCGGCGGCTGCTGGCTGGGATTGCGGGTGGGCAACGCCTCATGAGCGCGCTTGGCGCGAGGCGGTACGACCGGCTGTTCGCTCGATGGGTGAGCGATCAACCTCAGTCAGGGCTCGGCCCACTGCCTGAGCAGGTTGTGGTAGATGCCCGTCAGCATGACCAGGGAGGGGCTCTTGGGCACCTCCCGGGTGAGCTGCATGATCGACGTGTCGAGGTCGAAGAGCAGCGCTCGCTTGCTCACATCGCGAATCATGCTCTGCACCCAGAAGAAGGAGGCCAGCCGCACTCCTCGCGTCACGGGCGTGACGTGGTGCAGGCTGGAGGCGGGGTAGATGATGAGATCCCCCGCCGGCAGCTTCACCGAGTGGCTGCCATACGTGTCCTCCACGACGAGCTCTCCCCCGTCGTAGCTCTCCGGGTCGGAGAGGAAGAGCGTCGCCGAGACGTCCGTGCGCAAGCGCAGCGGCGTCCCGGTGATCGGACGGATGGCATTGTCCACGTGCGAGCCGAAGTTCATCCCCGGCTCGTAGCGGTTGAACAGCGGCGGGAAGACCCGCTGCGGCAACACCGCCGAGATGAACAGGGGGCTGCGCTCGAGCGCCCCCAGCACCAGATCCCCCAGCATCCGCGCCGCCGGGCTGTTCTCCGGAAGCTGCAGGTTCTTCTTCACCTGTGCTGACTGGTGGCCGGCCGTGCTGCGGCCGTCCTCCCAGTCAGCTCGGGCGAAGGTCTCCCGGCAGTGGGTCACCTGCTCGGCGGTGAGGACGTGGGGGATGTGCACCAACATGGCTAGAACCGGTACTTGCCGGACACGCTGACCGTGCGGCCCTCCGCCGGAACCGCGTGCCCTGCGTAGTACTGCGAATAGTAGAGCGCGTTCGTCAGGTTGTTGAGGTTGAGCTGCACCTCTACCTTGCCCCAGTGGTAGCCCGCCACCGCGTCGAAGCGCCAGTAGTTGGGCACCTTGAGGAAAGCGACCGTCGCGGAGGCCGGGTTGTTGACCGTCGTCACGCTCTGATAGATGGCGCCGCCTCCCAACGTGAGGTTCTCGATGACCTCGTAGGTCGTCCAGAGCGAGAGGCTGTTCTTCGGAGTGTTCGGCAGCGGCTGGCCTTCCAGGTAGTCATTGCTGTGCTCCAGGATGGCCGAGTAGATGTGCGTGAAGTTCGCGAACAGCCGCAGGCGCTCGGTCACGGTGCCGGCCACGCCCACGTTGTAGCCCTCCGCGCGCTGCCGGCCCGCCAGGATCTGCGGAGGCCCGCTCGGATCCGTGTTCGGCACGCGCGCATTCCTCTTGTCGATGCGGAACACCGCCGCGCTCAGCCCCAGCCGGTCCTCCAGGAGGTCAGCCTTGGCGCCCGCTTCGATGATCCGGTTCTTCTCGGGCTCGAGGCTCTCGGTGGCTGCATCGAGCGTCCCGGCCTCCGCGGACGGATTGGCGGAGGTGCCATACATGGCATAGACGCTCGTCTTCTCCAGCGGGTGCAGCACGAGCCCCGCGCGCCAGTTGAGGAAGGTGTCCTTGTTCTCCAGGTGGGTGACGGCTCCCGCGTTGTTCGTCGAGGCGTAGTCCGTGCTGAAGATGTCGTAGCGCAGTGAGCCGACGAGCTCGAGGTATTGGGTGATGCCGAGCTGCTCCGACGCATAGAACGCCAACGTGCGCTGGATGCCCGCGTTGCTGGTGGAGAAGACTCGGTCGACCGAGGAAAGGTCCGGCGTGGGGTTCGGATCAAACAGATCCGCGGGCAGGTTCGTGCCCGAGGGAAGGCCTTGCGCCAACAGATTGTAGCGGCGCTGTTCCCGCGTCTCCCGGGACCACTCGAGCCCGATGTTCGCCGTGTGCTTGGCGATACCGGTCTCGAACTCTCCGCGCAGATCCAACTGGTCCACCAGATAGGTGTTGTCCGTCGCGGTCTCGAAGCGCTGCCGTCCAATCGTGGTGGGAGCCCCGGCGGGCGTCAGGCCGCGCGGCGCCGTGGGCCGGGCGAACCGATCCACGCCGCCGTAGCGCAGCGTGTTCGTCAGGCTTAGGGCGGGGCTGAACTGGTGCTGGATACGGCCCGTGGCGATGTGGGCGTTGACCCGCTCCGTGTCCGAGTCCTGCACGCCGTAGAACGTCTCTCGGGGGACTTCCAGGGTGTTCGAGACCGGGTAGCCGTTGAAGTAGGGCTCACCGTAGTCCGGGACACTGTCCTCTCGCTGGTAGAGGTAGTCGAACTCGAGCGAGGTGCGCTCCGCCAGCGCGAAGCGCAGCGAGGGGGCGATGCCCGCGCGGTTGGCCTTCACCACGTCGCGGTCCGCCACATCCGCCAGCTGCCCCGTCGCGTTGATGCGGACCTGGAAGCGCTCGGAGACCGCCTCGTTCACGTCCAGCGCCAGCCGCCCCGACGGCGCCGTGCCCGCCGTGAGCGACAGTTCCTGGAAGGACCTGCGCTGAGGCTTCTTCGTGGCGAGGTTGATGGCCCCTCCCGTCGAGCCTCGGCCGAAGAGCACGGCGGAGGGCCCGAAGTAGACCTCCACTCCCCCCAGGTTGAAGGTGTCTCGCGTGTACCAGCCGATATCGCGCACGCCGTCGCGGCTCACGTCCGTCTGCGCCGAGAAGCCGCGGAGGATGAAGGAGTCTCCCTGCCGGCCGCCCTCGCCCGCGCTGACCGTGATTCCCGAGACGTTGCGCAAGGCCTCGCGAACCGTCGTCGCCTTCTGCTCCTCGAGCACCTTCTCCGGGACCACCGTGACGCTCTGAGGCGTGTTGATCAGCGGCGTGGGCAGGCGCGTGAGGTTGCTCTCCTCGACGCGGTAGGTCTCGGCCTCGCCCTGCACCTGGACCGTCGGCAGCACGAACTGGCCCTCGGTCCCCGCCGAATCCTGGGGCGCTGCAGCGGGAGCCGCCGTCGCTGGCGCCTCGGGCTGGGGCTGCGCGGGGAGTCCCGCCGGCTGCGGTGGAGGCGTGGAGGGACGCTCCTCGGTCACGGGCGGCGCGGCAGGTGCCGCGGCCTCCTGGGCGAGCGCTCCAGGGGTGATCAGCGCGGACGCCAGTCCGACGGCCGCAGGCCCCCAGGGACGCACCACCCCGCGCAAGCCTCCCGCGGTGCCCTTCGTCGAGCGAATGCCCGTGCCACCCTTCTTTGACGCTCCCACGTTTACCCCGCTGTTGGCGTTAATTGTGATTTTGATTCTCAGTTGCAAGAAACGGCCGGAGGCTGTCCAGCTCCTGCTTCAAGAAGAGGCGGAGGCGGGTTCAGCTCCTGCTTCAGGAAACGACCGGAGGCTGTTCCAGCTCCTGCTCCGTGGTCGCCACCGTGGACCGGCGGCGGAAGAAGCGCCGCCAGGAGAGGGTGAAGCCGGTCCACATCAGGAAGGCTCCCGCCAAGGAGGCCACTCCCGCGACGAGCTGGCCCGCCCACCCGAGCGCCTGTCCCGTGTGCAGGAAGCGCAGCCAGGTGCGGATCTGCCGGCCACTGTTGTAGTCAGCGAAGGTCTCCCGGCGCAGCACCTCCGCCGTGAAGGGATTGAGCGAGAGCTGCGCGGAAGCGAAGAGGGGCCATCCTCCCTGCTCCTTGATGGAGAAGGTCATGGCCTGCGGCCCGCGTGGACCTCCTTCGCGCGGGGCTCCTTCGCGTGGGCCACCCTCGCGCTGCCCTCCAGGCCGGGGGCCTCCGCCCATGCGCAGCGAGATGCTCTCCCAGGCGGGCACCTGCTTCTGGGCCTCCGCGAAAAGCGCGTCGACACCCAGGGGCGTGGCACCGGGAGGCGGCTCGGGCACCTTGACTGCGGTCTGCCCGAACGGGCCCGAGTTGGCGGGCGGCTCATTCCCGGTGAGTGTGAAGATGAGGTCCGAGACCGCCTTGTAGGACATGACCACGCCCGACGCGGTCAGGACGACGAGGATGGGCATGGCCCAGAAGCCCGCCGCGTTGTGCCAGTTGAAGTCTCGCGCCTTGCCCTTCAGCCCGCCCTTGAACCAGAGGACCGGGCGCACCGTCTTCCACGTCCACCTGCGAGGCCACCAGAGGTACAAGCCAGAGACAGCCAGGAACAGGAAGGCCGCATTGCAGACGCCGGTGACTCCTCGGCCCAGTGCGCGATGGTCCTCGGAGGTGGCCAGCCACCGGTGCAGTTCTTCCATTTGATGCAAGAAGGCACGCAGCCCTTTTCCTCCCTGCTCCCGGACGTCGCCCGTGTAGGGGTCCACGTAGACGCCGCTCCCGCGGCCCGTGCTCACCAGCACGGCGGACTCCGGATCGGCGTACACCGTCACGCCTTGAGGCTGCACCCCAGGCTTGGCCGCGCGCACTCGCGCCAACAGCTCTTCCACGGGGAGGCGGGCGGCTCCGGACGGGGGGGGCTGCACCTGCCGGGCCTCGCGATCCGCCCATTGCTCGAGCTGCGGCTCGAAGGCGAGCGCCGCTCCCGTCAGCGACATGAGGCCGATGATGATCCCAGCCACGAGGCCGGAGACCAGGTGCATCCAGAAGAGGATCGTGCGGAAGGTGCTTTTCATGTCACTTGAGGGAGAACTGGACGGGGATGTCGACGATCACTCGCACCAGCCGGCCGTGCCGTCCGAGGGCGGGGGAGAAGCGCCACTGACGGACGGCGGCCAGGGCGGCCGCGTCGAGCTCCGGCACCGAGCGGATGATGCGCAGGCTCTCGGGTTCGACGCGCCCATCGATCCCAATGATGATGCGGACCAGGACCAGCCCCTCGATGCCTTGGGAGCGGGCCGGCCGGGGATATTGAGGGAGGACCTGCTGGAGCACGGTGGGCGGACGCGACACCTGCTTCACGTCAACCGCCTCGCCGCCCGAGGCGACTCCCAGCCCCGTGCCAACACCTTCCTTCGCAGCGGAGTTCACGAGGCCCGCGACCACCGCTCCCATCGCTCCGGTTCCCGCCGCGGACTCAGGCTCTTCGAGGGCAGGGGCTTCCTCCTGCGGGGCTTGCTCCACTTCTTCAGGGACGGGCGCCTTCTCCGGCAGGGGCGCTGGCACCTGCGGTGGCGGCTTGAGACGAGCAGGGCGTGCACGGGCCCTGGTCATCACTCGCTGGGGCACTGCCGCTGGCGCGGCAGGGGCCGGGGCCGCCGCAGGGGGCGCCATGAAGGTGAGGAGTACCAACGGCGGGTCCTCGGGAGGTGGCGCTGTCTGCGGGGAGAGGCGGGGAACCCAAAGCACGGCCAAGACCGCCCCGACGTGGACGAACGCGGCGATCATCAAGGCCCATCCCCAGCGCTCCCAGTCGCTCGCCCCAGCCGCATGGCCCATGCGGAAGAGCCCCGCTGCGTCTCTCGCGCCCGCTCTCTGCGCGAGGGCCGGACCCTGGCCGTACGGTTCGAAAGGCGTGATATTGAGAATCGTTCTCAATTTCATTGCTCCCACAAGTATCTTGGGGGAGCGGTTGCGTCAACCCTGCCTGGATCAAAATGGTTGGCGCGGGACGAGGGAGGAAGTCCATGCCTACTGCGAGTGTTCTGATCACCCGAACTTGGGGTGAAGACCTTCAGGGCTTGGGGACAAAGCCGAGCAAGGTCCGGGGGAACTTGTCAGTCACCAGCAGGAAGCCCCGGTCCTCCAGCCGCACCACGCCCTCCCAGTTCCGGGCTGCTTCATTGGAGAGCTGGAGCTGAAGGGGTGGCCTGTCTGTGAGCACGATGCCGCCTGGAGTGACTTGGAGTTCGATGAGCCGTTCCACCTGGGGCTTCTGCGCTTGGGTCGGTCCGGTGCCATACCGGGCCATGAGCGGATCCGGCGCCGGCTTGAAGTGTTTCTGAGTGCCTGGGTAGTTGTAGTTCATCACCCAGAACCGGCCCGTCGCATCCAGCGAGGTGGCATCGGTGATGCGGTACTCGATCGCGGGCAGCGTGAGCTTTCCGGAATGGCCCAACGAGCCATCGAAGCTCTCGGCGGCCGGCGCCGGGTTCACACGGGCCCCATTCGCTTCGTACAGGGCCAGCACCCGGTTCTCGCCTACCACCAGCGCCTCGAAGCCCGCGTTCGATACGTCGGCTGGCAAGGGCAGAACCGCCTGAGGTGAAGCCTCGAGCTTCAGCACGCTCAGATCCGGCGCGATGCGGCCGGTGACCAGGAACGCCTTCCCGGCGAGCCGGTGGGTCTCCACGGTCAGATACGCCTGCTCCCCGGAGAAGCCGAGCGCCTCGTAGCCTTCAAAGCCGGTGATGCGCTTCTCGAGGCCGCCGCTGTCGAACACGATGCAGCGAGGCTCCAGCGGCCCCGTCGCGGTGTGATCGATCCGCGCGAGGAGTTCCGCTTTCGAGACGGTGTAGAGGCAGGCGGGGCCGTCATCCTCCCAGCCGGGATATTGCGGCAGCATGACGAGGTGATCGCCGTACCACGCGAGCCCCGAGAGCTCGGCGTCTTCGCTCTGAAGCGCGCCACCCAGGGGCAGGAGGGTGACGATTTGCTCCGGCGCTGTCCCCCGTAACGCCGGAGGCACATCCGCTAGAGCCACCGGCTGGGAAGAGCTCGAGACACACCCGGCCATGGCCAGGGAGAGAACGAGCGCGCGAACCGTCCAGCGCACCTGGTTTCTGTCTCGTGTCATGTTTCGCCCTGACCCGGTTTCTTCGGTGGCTCAGGCGCGCTCGAAGCGGACCTGCGCACGGCTCATCACGTGCTCCACCACCAGCAGGTGCCACGCCACTTGATCGATGCGCGCCATCTGCTGGGGCTCGGCGCGCAGGGACTGCGCCAGCTCCTCCATCGTCACTCCCGCCGCGGCCGCATGCTCTCGAAGCAGCGCCTCCACGCGCTCGGGAGTCAGGGTGAGCCCGTCCCGCTCGCGGATGGCGGCCAAGGCCAGGCCGATCCTCAGCCGGTTCTCCACTTCGGCGCGGGTCCGTGCGTCGCGAAGCCAGGTCTGGAGCGACTCCTGCTGCTGCTCCGGGGAAAGCTCCAGCTCGCGGACGGTAATGCCCTCGCTGGCGTTCCAGCGCGCGATGATTTCCCGGTCGATGAGCTCGGGAGGAACCTTCACCTCGGTGCGCGCGGCCACCTCGTCCAGCACCCGCTGCTGGGCCAGGAGCCCCAACTGCTGCACCGTCTCTTGCTCCATTTGCTGGTACACGCTGCGCATGGCCTCCGCCAGGGTCGCGCCGCGGCCCAGCGCTTGGAGGAACTCCGGGCTCTCCAGATCGGGGTACGTCACCTGGCGCGCTGCGTGGATTTGAACCATGAAGCGGGCGGGCATGTTGCGCAGCGTCTCGACGGGGTAATCGGCCGGCAACGTGACGTCCACCGCCACGGTCTTGTTGGGGGTGTGGCCAACGAGGGCCTCGTACAACCCGGGGAGCTGGGGCTCGGGCAGCAGGGGCAGCCACACCTCTTTGCGGGCACTGAAAGGCACGAGGCGGCCGTTCGAGAAGCCCACGATGCTCAGCAGCACCTCGTCCTTCCAGGCCACCGGCTCGTTGGGGTACCGGTAGCGCTCGTTGGCGAGCGGTCGCGCCAGCTCGAGGAAGCGCTGCTGGACTTGCTCCGCGGTGAAATCCTTGGGGGCGGGGACCGTGACTTCCAGTCCCTCCAGGGAGGGCGCCTTGGCCCGAGGCAGCTTCGCCTCGGCCAGATCGGGAACAACGAAGCGACTCATGGAAGGCTCCTCCTGGAGGGGGGCAGGGATCCGCCGCCGGCCCTGAGCTTAGCCGTTCTTCTTCGGGAGGAACGCACCGACGAGGGAGGAGACCGCCGAGATCCCCGCGCCCACCTGCGAGACGATGGGGATGTTGGTGGCGGCGGCGACGGAGCCCGCGGCCGAGATGGTGGAGGTCACCTTGGCGCCCGTGGAGGACTTGGGGTCCGCCCAGGTGCGCGCCGCCTGGCCGACGTCCAGCGCCGCCAGACCGATGTTGAGGCCCGGCACGAAGCGGCCGGCCACCTTCGCCGCGGTGCCCGCGCCCTTGGCGCCCGCCTTCACGCCATCCAGCGCCGCGTCGGCCGCCTGGGTCACTTTGGCCGCGTTGCCCGCGCCGCCCGCGGCCTTCTCACCCGACTTGATGACCTTGCCCTCGATCTTCCCGGCCAGCCCGCCCAGGTGCCCCTTGTGCAGCAGCTCCGCCACGGCCATGCCGGCGCCGGCGATCCCGCCCTTGATGGCGCTCTTGTCCTTGAGGACCGAGGCCATCGCGTCCGCGTGGCGCAAGGGCCCGCCCTTGTGAGCGGCCTCGGCGGCCGCGTTGGCCACCGCGCCCGACAGCGGGCCGGCCTTGCCGCCCACCAGGTCCTTGGCCACCTGACCCAGCTTGTCGAAGCTCTTGGCGGAGGAGAAGGCGGCGGCAGTCTCGAGCGCGCCCTTGGTGGTGCCCAGCACGCCGCGCGCCAGGCCCATGGCGTTCTCCGCGATGGCATGGCCGTCACCGCTCTTCACCGCCTGCGCCAGCCCGTTGGCGTTGGTGCCGATGCCGACGACGCCGCCCGCCAGGCCCGCGGCGCCCAGGCCCCGGCCCGCCAGGCCCGTGCCACCGTTGTGGTAGTTCTGGGTCATCGTCTTCCCCGGAGAGAAGAAGTCCTTCGCGTTGAAGGGGGCGGTGGGCGGCTTGACGGTGGTGGCCGGGGGAGGAGACAGCGGCTTGGCCTTGTCCAGCGCAGGCTTGGTGAAGTCCGAGGAGGGCGTGGTGGTGGAGGGCTGGGGACGGGGAGCAACGGGGCTGGAGTTGATCGTGGTCATGGCGGCATCCTCGGAGTGGCGGGGGGCTTGGAAGGGGTGGGAGTCAGTGGCTGACGGACATGAGCATTAGCAGGAGGTGTGCCAACGCCCCCTGCATCCCACAGTGGCCCCCTAACCCAGCCATTTTCCAAGAGAAGCGCTCGAGAGCCACCGGCTTGGGGGGCTTCTGGTTTACTTCCCTGGCGGGCTTCCCGGGACTCCAGTCATCAGCCGAGGCCCCTTTACCGTGGGACTCCAGTCATCGGCTGATGAGTCCAGTCACCAAGCGGGACTCGAGGCGGGTGGCGGGCTCGGCCAGGAAACTGGATACGGCAGAGTGGACATGGGTTGGATGAGCCCTGAGTCTCGCCAGTCATTGGCTCACCCCCGAGGCATCTCTTGAAAACTCTCTCCCGGCACCTGTTCTGGGTGCTCGCGCTGGCGTTGCTCGCGAGCTGCTCTGCGTCTTCTCCCGCCCCTGGCGCTGCCCAGTTCGCTGTCTCCCTCCCCCAGGCCCTCTCCTCCAGCGACGTGACCCGTATTCGGGTGACGGTCTCCGCCTCCGATATGGAGGCCCTCTCCGTCGAGCTCGCCAAATCCAACGGTGCCTGGGGAGGCCTCATCGGCAATCTCCCCGCGGGCGCCAACCGCTCCTTTCTCGCCCAGGCCTTCGACTCCTCCGGCGCGCTCCTCTTCCAGGGCCAGACGTCCGGCGTCTCCATCGCTCCCAACCAGACCACCGCCGTCGCCCTGACCCTCCAACAGGTGTCTGCGCCTCCTCCCTATGGCAACGAGGCTCCCATCATTGACTCCCTCGTCGCCTCGTCGACCTCTGTGCTCACCGGTGGCGCTCTCTCCCTGACGGCCACCGTGCATGATCCCAATCCTGGCGACACCCTCACCCTGAACTGGACAGCCTCCGGCGGCTCCTTCTCTGCGCCTTCCGCTCTGGACACGTCCTGGACGGCGCCTGCTTCCGCGGGCATCCAGACCCTCATCCTCACGGTGACCGACTCCCAGGGGGCTGCTGTCTCTGTCTCCCTGGCGGTCAACGTCTCCAGCGCCTCCACGGGCAACGCCGCCCTGAACATCTCCTTCAACCTCTGGCCCACGGTCTCCCGGGTGTCGGCCTCCCTGAGCCGCCTCGACGCAGGACAGTCCACCACTGTCTCTGTCTTGGCCTCCGATGGGGATGGCGATGGCCTGTCCTACCAGTGGACTTCTTCTTGCCCGGGCACCTGGACGGACGCCTCCTTCAGCACGGCCTCCTTCGTCCCTTCCTCGGTGCCGGCCGGTGCGTGTAACAACTGCCAGCTCACCGTCACCGTCCAGGACAGCCGGGGAGGGCAGACCACGGGCTCCCTCGCCTTGTGCGTCGCTTCCGCTTCCATGGAGCGCTTCCCCCCGCGCATCTCCCATCTCTACCAGTCCGCCACCTCCACCGCTCCGGGCCAGACGGTCACCTTCGAGGTCACCGCCCTGGATCCCCAGGCCAGCTCCCTGACGTTCACGTGGAGCGCTACCACTGGCTCCCTGGGCACACCGGTGAACGGCGCCTCCTCCAGCCACGTCACCTGGACGGCCCCCTCCTGTGCCTCCGGCGGCATGACCCCTGGCATTACCGCCACCGTCACCAACGCCTTCCACCTCTCCGCCACACAGAATTTCCGGGTGGAAGGAGTGCCCGCCTGTCCTTCGGGATGGACCTCGACGCAAGCCATGAGCTTGCCTCGCTACCACCACACGGCGACGCTGCTGCCCAACGGCAAGGTCCTCGTCGCGGGTGGAGTCTTTGTCAGCGCTCATGCGATGGCCGAGGTCTATGACCCGGCCTCGGGCACTTGGAGCGCGACGGGCTCCATGGCCCAGGGTCGTTACATCCACACGGCGACGCTGCTGCCCAATGGCAAGGTCCTCGTCACGGGTGGCTCCAACGGCGTGGCGTCCTTGGCGACGGCGGAGGTGTATGACCCAGCCTCGGGCACCTGGAGCGCGACGGGCCCCATGGCTTCGCCTCGCAGCGAGCACACGGCGACGCTGCTGCCCAATGGCAAGGTCCTCATCGCGGGCGGATACACGAACCCGGGCACCCATTCCTCCAGTTCCCTGGTGACGGCGGAGGTGTACGACCCGGCCTCGGGCACCTGGAGCACGGCCGGCGCCATGGCCACGCCTCGATCCGTCCACACAGCGACGCTGCTGCCCAACGGCAAGGTCCTCGTCACGGGGGGCTCGAACAGCGATTTCCTGGCGACAGCGGAGGTGTACGACCCGGCTTCGGGCACCTGGAGCACGGCCGGCGCCATGGCCTCGCCCCGCCGGTACCACACAGCGGCGCTGTTACCCAACGGCAAGGTTCTCATCGCGGGCGGATACAGCAGCCCCATCTTCGCGACGGCAGAGGTATACGACCCGGTCTCGGGCACCTGGAGCATGACGGGCTCCATGGTCACACCCCGCTACCTCCACACGGTGACGCTGCTGCAAAGCGGCAAGGTGCTCGTCGCGGGGGGAGCCAATGGCCTCAACCACAGGGAAGCGGAGGCATATGACCCGGCTTCAGGCACCTGGAGTGCGGTCCCTTCCATGATCCATGTCCGCCGCAGCCACGCGGCGGCGCTGCTGCAAGACGGCAGGGTTCTCATCTCCGGCGGATATAATGGCGGTGGTTTCCCAGATGCGGAGCTGTACTCACCCTGAAGACATTCAAGCGGGGCAGAGCCGAGGCCGGGCTCTGTGTGGAGGCGGCGGGAATCGAAGGCGTGCTCATCTGCTTGAAAGGACGTGGCCATGCGTTTCCGAACGTGCAGCGCACTCCTGTTTCTCCTCTCGGCCTGCGCCACGACAGAGCCGAGCATCGGAGAACTGGAGGGCCCTGATCCGAGGTTCGCCAACCTTCAGCGGGCGGCGCAGTACCCCTGGACGGATGACGGGCATTGCGTGGTGCGGGAAGCCTCTCACGAATGGCCGATTCTGGCGGAGCGGTGCTTTCACGCTCTCGATCACGACAGGGTCAAGTTTCGGGATGTCGCCGGAAGATGCGCTGTCGCCTCTGCGGGTGCGGCGGCCGTAGGCGTGGGGCTCTGCGTCTTTGTGGCACCCGAGATCATTGTTGGAGCGGTGATCATCGCTGGCGTTGTCGTGGTGGCTGTTGCCATCAAAGGCGAGTTGGATGCATACGAGCGAAGGGCATCTCGTGATCGTGCGAGGACCGAGGCTCAAACACGGCCATCCCATGAGCAGGAGCCCTCGGCGAATCGAAAGCCCAGCCCCAAAAATCAACCCGACCCCGAGAGACGCCCGAAGCCGTTCATTCACCCCAATCCCACTCCGGAGGAACGGGAGGAATGGAGGAAGCGGTGTCTTGACTATTACGTGCGCTGTAGCGAGTTCGTGAAAGGGGATAAGCAGTGGCGCGTCTTCGGGGAGCGCCAGTGTCAATCGTGCTGGTTGCTTTGCGAGCGTACAGGTCAGTGGCCAGCAGAAGCGAACGAGAGACCCTGCCCAGGAGGTGATTGACCGTGAGGCGCACGCGCGAAGACTGGTGGAAGAGCGTCGCTGAGCGACGCGACGATCACTTGATCAAGCTCTTGAAGGCCAAGGCGCCCTGGCCGGACTTCAAGCAGGCGATCCGTGCTCAAGAGGCAGAACTGATCCGGGAGGCGCAGACGCCCGTTGAACGGCGGCACATCCAACAGCTTTCCATGCCGGTGCTGCTGACCGAGGCTTACGCGAGGGGTCTTGAGTGGGACGAATTTGGCCCACTGGTGCGCCGTATTCAGCGGCTCGGCTACGCAGACATGACCCACCGGATCCACGTGGCGTGTCTCTTTGTCCAATCATTGCCCCGTTTTCCAGAGCGAGCCCGGCAAGCGTTCGCCATGCTTGATGGAGTGGAGGGGAGCCTCAAGCGCATCCGCAAGAGTCACTACCTACGTAAAGAAGGGATGGAGGGTATAGCCCATGCGCGCGCTGTGGCGGCAGCCGCTGGCATTTCATCGCCAAAGTAGGTGATCCAGAAGTATGGGACATGGCACCATCTGCGGCTTGCGCCATACGTGCACCATGGATGGAGGAAGCCGCTAACCATCCGTAGCCACGGAGTGAAAAGTGGAAGCGGCGGCAATCGAACCCGCTTCCGCGTGACGAGAAGGCAGGATGGAGTTGGATCAGGCGAGCAGTTGCCGCAGCGCCGGCTCCAGCTGTGGGAAGTGGAAAGTGAAGCCGGACTCGGTGAGCCGCTTCGGCAGCACCCGCTGGCCCTCGAGCGCCACCATCGCCATCTCTCCCATGGCTGCCTTCACCACGAAGCCCGGGATGTGCATCACCGAGGGACGTCCCAGCACGGTCCCCAACGTGTGTGCGAACTCCGCGTTCGAGAGCGGCTCCGGCGAGGTGACGTTGAACGGTCCCTCCAACTCCGGGTGCTCCAGCAGGAAGCGCAGCGCTGCCACTGCGTCCTCCCGGTGGATCCAGCTCACGTACTGCTTGCCAGAGCCTATGCGGCCTCCCGCCCCCATTCGGAAGGGCGGCAGCATCGTGTGCAGCGCTCCGCCCTCGGGATGGAGAATCACCCCCATGCGCGCCACCGCTGTGCGGATGCCCGCCTCACGCGCCCGCAGCGCCTCCGCCTCCCACTCCTGGCACACCCCTGCCAGGAAGTCTTTGCCCGGCGAGTTCTCCTCCGTCAGCACCTCTGCCCCGTGCGTCCCGCCGTAGTAGCCCACCGCTGACGTGGACACGAAGCGCTGCACCGTGCCCGCTCCCTGCATCGCGTCCACCAGCGCCCGCGTCCCCTGCACCCGGCTGTCCCGGATGCGCCGCTTCGCGTCGTGGTTCCAGCGCTGGTTGATCGGCTCTCCCGCCAGGTGGATGACCGCCTGTGCCCCTGCCAGTGACTCGGGCGGTAAGGGCTCGCCTGCCCGGAAGGCTGCTCCCGTCACTCCCTTCGGCAGCCGCTCCAGGGCTTGTTCAACGTTCCGTACAAGGACGTGGACCGTGTGTCCCGCCTCCAACAAACCTTGGACAAGGCGGGGCCCCAGGAAGCCGCTCGCCCCTGTGAGCGCCACCTTCACAGCTGCGGCTCCGCCTTCAAGTCCTTGCCCACCAGCTTGGAGAGGGCTTCGAAGAACGCCTTCCGCTCTGCCTCGTCCAGCTTCCCCGAGTACCGGTACACCACCGCCCCCGCCGCATCCATCAGCATGACCGTGGAGGTCTTCTTGGGCAGCGCCCACGGAGGCCCTCCCAGCGTCCCCTCTAGGTCCACCAGGATGGGCACGCCCACCTTCTTCTCCTCGTCCTTCACGTAGGACAGGGCAATCTGCCGCGCAGGGAAGAAGTTGAACTTCTCCAGGTTGGCCACCGCCACCACCCAGGCCGCCTCCAACAGGCCGTGCTGCTGGCCCTTGGTAAACAGCTCCTCCTTCAGCGCTCCGTTCAGCTGCGTGGAGTCCTTGTCCTCGTAGAACAGGATGACGGGCTTGCCTCGCCACTTCGACAGTGACGCCTGGGCCCCATCCGACCCTTGGAGCGTTGCCTCCAACGGGCTGCTCCCCGAACCTTGGGCAGAGGCCCCCGTCGTGGCCAGAGTCACCGTCAACGCTCCTGTCAGCCAGGCCTTCATGGGGGCTCCTTTGAAAAGGGAACAGCCGAACGAGGTTTGAACAAACATTGGACACAGCCTTGACAAAGAATGTACGCCGACGCTACGTGTAGGGCAAGATGCACACGCGGTGTCGGAGGACGATGCGATGGCTTCTCCCTTCTCCCTGGTGACTGCTCCGCCGCTGCCCGCGGCCCAGCCCCCCCCGATCGCCCCCGATCAGGCGTGGCTGCGGATGGTGCAGACCCAGGTGGAGGCCTCGCTCGCCGAGCTGTTCGAGCTGCCCGATGAAGCCGCCTTCGATCCACGCTGGACCCAGGCCATGGAGCGCACGCGCCAGTACGCCCTGCGGCCGGCCAAGCGGGTGCGCCCCGCGCTCGTCGTGGCCGGGTACAGCCTGGCCCGAGGCTCGCTGAAGGTTCCCGCAGGGCTGTGGCGCTTCGCGGCAGGGCTCGAGTTGCTGCACACCTTCCTCCTCATCCATGACGATGTGGCTGATCAGGCCGAGCTGCGCCGAGGGGGGCCTGCGCTCCACCACCTGCTGGGCGCTGGGCGGGCAGGCGAGGACCTCGCCGTGGTGGTGGGCGACCACCTGTTCTCTCGCTCGCTCGAGGCCATGCTCTCCTCCGAGCTGCGGGGGGCCTCGGCCGCCTCGCGCTACTACCTCGCCGTGTGCCGGCACACCGCCGCCGGCCAGTACCTGGACCTCAGGCTCGCGTCTGCGCCGCTGTCCCAGGTGACGCTCCTCCAGGCGCTGCGCGTGGCCCACCTGAAGACGGCGCGTTACGGCTTCTGCGCCCCGCTCGTCTGCGGCGCCATGCTGGCCGGCGCGGATTCGGAGCTGTGCGAGGCCCTGGAGCGCGTGGGCCGCCATGTGGGGCTCGCCTTCCAGCTGCGCGATGACTTGATCGGCCTGCTCGGCGACGAGCGCGTGGCGGGCAAGGCCGCGGATGGCGACTTCGTGCAGGGCAAGCGCACCGTGCCCGTGCTGGCGGCGTACCTGCGCGCTCCAGCGGCGGCCCGCGAGGAGCTGGAGCGGCTCTGGGCGCTGCCCCCCGAGGCCAAGGATGCGGCGGCGCTGGCCCAGGCTCGCGCGCTGGTGGAGGAGTACGGAGGCCGGGCCGCCTGCGAGCGGCTGGTGGAGCGGGCCTCGCGCACGGGGCGGCGGGCGCTGCAGGCGCTGCCGGACGAGGGCGGCGTGCGGGACTTGCTGGACACTCTCATCACCCGGCTGGCGCACCGCGCGGCCTGAGACAACGAGCGTCGCCATGGAGCAGGGCAAGCCAAAGGCAGTCGTGGTGGGCGCTGGTGTGGGTGGGCTCGCGGCCGCGGCCCGGCTCGCGCGCCAGGGGTTCGATGTTCACCTGTTCGAGAAGACCCACGGGCCCGGCGGGCGCTGCAACCAGCTGCGCGCCGAGGGCTTCACCTGGGACATCGGCCCCACCATCGTGCTCATGCCCGAGGTCTTCGAGGAGACCTTCTCCGCCCTGGGCCGCCGGCTCGAGGACTACCTGACGTTCCACCGCTGCGAGCCCAACTACCGCATCCACTACCGCGACGGCTCTTCCATCACCTTCACCTCCGAGCTCACCGCCATGGGCCGCGAGCTGGAGCGCATCGAGCCCGGCAGCTTCAAGCGCTACCTCGCCTTCCTCGCCCAGGGCCGTGAGCAGTACCGCACCAGCCTTGACCACCTGGTGGGCCGCAACTACTCGGGCGTCCTGGACTACTTCTCGCCCAAGGTGCTGGCCAAGATTTTCAAGGTCCGCGCGCACCGGCGCATGTACGCGGACGTCAGCCGTTTCTTCCAGGACGACCGCCTGCGCGCGGCGATGACGTTTCAGACGATGTACCTGGGCGTCTCCCCGTTCGCCTCGCCCGCCGTGTACGGACTGCTCCCGTTCACCGAGCTGGGCGTGGGCATCTGGTTCCCCCAGGGCGGCCTGTATGCCATTCCCCTCGCGCTGGAGAAGGTGGCGCGCGAGGAGGGCGTGCGGCTCCACTACGGCGAGCCGGTGGAGCGCATCCTCACCGAGGGCGCTCGGGCCACGGGCGTGCGGCTGGCCAGCGGGCGCACCGTGCAGGCGGACCTCGTGCTGTGCAACGCCGACCTGCCGTACGCGTACCAGAAGCTGCTCGAGGGCGCGCCCACCTCGCTGCCGCGCAAGGACAAGCTCCGCTACACCTCCAGCGGCTACATGCTCTACCTGGGCCTGCGTAAGCAGTACCCCGGGCTGGGCCACCACAACGTCGTGTTCGGCCGCGACTACCAGGGCTCGTTCGACGACATCTTCGAGCGCTTCCGCGTTCCGGAGGACCCGAGTTTCTACGTGAACGTGCCCACGCGCACGGATCCCAGCCTCGCGCCTCCAGGACAGGACGCCGTCTACGTCCTCGTCCCTGTCCCGCACCAGAACCCGCACCTGGACTGGAAGGTGGAGGGGCCCAAGGTGCGCGCCAAGGTGTTCCAGCGGCTCGCCGAGCTGGGCTACCCGGACCTGGAGCGCGACACCGTCGTGGAGCGCGTCTTCACCCCGGATGACTGGGCCGCCTCGTACAACCTCATGCACGGCAGCGCGTTCGGGCTGGCGCAGAACTTCTTCCAGATCGGCCCCTTCCGGCCCTCGAACCAGGACGCGCGCGTGAAGAACCTCTTCTTCGTGGGCGCCTCCACCCAGCCAGGCACTGGGCTGCCCACCGTGTTGATCTCCGCGCGGCTGGCCGCGGAGCGCGTGCAGAACTGGGCGAGGCAGGCGGGTCTGGCACAGGCGCTGAGCCGGACGCCCGCGCCCGTCCAGGCAGAGGTGGCCGCATGAAGTCGCACGAGGATCCGCAACTGGTGGCCCAGGGGTACCGGCTCGCCCAGCGCGTGACGCGCGAGCACGCCAAGAGCTTCTATTTCGCCTCGTATTTGCTCTTCGGTGCGCGGCGGAAGGCGGCCTTCGCCCTCTATGCCTTCTGCCGGCGGTTGGATGACATGGTCGACGAGGGTAGCCAGGGCGCCGCGCCGGTGGACCTGAAGGCCCGGCTGGCACGGGCCCGGCAGATGGTGGCCGAGGTCTACCTGCCCATGCCGGAGCTGGCGGCACCGGGGCTCGACTCGCCCGCCGAGCGGCTGATGAGCGCCGAGGCTCAGTCCCCGTGGGATGCGGGCGAGTTCGCCGCGCTCAAGCACGCCGTCTACCACTACCGCATCCCCGAGCAGCCCTTTCAGGACCTCATCTCCGGCATGGAGATGGACCTGACGAAGGACCGCTACGCCACCTACGCCGAGCTGGACCTGTACTGCTACCGGGTGGCGGGCGTGGTGGGGCTGATGCTGACGCCGGTGCTGGGGTGCTCGGATCCGCGCGCGGTCTCGCACGCGGCGGACCTGGGCCGGGCCATGCAGCTCACCAACATCCTGCGCGACGTGCGCGAGGACCTGGAGCGCGGCCGCGTGTACCTGCCCGCCGAAGAGCTGCGCGCCTTCGGGCTGAGCGAGGACGACTTGCGCCGAGGCCAGGTGGACAACCGGTGGCGTGACTTCATGCGCTTTCAGATCTCCCGGGCCCGGGCCCTCTACGCGCGCGCGGGCGCGGGCGTGGACTACATCGAGGGCTTCGGCAGCCGGCGGATGGTGCGGCTGATGGGCGGAATCTACGGGGACATCCTGCGTGTCATCGAAGCGCGGGACTGCGACGTGTTCAGCGAGCGGGCTTGGGTGCCGGGCCGCCGGAAGCTGGCCCTGGCGGCGGCGGCCATGGCCCGGCCCTCGGCGGTGCTCCCGGCGCCCGTGGGGGAAGTGAACCTGCCTCTTCTTCCAACGGGGACTCGGGGATGAGCGACGACAAGGTGAAGACGTTGGAGGTGAGGCGGAGCTCGCGGCTGTCGGGCTTCTACCAGCAGACACCGGAGCGGCGGCGCGCCCGGCTGGTGGAGGCACGCTGGCTGGCCCCCGAGGAGGCCGAGGCCTGTGAGGGACTCGGTGGCTTCGACGAGGCGTGCGCGGACGCCATGGTGGAGAACGTCATCGGCCTGCATGGCCTGCCGCTCGGCGTGGCACTCAACTTCGTGGTGAACGGCAAGGACCGGCTGGTGCCCATGGCCGTGGAGGAGCCCTCCATCATCGCCGCGGCCTCCTACGCGGCCCGGCTGTCCGCCGAGGGCGGCGGCTTCACCGTGGAGGCCGAGCCCCCCATCACCACCGCGCAGGTGCAGCTGCTGGAGGTGCCTCTGCTCGAGAGGGCACGGGAGCAGCTGCTGGCCCGGGCCGAGGAAGTGCTGGCCGAGGCCAACGCGAAGATGCCGGCCATGGTTGCTCGGGGCGGCGGGGCCCGCGAGCTGGAGGTGCGCGTGCTGGACGCCACCACCCTCGTGGTGCACCTGCACGTGGACACGCGCGATGCCATGGGGGCCAACCTCGTCAACTCGCTGGCGGAGGACCTGGCGCCCCTGCTGGCGCTCATCTCCGGCGGCCGGGCGGGGCTGAAGATCCTCACCAACCTGGCGGATCGCCGGAAGGTGAAGGTGCTCACCCGGGTGCCCTCGCGCGCGCTGAGCTCGGAGCGCTTCCCGGATGGCGACGCGGTGCGGGATGCCATCCTCGAGGCCCAGCGCTTCGCGGAGCTGGATGTGTACCGGGCCGTCACCCACAACAAGGGCGTGATGAACGGCGTGGACGCGGTGCTCGTGGCCTGCGGCAACGATTGGCGCGCGGTGGAGGCTGGGGCGCACGCATACGCGGCACGCCAGGGGGGATACCGGCCGCTCACCTCGTGGTGGGGGGGACCGGATGGTGAGCTGTGCGGCTCGCTGGAGCTGCCGCTGGCCACCTCCACGGCCGGCGGTGCGGCGCGTGCGCATCCAGGAGTGCAGCGGGCGCTGAAGCTGGCGGGTGTCTCGGGGGCGGTGGATCTGGCGGGGCTCGCGGCGGCGGCGGGGCTCGCCACCAACCTGTCGGCGCTCAAGGCGCTGTCCACCGAGGGAATCCAGAAGGGACACATGTCGCTGCACGCACGGCGTGTGGCGGCCGAGGCCGGCGCCAGCGGAGAGTTGGTGGGCATCGTCGCGGAGCGGCTGTCGAGCGAGCGCGTGTACCGGCCCGAGCGGGCGCGGGAGCTCCTCGCGGCGGAGGTGGCTCATCGGAAGGGGGTCCGGCGATGAGGCGCACCCGGGTGGCGGTCATCGGCGGTGGCATCGGCGGGCTGACGGCCGCCGGGCTGTTGGCCAAGGAAGGCCATGAGGTGACCCTCTTCGAGAAGGGGGCCACGCTGGGCGGCAAGGCGCAGTCCATCACGATGGAGGGTGTGACGCTGGACACCGGCCCCACGCTGCTGACGCTGCCGGCCCTGGTGCGCGGCACCTTCGAGCGGCTGGACGCGTTGGACTTGCTGCCGCCCTTCACGGAGCTGGAGCCCCAGTGCGTGTACCGCTTCGCGGACGGCTGTGGCTTCACCGCATATAAGGATGTGGAGCGCACGGCGGAGAGCGCCGCCGAGCTGCGCCGCAGCGAGCGCCGGGGCGTCGTCTCCTTCTATGAGGAGGCCGAGGCCATCTACAAGGCGGCGGGCGAGCCGTATCTGGAGGCCCCCTTCGAGGGCATGGCGGGCTTCATGACGCGGGTGGCCCGGCGCGGCGTGGGAGCCGTGCTGGCGGGCATGCGGCTCAACACGCTGCACGAGCTGGCCGAGAAGCACTTCAAGACCGACCACATGCGGCAGTTCGTGGGGCGCTTCGCCACGTACACAGGGGCCTCGCCCTACGAGGCGAGTGCGGCGTTCGCGCTCATCCCGCACATCGAGCGGGCGTACGGCACGCACCATGTCCAGGGAGGCATCGGCGCACTGGTGGAGGCGCTGGGGCGGGCCGTGCAGCGGCTGGGCGTCACCGTGCAGCTGAACGTAGCCGCGTGCTACGAGCGCGAGGCCCGCAGTGGCTACCGCGTGGGCCCCCAGGGCGCGGCGGAGTTCTTCGACAGCGTGGTGGTGAATGCCGATCCGCTGGCGTCGCTCCGGCGCGAGGGAGAGCCGCTGGCGCTGTCCGGCTATGTGCTGCTGCTGGAGGTGGATGGGCGCCCACCCGTGCCTCACCACACCGTGCTCTTCAGCCCCGACTATCGCCGCGAGTTCGAGGAGCTGTTCTCCGGGCGGCTGGCGAATGACCCGACGGTGTACCTCTGCAACCCCTCGGCGACGGACAGCACCGTGGTGCCGCCGGGGCGCACGGGGCTGTTCGCCATGGTGAACGCGCCGCCTCTGCCCACCCAGGGGCCCGAGTCCGAGCGCGCCGCCGCCGCGTGGGAGCTGAACGCCGAGCGCACCAAGGCGCAGATCCTCGAGCGGCTGACCTCTCAGTTCCCGGTGCTCAAGGGCCGCGTGCGAGTCCTGGGGCAGCGCACGCCGGTGGACCTCGCGGCGCAGGGTGCACCCGGGGGCTCCATCTATGGCTTCCTGCCGCATGGGAAGTTCGGCCCGTTCCGCCGTCCGAGGATCCGCGGCAACACGCCAGGTCTGTTCTTCGCGGGCGGAGGCACGCACCCGGGCGGCGGGGTGCCGCTGGTGATGCTCTCCGGGAGCTTCGCCGCGGAGATGGCGTCCGCCCACCTGAAAGGAGCCGTGGCATGAGCGCGCTGCCCGAGCTGCCGTCCCTGCCCTGCGAGCCGGGTGCCTACCGCTGGTACTACGCGGACGTCACCGCAGGCGAGCACAGCGCCGTGTTCATCTTCATGGTGGGCTCGCTGTTCTCCCCGCGCTACTCGGTGGCGGCGCGGCGCGGCGGACTGCCTCGGGAGCACTGCGCGGTGAACTTCGCCCTGTACCACCGGGGCGTGCGGCGGCACTGGGTGCTCAGCGAGTACCCACTCATGGAGCAGGAGTCTCCGCACTGCCTGCGCATCGGCCGCTCGACGATTCGTTACGAGGGCGGCGGGGTTCGCATGGAGGTGGATGAGCGCACGGCGCCCTGGGGCCGGCCGGTGCGGGCACGCCTGATGCTGGAGCCGATGACCCCTTTGGGGGATGAGGTACAGCTGGTGCCGGGCCTGCCGCACTGGTGGCAGCCGATGGCGCCTCGGTCCCGGGCCTGGTTGCAGGTGGACTCCGAGGGCCTGGAGGCCGAGGGGCTGGGCTACCACGACACCAACCACGGCGGAGAGCAGCTGGGCGCCCGGCTGAGCGGGTGGCACTGGTCGCGCACACACGGTGAGCACGAGACGGTGGTGGACTACGTGCTGCCCTCCGGTGTGGCTCCGGTGCGCGTGACGGCCGGAGCCGAAGGCCTCCACTGCGAGCGCGGGGGTGGCACCGAGGTCCTGCCTACGGAGCGCACGGCCTGGGGGCTGCGCGTGCCTCGGCACCTGCGCGCGGGGAACACGGTGGTGGGCGAGCCCCGGCTGCTGGAGTCCTCGCCCTTCTATGCGCGGGTGGAGGCGCGCCACGCCGGGCTGGACACGCTGGGCGAGGTGGCGGACTTCCGCCGCTTCCACTCGCCGTTGATTCGCTGGATGGCGCACTTCCGCACGCGGGTGGAGGGAGCGCCATGAGCCCATGGGTGATGCTGGGGCTGGGCTGGGCCACGATGGCCACGGGCTTCAGCGCGGTGGCGCTGGGCAGGCTGCTGCGGACCCGCCGCGCGCCGGTGGCGAGCACGCGAGTCCCGGTGCTGCTGCTCCGGCCGGTGGATGCTCCCACGGCGCGGGAGCTGGAGAACCTGGCGCGCCCGGTGGACTACGCGGGTGCGCTGGAGCAGGTGGTGGTGTCTCCGTTCCGGCCTCCGCTGGCGCCCGAGGTGCGGTGGCTGCCGAGCGATCCGCCCACGCCGAACCGCAAGGTGGGGCACCTGCTGTACGCGCTGGAGGTGTTGCCCACGCAGGGAAGGGTGGTGCTGGCGGTGGACGCGGACGTGGAGGTGACGGGAGCGCTGGTGGAGTCGCTGGCCGCGCCAGTGGCTGCGGGAGCGGCGCTGAGCACGGCGGCCCCCACACCGGTGGGTGTGCGCGGCGTGGTGGCCTGGGCCGTGGCGGGGCTGCTGCGGCACAGCCACCACAGCTTCCGCGCGTTGCATGCGATGAGCGCGGGGGCCAAGGCCGTGTGTGGCAAGGCGCTCGGGCTGTCTCCCGTGGCGGTGGAGGAGCTGCGCGGACTGGGAGACCACATTGGGGAGGACCTCGAGCTGGCCAAGCGGCTGCACGCCCGTGGCGCCGAGGTGGCCCTGGCCGAGGAGCCCGCACGGGTGCCCCTGGAGCCCATGCACTCCTGGCGGCCAGCGCTGGAGCGATTCACCCGGTGGATGCAGGTGTTGGCGAGCCACCGGCCAGGGCTGTACCCCACGGTGCCGCTGCTGTTCACTCCGACGCTCCCCTTGGGAGCGCTGGCGCTGGTGTTGGGCTCGTGGGAGCTGGGGATGGCGACAGGAATCCTGGGAGGCGTTCGCACGCTCCTGTCATGGCGGCTCACGGCGCTCACAAGGTCCGAAGGTTCGCGGGACTTCGCCACCGCGACAGGGGCCTGGCTGTTGGGGGAGGCGTTGCTGCTGGCGGCGTTCCTGCGCTCCCTGGGGCAGGCGGGCACCGTCACCTGGCGCGGGCGCACCTACGCGCTCGAGCCGGGCGGGCGGATGACGCCCGTGTGGCCCGAGCTCAGCGGAGGTCCGGGATGACGTACGCGCGCTTCCTCGGGCTGTTCGTGGTCCTGCCCATCCTCTTCCTGGTGGTGCGCTACCGGAAGACGCTCACGGCCCGCGCCCTGGCGCCGCTGGGACTGCTGCTCATCGTCGTCTACGCCGCCACCTCGCCCTGGGACAACCTGGCGGTGAAGTGGGGCCTGTGGGGCTTCGACCCGGAGCGCATCTGGGGCATCAAGCTCGGGTACCTGCCGCTGGAGGAGTACCTCTTCTTCGGGCTGCAGACGCTGCTGGTGGGCTTGTGGGCGCGCGCGCGCCTGGCCCGGGTGGTGCCCCCATGAGCGAGCTGATGGAGTCGCGCTGGGCCTACCTCATCCACCTCGTGGCGTGGGCGCTGCCCGTCATCCTCGTGCAGCTGGCGGCCCTGGTGCACCACTATAAGGAGCGCTCGGGCGCGGTGCTCAAGGCCGTGCTGCCGCCTGCCTTCATCGTCGGCACCTACCTCTCGCTGGCGGACCACCTGGCCATCTCCGCCGGCATCTGGAACTTCGGCGAGGGCAAGCACCTGGGCGTCTACGTGGGCGCGGTGCCCCTGGAGGAGGTGCTCTTCTTCCTGATGACGAGCCTGCTCGTCTCGTTGGGAGTGGCCCTGTTCACGGCGGTGCTGCGGCGGAAGGAGGCGGAGGCGCCGTGATTCAGGCGGCCAAAGGAGGCCCGCTGGGCTGGTTGTGGGATCGGTACGTGGGCTGGAAGTTCCGGTCCGCCTTCCGAGGCCTGTGGGTGCGGGGCACGCTGCCCACGGGGGACGGGGCCCGGCTCGTCTACGTGAACCACACCAACTGGTGGGACGGCTTCGTGCTGCACCAGCTCGGGCAGGTGGCGGGGTGGGACGCGTACTGCCTCATGGAGGAGAAGAACCTGCGCCGCTACCGCTTCCTGTCCCGCATCGGCGCCTTCAGCATCCGCCCGGGCGAGCCGGACTCCGCCCTGGAGTCCCTGCGCTACGCGCGCCAGCTGCTGCGCCAGCCCCGCGCCGCCGTGTGCCTCTTTCCCGAGGGCGAGCTGCGTCCCTTTGGCGTGGTGCCCATGCGGCTGCAGCGCGGCGTGGAGCTGCTGGCCCGCGCGGGCAAGGCGGAGTGTGTGCCGGTGGCCCTTCGCTACACCTTCTTCGAGCACGAGCGGCCGGATGTGCTCGTGGAGGTGGGCACGCCCCATGCGGCGGGCCCGCTGGAGCTGTTCCAGCAGCGCCTGGAGGCCGTGGTGGACCGGGTGGCGATGGCCTCCGACCTCGAGGGCTTCACCCAGCAGGTGCGCGGCGGCACCGGCGTGGCCGAGCGCTGGGACGCGGTGAGGGGAGTGCGGGCATGACGCTGCGCATCCGCACCATCGCCCGGCTCACCGGCATCCGCGAGGCCACCCTGCGCGCCTGGGAGCGCCGCCACGGCTTCCCCCGCCCCAGCCGCAGCGAGCACAACAATTACCGCTCCTACTCGCGCGAGGAGGTGGAGAACATCCGCCGCGTGGCCAAGCTCATCGCTGACGGGCTCTCCGTGAGCGAGGCCATTGCCCAGGTGCAGGCCACCCCCGTGCAGGCGCTGCCTCGCGGCGAGCGCCTCTCCGAGCGCTTCTGGTCCGCGGTGATGATGATGGACGCGGAAGCCGTACGCCGCGTGCTGGACGAGGCGCAGGCCTCCATGGAGGTGGAAGTCTACTGCAACGGCTTCCTCATGCCGCTCTTGCGCGAGATGGGGATGCGGCTGGACGTCGCCCGCGAGCACATGGCTTCGGCGCTCATCCGCCAGCGGCTCATCGGCCTGCTCAACGCGGAGGAGCCGCGGACCGGCGGGCCGCACGTGGTGCTGGCCTGCCCCGCGCAGGATCACCACGAGGGTGGGCTGCTCGCACTGGGACTGCAGCTCAAGCGCCGCGGCTGGCGGGTGACGATGCTGGGCGCGGACACTCCGGCCGAGGCACTTCACAGCGCGTGCGCGCAATTGTCACCAGAGATGGTGGCGCTCTCCTTCGTCCGCCGCAGGGAGCCCGAGGAGCTGGCCACGGTGCTGGGCGAGGCGGTGCGCGCCTGCGCCCCGGCGCGTGTGGTGGTGGGCGGACCGGGCGCTCGTGAGCATTTGAAGACCATTTTTTCGTTGGGCGCGCAGTATGCTGAGTCCGCCGATGAGCTGCTGGCCTTGTGGCAACAGGCTCGCGGTGTACAGACTCGGACCTGAGCCCCATGAATGCCTGAGCGTACCTACCGCATTCACATCGCCTCCGCGCTCTCCGGCGTCCGCGTGGAGCTGATCCGCGCCTGGGAGCGCCGCTACGGCTTTCCGCGCCCTCAGCGCACCTCCTCGGGCTACCGCGTCTACACCCAGCAGGACGTGGCGTTGCTCAAGCAGCTCAAGCAGCTCACCGAGGAGGGGGTGGCCATCCGCGAGGCGATGAAGATGCTGCCTCAGCTCCAGCGGAAGGTCGCCGAGATGGGCGAGGCGCCCCTGAGCGAGGTGAGCGTCACGAGTCTGGAGAGCTGGCGCTCGGCGCTGATCGCCGCGGCCGAGGCGCATGATCAGGTGCGGGTGGGCGCCGTGCTGGACGAGGTGCTGAGCGCGCTGCCCCCGCTCAAGGCCTTCGACGAGGTGCTCGCGCCAGTGCAGCGCGAGGTGGGCGACCGCTGGCACGCGGGCCGGATGACGGTGGTGCAGGAGCACCTCGTCTCCGAGGTGGTGCGCGCCCGGCTGGTGGGCCTGCTGCACGCCGCGCCCGAGAACGAGGCGGCCCAGCACGCTGTGCTCGCGTGCTTCCCGGAGGAGCTGCACGAGCTGGGCTTGCTGGGCTTGGCGCTGCGGCTGCGGCATGCGGGCCGGCGGGTGACGCTGCTGGGACAGCGCGTGCCGCCAGCGGACCTCGGGAAGCTGGTGGCCAAGCTCCGGCCGGACCTCGTGGGGCTGTCCGCGGTGACGAACTCGGGCTCGGACTCCTTCGAGGCCGCGCTGAAGCAGCTGCTCGAGGCGCTCCCGCGCGGAGTCCTCATCTGGGTGGGCGGTGCCTCGGCGATGGCCCATGCGGACATCTGCGAGCGGCTGGGAGCCCGCGTCTTTCGCACCGGCGACGACTGGGCCGCGCTGCTATAATCCCCCTGCTTCCATGACCGACTTCATCGAAGTCCACGACGGCGCGCTGGAGCCTCAGCTCTGCCGCGACATCATCCAGCGCTTCAACCAGAGCCCTCACGTGCACCGGGGACGCACGGGGCATGGCGTGGACGTGTCCAAGAAGGACAGCTATGACTTGACCCTCAACGTCGTCCCCGAGTGGGAGCCCACGCTGCGGCTCCTGCTGGACAAGTCCTTCCCGCCGCTGCGCAGCTACCTGCGCAAGTACCTCTACACGCTCATTGGCGCCCTCTCTCCCTCCATCAAGGATCCGAAGACAGGCCAGCTGGTGACGCTCAACGAGCAGAACTTCGCGCAGCTGGGCGACCCGCGCCTCGACGCGCTCGTGGGTAACTTCTACCGCTACGGTGTCCTCAACGTGCAGAAGTACGTGAAGGGCTCCGGCGGCTACCCGCATTGGCACTCGGAGATCTACCCGAAGGATGCCGACTGCGAGCAGCTGCACCGCGTGCTGGCGTTCCAGTTCTACTTGAACGACATCTCCGAGGGCGGTGAGACGGAGTTCTACTACCAGCAGCGCAAGGTGGAGTCGAAGGAGGGCCGCATGGTCATCTTCCCCGCCGGCTTCACGCACACCCACCGCGGCAACGTCCCGCGCTCCGATGACAAGTACATCATCACCTCGTGGGTGCTCTTCCACCGCGCGGACCACATCTACCGGAACACCCCGCCGCCTCCGCGCTGAGCTCCGACTGATCCAAAGATCAGTCATTGGATGAACATGTGAAATTATACTGGGGATGTATTAAATACGGGGCGCATGGGAAGAGGATGGAGCAGCGGGCTCATGCTCCTGCTGGTGGGGTGGGCCGGCTGCACCCCCGCTCCGCAGACGCCACTGGTGATGGGAACCGTCCCTTGGGTGGGCACGGAGCCGTTCTTCCTGGCGCGAGAGCTGGGGCTGTACCCGGGCCCCGTTCATCTTGTGGAGTACCTCAGCAGCGAGCAGCAGCTCCGCGCCTTCCAGAATGGCGTCGTCGACGCGGCGAACGTGACGCTGGATGAGGTGCTCAACCTGGATCGGCTGGGGCAGCGGGTGCAGGTGGTGCTGGTGCTGGACGCCTCGAATGGCGCGGACTGTGTGATGGCGCGGCCCGAGGTGTCCTCTCTGGCGGATCTCCGAGGCCGGAAGGTGGCCTCCGAGGCTGTGACGCTTCCCACGTACATGCTCGCGCGAGCGCTGGAGCAGGTGGGCCTCCAGCTCCAGGACATTCGGCGAGAGCCCTGGCCCCTGGCGGAGCTCACCGCGGCGCTGCGCAAGGACGAGGTGGATGCGGTGGTGGCGTTCGAGCCCTACTGCCATCAACTGGAGGCCGAGGGTGCCCGGAAGCTCTTCGACAGCTCGCAGATCCCCGGGGAAATCATTGATGTGCTGGCGGTCCGCAAGAGCTCCTTGGAGGACCACCCGGAACAGGTGGATGCGCTGATTCGAGGCTGGCTCTCCGCGCTCCAGGTTCTCCAGGAGCGCCCCGCGGAGGCGGCGCGGCGGATGGGGCCTCGCGTGGATCTGGATGAGCGCGCGTTCCTGGAGGCGCTCGAGGGGGTACATCACCCGAGCCTCGAGGAGCAGCGGCTCCAGCTCATGAGCGAGCGGCCCCTCTTGCAGGACACCATCGAGCGCATGGGCGCCATCATGGTCCAGGAGCAGGTGCTCCCCGCGCTGCCGGACTCGCGCCTCCTCATCGACACCGCGCCGCTGCGCCGGGTGGCGCCATGAGTTTGCCGGCTCCGCGGTGGCTCCGGGAGCTCATCCTCCCGATGCTGCTGCTGCTCGTGTACACCGCCTGCTTCGGCCTCTACTCCCTGCACCACGAGACGGTCGAGGCGGTGGCGCACGCCCGGAGGGAAACCCTCCGCAAGGTGGCCGAGGAGATGACGCAGCTCCAGTCCAGCTTGGACTACCTGCTGCACGCGGGGAACCTGGCGGCGGTGCGCGAGTCCGTGTCGAGCCAGGGCCACAATGTGCAGCTCCAGATGGGACTGCTCGTGGATGATCAGCAGCAGGTGCTGGCCTCCACCCGGCTGGTGCTGGTGGGCCGTCCGGCGCGCGAGGCCTGGCCGGAGCTGGAGCTGCCGGAGAACGTCCGCCGGAGGCAGGAAGCCCTGGAGCACCTCACCGGCGTGGTCGAGATCAGCGCCGACGGGCGGTACATCATCGGCTACTACCCCGTGTCCCTGAGCTTCGGCCAGCCGAGGCGCATGGGCTATCTCTTCTTCCAGCATGACTTGACGCAGCTGGAGAGCGCCAGTCGCTACTACGCGGAGCGCTCCGTGCTGCGCTCCACGCTGCTGCTGCTGGTGATTGCTGGGGCCACGGGGCTGGGGGTTCAGCTCCTGCTGGGGCGGCGCATTCAGCGGCTGGTGGCGGCCACGCAAGGCATGGCGGAGCAGATCGGCCGCAGCCACCAGAAGCTCCAGGAGAATGAGCATCGCTTCCAGACGCTGGTGGAGCGCACCCCGGACGCCGTCTTCGTCCACCGCGAGGGGCGCATCGTCTTCCTCAACCCCGCGGCGGGCGCGCTGGTGGGGCACGAGCGGGTGGAGGCGCTCGTGGGCCGGAACCTGGCGGAGCTCGTACAGCCCGGCGACGAGGAGGTGCTCACCGGCCCGGTGGAGGCGCAGGGGGTGCGCGAGGTGCTCTGGCTCCACGCCTCGGGACAGCAGGTGCTGGGCGAGGCCGTCACCTTTCCCCTGGTGTTCGAGGGCCAGCCCGCCCGCGTCTCCATCGTGCGGGACGTCACCGAGCGCAAGCACCTGCGGGAGAAGCTGCAGACGGCCGACCGCATGGCCGCCATCGGCTCGCTGGCGGCGGGCGTGGCGCATGAAATCAACAACCCGCTGTCCTTCACCCTGAGCAACGTGCGCTTCATCCGCGATGAGCTGAAGTCGCTCCTGGAGGAGGGCAGGGTGCAGGAGCAGGAGCGGCTGAAGGAGGTGCTCGACGCATCGGAGGAGGCGCTCACGGGCGCGGACAGGGTCAGCGAGATTGTCACGGACTTGCGGAGGTTCACGCGAGGCGATGATGGCAAGAAGGCGCCGGTCAACCTCCACGCGGTGCTGGACTTGTGCGGCAGCATTGCCCGGAGCCAGCTCCGCCACCGCGCGCAGCTGGTGAAGGTGTACGGAGAGCTGCCGCCGGTGCAGGGCAGCGAGTCCCGGCTCGGGCAGCTCTTCCTCAACCTCATCATCAACGCCGCGCAGGCCATCCCCGAGGGCGGGGACGCCAAGGTCCACGAGGTGCGGCTCACCACGTGGCGCGAGGGCGCGGACCAGGTGGTGGTGGAGGTGAGGGACACGGGCGTGGGGATTCCGCCCGAGCACCTGCGCCGGCTGTTCGATCCCTTCTTCACCACGAAGCCCGCGGGCGTGGGCACGGGGTTGGGCCTGTCCATCTGCCATGGCATCGTGAAGGGGATGGGCGGCCGCATCACCGTGGAGAGCGAGCCGGGGCGGGGAACCGCGTTCCGGGTGTTCCTCCCCATTGGGGAGCCCGAGGCGGCGCCGGGCCCATAGCGGAGGAGCACGCGCGTGGCTGGAGTGGACACGATGGATCGCATCACCCCCACGCTGCGGCCGGACGAGCGGCCTGTCATGTATCAGCGCTGGCGGACGCTGCTGTTCCTTCACTGGGAGGTGCCGGCCGAGGAGCTGGCGCGGCTGCTGCCGCCAGGGCTGACGCTGGATACCTTCGAGGGCCGGGCCTTCGTGGGGCTGGTGCCCTTCACCATGCAGGGCGTGCGGCCCGCGCTGCTGCCGCCGTTCCCCCCGCTGTCCAACTTCCACGAGACGAACGTGCGCACGTACGTGCACCGCGAGGGGAAGGACCCGGGCGTGTGGTTCTTCAGCCTGGATGCGGCCAACCGCATCGCCGTGAAGCTGGCGCGGACGTGGTTCCGGTTGCCCTACCACTTCGACACGATGGAGCTGAAGCGCGAGGGCTCATGGATTTCCTACCGCTCCGAGCGCCATTGGCCCGAGCCCGTGCCGGGCCGCTGCGCGGTGCGGTGCTCACCGGGCTCGGAGGTGAGCACTTCAACGCCGGGCACGCTGCAGCACTTCCTGGTGGAGCGCTACTTCCTCTACACGGTGCACAGCGGAGGGCTGTGGCGAGGCCAGGTGCACCATGCGCCGTACCCGGTGCGCGGCGCGCAGGTGGAGGGGCTGGATGAATCGCTCCTGGCGGCCGCCGGGATTGCACGGCCGCCAGGAGCCCCCCTGGCTCATTTCTCGGATGGCGTGGACGTGGACGTGTTCCGCCTCAAGCGCGCCTGAGCCCGCTCACGGAGCGCACGCGCCGCAGTCCGCCGCGCAGCTGTCGTACTGGCTGCCGTTGCCGCACTTCTCGGTGAACTGGCACGTGCCATCACCGCAGCGGTAGATGTCCACGGGGCGGACGCGCGTGGTCAGCGGCTTGTACGTCACCCCGTTGTACGTGCAGGACACGTAGTACGTCTTCGTCGCGTCCAGCGTGCAGTACTCCTGGCACGAGCCCACATGCGCCATGGGCGCGCAGTCCGCGCTCTGCCCCGACCAGGTGAGCCCACAGGCGCGCGAGGTGCTCTCGGACGTCTTCAGGAACGGCCGGTCGATGGCGGCGAAGATGCCCTCGCTGGTGAAGGTGTTGCCGAAGAAGCAGGCCTCGGTCTCCGAGAAGAGGGCCAGCTCCGAGCTGGTGTACGGAATCTCCGCGTTCGTCGCGCCGCGCCCCAGCACGGACACGTTGACGTTGAGGCCGAACTTGTTGGTGTGGGCCGCCAGGCACGCGGTGATGATCTGCTGCTCGGCCACCGTGGGCTGCAGGCCCGAGGCCCAGCCCGGCGTCAGCCCGAGCAGGCCGTACCACGTGTACGTCTGCCCCGTCACCAGGCTCGTATAGGTGCGGCTCTGGCCCTGGGGCACCGCGCACATGACGATGTACTTCATCACCGTGGCGCGCAGCGTCCGGTCCATCTCGAACCAGTCCTTGAACGTGCCCGTCATCAAGCCGTTGGTGGACAGGCCGTTGGTGGACAGGCCGTTGGTGGACAGGCCGTTGGTGGACAGGCCGTTGGTGGACAGGCCGTTGGTGGACAGGCCCATCAGTGCCATCTCCTCCGCGGTGGCCATCGCCGACTCCTGCGTGGCCAGCGACTCCTGCTGCTCGAAGCTCTCGCCCTCCTCCACACCGCATCCGGTGGCGCTTCCCAGACAGAGCACCACAGCGAAGAACGACGCCACGACAGGATTGCTGTGCTGCTGTACCGCCAAGCCACGACGAACGGAGAAGGACGTCTGATTCATGGCACCACCCCCGCGGAAGAGCGGCTGTGGAATCACAGCCGCGTGAGCCCCGCTGCTTTAGCGGCTTCGAATAATACCGCTGACACAAGCAGTAGCGCTAAGGGCACACGCACGCACTTCAATCTCAATCAAAAGAGCCGCTCGTGTTTCACTTCGGAGGGAACACCTGCGGGGTAGGGTGTCTCAATGCGAGTGATTGGGCGAGGAACTCTGAGTGGCCATGAGACAAATACACTCACAGAGTGTTTCAAGTTGAGACAGGCGGGCCCAGCAGCTGTACGGCCTTCGGAGTGAGGTGGAGCCCTTCCGGCACCCGCTCCACCCACGCCGCCAAGTCCGTCACGGGGCCTCCGAGCACCTCGAGCACCGTGTCCTCGCCGCGCACTTCCACCGGGCCAACGTGGACGCAGAGGTGCACGTGCGCGCCGACCTCGGAGGCGAGCAGCTCCGTCTCGCGGCGCAGGTGGCGCAGCGCCTCGTGCAGCCGCAGCGCCTGCTCGGGCGGGAGCGGGCCGGTGTCCTCTAGCAGGCGGATGCCCAGCAGCGCGGTGCCCGCCTGCAGCGCCAGCATGAAGCCGGTGGCGCGCAGCTGCTGCTCGAGGATGTCGAGCACCTCGGCGAGCGCGGCGTGCACCGCCTCGTCATCGTGCCCCGTGTCGGCCAGCTCCACCTCCGCGTGCACCGCCAGCGCCTGCCGCAGCTGGCCGGCGGCCACCGGCGTGCCCGGTGCGGACACCGCCTCGCGCAGCGCGGTGAGGAAGGCCTCGGTGTTCGGGAAGCGCTGCTGCGCTTCCTTCTCCAGGCAGCGCAGCACCACCGCGTCCACCGCGGGAGGCACGGGGGAAATGGCGCTCGCGCGCGGCGGCGGCGCCTCCAGGTGCAGCCGCTCCAGCTCCATCCGGTCCTTGGACTGGAATGGGTACTGCGCCGTCACCAACTGGAACAGCAGCACGCCCAGCGCGTAGATGTCCGTGGCGGGGGAGATGTCGCTGCCGCGCAGCTGCTCGGGCGCCATGGCAAAGGCGGTGCCCAGCCGCTGGCCGGCTACCGTCAGCCCCTGCTGGCCTCCCTGCGGCTGCATCACCTTGGCGATGCCGAAGTCCAACAGCTTGACTCTCGGATGCTCCCCATCCTCCACCACCATCACGTTGCTGGCCTTCAAGTCCCGGTGGACGATGCCCGCCTTGTGCGCCGCCTCCAGCGCCGCGCAGACAGGCTCCAGGTAGGCGAGCGCCCGCTCGGCCGACATCCTCCCTCGCTCGTGGATGAGCTGGCTGAGCGTGCGCCCCTCCAACAGCTCCATCACGAAGTAGGGGCTGCCATCCGGCATCATCCCGAAGTCGTACACATCCACCACATTCGGGTGGTGGATCTGGTTGACGATGCGTGCCTCGCGCACGAAGCGCTGCAACATCTCTCCCTGATCCGCCAGATGGGCGTGCAGCACCTTCACCGCCGCACGCCGCCCGAGGATGCGGTGCTCGGCCTCGTAGACGCTGCCGTGGCCGCCTGACGCGATGAGCCGCTTGAAGATGTACTCGCCCGCGAGCGCGTACTGTGGGCCCTCGGCCTTGGGTGGAGGGGAGGCGGTGTCCCAGGGGACCTGCGCCTTTCCGCCCTGGATTCGGTAAGTGTCCTCGGAGTCCCCCATGGGCGACACGCTAACTACCTGTGTCGTTGCATGCGAGAATTTGGCCGGGGCGGAGAGCGGCTCTCCCAGGGGATCCGGAAGTCCAGGATCCGTCATCCGAAAGCCCCTCTGGCGGAGGCCCTGTCTGTTGGTGAATGCTTCCAGGTGCAACAGACGCGCTAGGTTGGACGCCCGGCGGCGAGGCTGCTGGGATTCCCCGGGGAGAGTCTCCCCGGGGGGGTAACTGCCCATGACGATGCTGGATGATGTGACCACCCATGCGGGGATGCCGCTCATGGCCTCCTCGTCCTCTCCTGGAGCGTGCCTGATTCTGATCAGCACGGCGCTGCCAGGCTTGATTGGCAAGGCCTTCCCGCTGGCGCCGGGCGAGCACGTGGTGGGCCGCGGCTCCGAGGCCAGCATCCGCATTGATGACCATGGGGTGTCCCGGCGGCACGCGCGCGTGGTCCGTACGTCCGAGGGCGCGTGCTTCGTCACGGACCTGAAGTCCACCAACGGCACGTACCTCAACGGGGTGTCCGTCTCCTCGGCGGAGCTGCGCGAGGGGGACCGGCTGCAGATTGGCACCGGCACCGTGTTCCGCTTCTCCATCCGTGGGCAGCTCGAGCCCCGCGAGGAGCAGCTTCGCCAGGCGCTGTCCGCCGCGCGTGTGGGCATCTGGGACTGGAACGCCTCCTCCGGCGTGGTGACGTGGTCCGAGCACGTGGACCGCATGCTGGGCCTGCACGTGGGCAAGCTCTCCGGCCGCCCCATGGAGCTGCGCGAGGTGGTGCACCCGGAGGACCTGGAGCGCGTGAAGGCGGCGCTGGCCTCGGCGCTGGAGCAGAAGACGCACGTGGAGCTGGAGTACCGCATCGAGCCCGCGGGCAGCGGCTTCCGGTGGATCTCCTGCAAAGGAGACGTGCTGACGGACCTGGCTGGCGCTCCCGCGCGCATCACGGGCACGGTGATGGATATTACGGCGCGCAAGCAGGCCGAGCAGGAGCTGCGCCGCCACGCGCTCATCTTCGAGAGCTTCTATGACGGGGTGGTCATCACCGACTTGTCCGGCCGGATTGTGGACTTGAACCCGAGCGCGGAGCGGATGTTCGGCCGCGTCAAGTCGGAGACGCTGGGACTGACGCTCTTCTCGGTGCTGCACCCGGGGGAGACGGACGCGCTCACGGCGAAGATTTTCTCCACGCTGGAGCAGATGGGCCGCTGGACGGGCGAGGTGGAGTTCCAGCGCCGCGACGGCACCAGCTGCACCTGCGAGTCCGTGGCGGTACCGCTGCGGGACTCGGAGGGGCTCGCCATCGCCTGCATCCTGGTCCACCGGGACATTACGGAGCGCAAGCACCTGCAGGCGCGCCTGGTGATGGCGGACCGGCTCGCGTCCGTGGGCACGCTGGGCGCGGGCGTGGCGCATGAAATCAACAACCCGCTGGCCTACATGCTCGTCAACCTGCACCTCATCCGCTCGGGGCTGGAGCGGCTGGAGGCGCTGTCGCCGCCAGGCACCATCGAGCCGCTGCAACAGCTGGCCCAGGAGACGACCGAGGGCGCCGAGCGGATTGCCGCCATCGTGAAGGACCTGAAGACGTTCGCGCGCGGCGAGGCGGATGCACGGCTGGGCGCGGTGGACGTGCGGCGCGCGGTGGAGCTGGCGTGCAAGATGGCGGACAACATGCTGCGCCACCGCGCGCGGCTGATGCTGGACTTCGAGTCGGCGCCGCCCGTGGAGGCCAACGAGTCCCGGCTGTGCCAGGTGTTCCTCAACCTGCTGTTGAACGCGGCGCAGGCCATCCCCGAGGGCGAGCCGCCGGAGCGCCATGAGATTGCCGTGCGCATCCGCACGAAGGAGCCCGGGCAGGTGGTGGTGGAGGTGCGGGACACGGGCGCGGGCATGACGTCCGAGGTGCTCTCGCGCGTGTTTGATCCGTTCTTCACGACGAAGCCGGTGGGCGAGGGCACGGGCCTGGGGCTCTCCATCTGCCACGGCATCATCGAGTCGATGGGCGGCACCATCTCCGTGGAGAGCACGCCGGGCAAGGGCAGCACCTTCCGCGTCGTGCTGCGCGCCATGGAGGTGGAGGAGGACATCCCCACGCGCGTCGACTTGCGGACCCTCGGCGCGGTGTCGGCCGCGCCGCGCGCACGGGTGCTCGTGGTGGATGACGAGCCGAACGTGACATCCGCGCTGCGGCGCGCCCTGGGCTCCGACCACGACGTGTCCACCGCCAACAGCGCCCGCGATGCGCTGCAGCTGCTGACGCGGGACCGTGGGTTCGACATCATCCTGTGTGACTTGATGATGCCGGGGATGACGGGCATGGACCTGTACGCGGAGCTGGACAAGGAAGCGCCCGAGGTGGCCACACGGGTGGTCTTCATGACGGGCGGTGCGTTCACTCCCCGCGCCGTCACCTTCCTTCAGGGCGTGCCGAACCCCAAGATTGGCAAGCCCTTGAACCTGGAGGAGCTGAGGGTGCTCGTCAGCCGGCGCGCCGCCGGGGCCCAGCGATGACGGTCCCCTCGAGGTCCCTGGAGCCGGTGGCTCTTGGAGGCGCTTCCGAGCAGACGCTCGTGCCCCCTCCGGCACAGGAGACACTGGGCACAGGCCGGGAGTTCACTCCGCGTGCGCTGGCCACCGGGTGCCTCATCGGAGCCGTGCTGACTGTCTCCAACCTCTACATGGGGTTGAAGACGGGGCTCTGGGAGAGCGGCTCCATCATGTCGGCGGTGCTGGGCTTCAGCGGCCTGGCGGCGTTGGGGCGGCGGTGGGGTGGGGCGCCGGGGCCGCTGGAGACGAACCTCTCGCAGTCGACCTCGAGCGCCACGGGTGCGGTGCCCGCCGCGGCAGGGCTGTTGGGCACGGTGCCGGCGCTGGCGCTGATGGGAGTGACCGTGCCCGCGTGGAGCCTGGTGGCCTGGGGCGCGTCGCTGGGGCTGCTCGGGGTGATGGCCTCGCACCTGCTGCGCAGGCGGCTGCTGGTGGACGAGGCGCTGCCATTCCCCACGGGCGCAGCCACCGCCGAAGTGATTACCGCCATGCACAGGGAAGGGGCCATGCGGCAGCCGGGGCGGGCCAAGGCGCTGATGGGCGCGGGGCTGTGCTCCATGGCGCTGACCTGGGCGAGGGATGCGCTCAAATGGGTGCCCGACGTGACGGCGTTTCCGGGGCGGCTGGCGGGGTTGCCCGCGGCCACCTTCACCTGGGGCTTCGGCTGGATGCCGCTGGCGCTGGGGGTTGGGATTCTGGCGGGGCTGCCCATGGGGCTGAGCATGCTGCTGGGCGCCGTGCTGGCCTTTGGTGTGCTGGCGCCCCCGCTCGTGAGCTCGGGGGTGGTCGCGGAGAGTGGCGGCTATGAGGCGCTCTCCATTTGGCTCGTCTGGCCTGGCGTCGGGTTGATGGTGGGCGGGGCGCTCGTCTCGCTCGCGTCGCAGGCGCGCTCGCTCTTCAGGGTGGTGAAGGATCTGCGCGCGCTGGGGAGCGGGGATGTGCGCTCCCTCCGCTGGCTCCTGGTGGCGGCGCTGGGGGCGTGTGGCGTGGTGCTCGCCCTGGGCGTGGGAGTGTTTGGGCTGTCCCTGCTCCAGGCGCTGGTGATGCTGGCGCTCGTGGTGCCACTGTGCGCGGTGTGCGCGCGCGGGGCGGGGCAGGTGGATGTGGCTCCGGTGGGTTCCATGGGCCAGGCCGCGCAGATTGCCTCGGGCACCTTCTTCCCAGGGCCGAGCGCGGTCAATGTCGCCGCGGGCGGCGTGGTGGCGGGAGCGGTGGCGCACACGGGCGTGGGCCTCTGGTCTCTCAAGGCTGGACACCTGCTGGGTGCCGCGCCCCAGCGCCAGCTCCTCGCACAGTTGCTGGGTGTGCTCGTGGGGTCCGTGGTGGCTGTGCCTGCGTATCTGCTGCTGGTGCAGACCCATGGGCTCGCGAGCAAGGCACTGGCCGCACCCTCGGCGCAGCCGATCCGCGTGGTGGCGGAGCTCTTTACGCGGGGGGGCTCGGGGCTGCCGCCGTATGCGCTCCTGGCAGCGGGGATTGGCTTCGGACTGGGCGTCGTGCTGGCGCTGGCCGCGCGCGGGAGGCTGGAGCGCTTCCTGCCGTCACCGGTGGCCATGGGCATTGGCTTCATTCTGCCCGCGTTCGTCGCGGTGACGATCGCCCTGGGCGGGCTGCTGGCCGCGGTGGCGCGCCGCGTCCGGCCTCAGTGGACCGAGCAGTACCTCCCTGCGGTGGGAGCGGGCACCATCACCGGTGAGTCCCTGATGGGGCTGGCCATCGCGGCGCTCACGTGGTTCGGGGTTCTGGGGCACTAGCATCGATGGCCCCCGAAACTCCGTGAGCTACGCCGGGCTCGAGGCCCGCTCCAGCGCTCGTCGCAGCCGCCCTTCCATGAGGTTGGGGATGGTGGCGGCCCGCTCCAGCGCCTCCTTCAGGACGCGCACTGCCTCCTCGCGCTCTCCTCGCCGCAGCGCCGCCAGCCCCATCATCTCCAGCACCTCCAGCGGCTCCTGCTCCATGGACACCTCCGCCGAGCGCAGCCGGAGCTGCTGCCACGCCTCCTGGCTGGCGTCCTGCGTGGTGAGCTCCACCATGGAGAAGAGCACCTCCTCGGAGGCGCTGAGCGCAGAGGCCTGCCGCTGCCGGGACAGCACCCCGCGCACCTGCGCCAGCCGCTCCATCGCCTGTGCGTACTTGCCCTCCCAGGCCAGCACCCGCGCGTCCAGCAGCAGCCCCCAGGGCCGAGATGCCACCTCGGGGTGCTGGCGCTCCAGGTCGATGGCCCGTGCAATGTGTGGCGCCGCCGCCCCCGCGTCCCCCGCCTGGTAGTACAGCTCTCCCAGGTTGTGCTCGGCGAAGTACTCCCAGCCCACCATGCCCAGCTCGCGGCCCAGGTGCATGAACCGCAGCTGATCCTTCACCGCGTTGGCCAGGTCCTTGCGCGACACCCAGAGGTTGCGCCGGTTGTTGATGGCGCTGCCCAAGTGGAACCGGTCACCGCGCTTCGTGCACGAGGCGATGACGTCCTCCAGCACCTCCGCTGTCTCCGTGATGCGGCCCAGGTTGGGGAGGATGACGGCCAGCAGCAACTGCGCCACCACCCGCGTCTCGTAGCCCGCGTCTCCCAGCAGGTTCGCGCTGTCCGCGGCCGCCTCCAGCGGAGGACAGGCCTCCGCCCAGCGGCCCTTGCGGAACCACGTCATGCCCACGCCCAGCAGCAGCCGTGCCCGGACATAGGTGGAGGCCACCTTGCCCACCCGTGCATGCGCCGCATCCACGCAGGCCGCCGAGCGCTCGTAGTCGTTCATCCAGTCCCGCGCCATCGCCTCGTCCAGCAGCACCTCCACCTCGGCGCGCACGTCGGCCACCCGCCGGGCCATCTCTCGCGCCTTCGTGAAGTCCGCCAGCGAGTCCTCGTACCGGCCAATGCGGTAGCGCATCATCCCCCGCCCCCGGTAGAGCGTCAGCCCGCGCAGCTCGTCCGCCGAATCCAACAGCGCCAGCGCGCGTGTGTAGAGTGTCTCCGCGTCCAGGTAGGCGTGACGGCCGCGGGCGGACTCGGCCAGATCCAAGTAGAGCGCGAGCGCCTCCTCCCGCATGCCCGCCACCGCCGCGTGGAAGGCCAGCCGGGGGATGAGCTGCCGCTCGTGGGCGGCGCTGCGGCTCTCGAAGAAGCGGAAGGCCGCGCGGTGGATGTGGATGCGCTCGGCCTCGGGCAGCGTGTGGGCCACCGCCTCGCGTACCAGCTCGTTGCGGAAGCTGATCTCCTCGTGGCGGTGCTCCACCAGCAGCCCCTGGTCCAACAGCCGGCGCGTGGCGTGGCCCGGGTCCAACGGGAAGTCCGCCGCGAGCCCCTCGCGCTCCAGCTCCCGCACCACGCCCTCGGCCGAGGTGGCGGTGAAGTCCGAGCCCAGCAGTGCGCACAGCCGAGCGTGCGCCGCCAGCGCCGGAGGGAGGGCCCCCAGCTCACGGTCCGCCAGCCACTCCACCAGCCGCAGCTCCGGGAGGGTGTTCAGCTCGTCGGTGACGAGGTACCAACTGCCCCCATCGCCGCGCTGGCGCACCAGGCCCTGCCGCTTGAGGGCTCGCACGAGCTCCACCAAGAAGAGGGGCACGCGGCGGGCGCGCTCGACGATGCGCTCCACCGCTTGAGCGGGCACGTTGTCCACCGGGCGCAGCAGCGTGCGGCACAGTGCCTGCGCATGCTCGGGCGCCAGCGGCTCCAGGGTGAGGCGGAGTCGATGGGCGGCGCGCGTGCCCCAGGCGGGACGGCTGCGCTCGAACTCCGGGCGCGCCAGCACGCCGATCCACAGAGGCACCCGGGTCTCCGCCAGACACGCGTACTCCAGCGCATCCAGCGAAATCTCATCCGCGAAGTGCGCGTCATCGAGCAGCAGGCACAGCGGGCGCTCGCGGGCGATGGCCGCCAGCAGCTCTCCGGTGGCGCGCATGGCCAGCGAGCGCAACGCACCCGGTGCTGCGGCCCGGCTCTGCAGCTCGGGGCTGTCCGGGGCGGACCACCCCAGTGTGGCGGACACGCCGGGCCACAGCTCCGCGGCCAGCTCGGGCCCCAGCCGCGAGAAGAAGGCATTGCGGCCCTCCTCCACCGAGCCGGTGTCATCCTTCTCGAAGGCGTGGAGCGCCAGGCGCAGCAGCGTGCGCAGGGTGCCCGAGGGGTCTCCCTGCACGGGCTCGCGCGCGCGCAGCGTGTAGACGCGGGCCCGGGGCAGGGACTCGCGCACCCGGTGGGCCAGCTCCGCGCTGAAGTGGCTCTTGCCGTGGCCCCGCTCGCCCAGCACCGTGGCCAGCGTGGGAGCGCGCTCCTCCAACGCCCGGCGCACGCTCGCCCAGAAGGACTTCAGCTCCTCGTCCCGGCCGATCAGCACCTCGCTGCCGAGCTTGAGCACGGTGGCCTCCGTGCGCGGCGCCACTTCGGCGGGCACGGGGCGCAGCAGGCCCTCGCGGTCGGGGACAGACGCGAAGCTCACGTCGGGCACGGCGTCCGCCGCCGCGGAGGTGAGCATCAGGGGGATGGTGTCCGTGGCGGCGGGGTAGCGCTCCTTGCGCGTGAAGATGCTGCCCAGGTAGCGCGGCGGCGAGCCCGGGCGCTGCTGCACGGTGACGGTGGCCACGTCCACGAGCGCCGTCGTCACCAGCCCGCGCTCCTCCAGCTCCTGCGCCGCGCGCATGGCCCGCTGCACCGGATTCTCCCCGGCGTTGAGATCGAACACGCCGGCGAACCGGGGGCCGTCGCGCCAGGCCACCTGCCCGCCGAGCCCGCTCAGCACCTTCTGGATGGAGACGGGGTTGCCGGTGGAGGAGCAGAGCAGCACCGCCACCGAGCGGCGGGCCTGGGCGGGGCGAGCGGGCTCCTCGGGGGAAGCGGGACGCGCGGGAGCTTCCCGGACGGGCGGGGCAGAGTAGACGGGCTGGGAGAGCGCCTCGCGCAGCGCCCCGCGCACAGCGGCCCCACTGTCGAAGCGCCGGAAGCGCTCCTTGGAGAGGCACTGGAGCACCACGGCCTCCACGGCCGGTGAGACGGGGGCCAGCTCCGAGGGGCGCTGGGGCCTCAGCGAGAGGTGCGATTGAAGCACCTGCGTGTGGAGGCCGAAGAAGGGGGGGCGCCCGGTGAGCATCTCGTACAGGAGCACCCCGAATGCGTAGACGTCCGTGCGCGCATCCAGCAGGGCGGAGCCCGCGCATTGCTCGGGGGCCATGTACTCCGCGGTCCCCGCGTAGGCGTGCGCACTGGCCGTGGAGGCGTCTCCGGGGAAGGGGGGCAGGGCCGGGGAGCGCGCCAGCCCGAAGTCGATGAGCCGCACGCGCGCGGGGTCCGCGTCCAGGAAGAGGTTCTCCGGCTTGAGGTCGCAGTGGATGAAGCCCCGCGTGTGGAGCGAGTCCAGCGCCTCCGCCATGGCGAGCGCGTGCGAGGAGAACTCCTGCGGCGGCAGGGGGCCGGAGGGCTCGGCCAGGCGCTGGGCCAGGGTGGGCTGCGCCACATACTCCATCACCATGCAGCGGCCACCGGCCTCGAGCGGGCTCAGCTCATACAGCGCGGGCGTCAGCGGAGGGCCGATGAGCCGCAGCGCCTCGGCCTCGCGGGTGAGCAGGGCGGCGGCCAGGGAATGGCCAGTCGGAGGGACCTTGAGGGCCACGGGGGTGTTGTCCGAGAGCCGGTGTCCGCCCAGCACTGTGGCGAAGCCGCCGCGCGCGATGAGGCGATCGACGCGGTAGCCCACCAGAGAGAGCTCCGGGGCCGCGAGGCTCTCGGGCAGAGGCGCTGGGGCGTTCAGGCCAGGGCCCCCCTGTGGACACACGGGGTGAGTTCCCTCCCAGCGCCTGCCGCATGTCTGACAGCGAGGCACGCTCAAACTCTACGTGTCTGGTCCAACGCCTTCCATGGCGGGTACCCGGTAGGTCGGTGGGACAATGTGTCACCGCAAGCGGACGAGCCTGGACTGCGCGTGAAGCCCGCTGCTGACCGCGCTTTCAGCCAGTCCCTGAAACAGTGGGGTGTCACTCGAGCCCGCCCGAGTCGTAGCTGGAGGGTACGTCCACGTGGAAGACGAGCTCCACCGTGCGCTTCTCCGCCGGAGCCAGCGGGAGCTTCCAGGTGGCGATGCCGTCCGCTGCGTCCAGCGCGTAGCCCGCCGTCGTCTTCTTCGCGTCCAGCTCCACCTTCACGTCCTCCAGCTCGGACACGGGGATGTGCTCGGACACCTCGAGCTGCTCGGGCGTCTTGCGGTAGTTGGCCACCTCGAAGCGGTAGGCGTAGCGGAAGCGCCGCTTGCCGCCGAAGAGGCCCGTGTCCCGGGCCACCTCCTCTACCACCTGCCGCTCCACGCGCAGGCCCTCCTCGATGCCGAACGTCAGCTCGAAGGGGGCGCCTTGCGCCACGCGCTCCAGCGGCTGGCGGCCGAGGAAGCCCGTCTGCCGGAACACGTCCACCGGGCCCGCCAGCAGCGGGAAGGGCGCCGTGTTGGTGAGCCGCGCCACGCGGAACACCACCGGGTACAGCTTGGGAATGGTGCGCCAGGCGAAGGAGGCCTGGAGCGGGGTGCGCGCCACCCTCAGCCGCACCTCCGAGCCGTCTCCCGGCACATTCGCCCGCTCCGGTACGGTGAGCTGCACGGAGAGCCCCTGGGCCTTGGCATGCAGGGACTCTCCGCCGGAGGGAGGGGTGCTGGCTCCCGACTGCGCGTGCTCCTGGCGCTCCTCGCGGCTCACGAGCACCTTGCGCTCCACCTTGCGCTCCCGGGAGGAGACGAACAGGGGCCGCAGCTCCGGAGGCGTGGCGTTCTCATCCGGCACGGCGGTGGAGAGCACCAGCTGCGCCTCCTTCCAGTCCTCGCCGGAGGCCTGCTTCACCGTGGCGTAGGTGGACAGCTCCACCCGCTGGCCCTGCTCGTCGGCGCGGGCCTCGTAGGCCGGCTGCCAGGAGGCGCCGCCCACCAGGTAGGTGAGCTCCACGCGGGCCTGGGTGCCCGAGGGGCAGTCCAGCCGCACCTCCACGCTCCGGTCGATGCGCGCCGAGGCCGCCAGCGTCCGCTGCTCCTGGGTGGAGAGCTCGGCCAGGGCGCGCGAGGTGGTGCGCAGCTTGGAGGCTTGGGCCTCCCGCTCGGCGCTGGCGCGCAGCCGGGAGCCGAGCGCCGTGTCCAGCGCGGTGCCCCACGCGCGGGTGTCCGGCTTGGCCTCGGTGAACTCGCGGCGGATGCGCCCGAGCGCCACGTTCATGAGGCCCGAGCCCAGCGAGTCCAGGGCCAGGGCGCGCGCGCGGGCATGCTCCAGGGCGGCCAGCTCGCGCTCCAGCTCCACGCGCTGCTTCTCCTGCTTCTCTCGCTCGGCGCCGTAGCGCGTCTGCCGCGTGTGCTCGGAGGCGAGCAGGCCCTCCACGGTGCCCCGGTCGGCGCGCGCCCGGAAGCTGGAGGGATCCGCGGCAGGGGGCAGCTCCTCGAAGCGCGCCAGGGTATCGCGGCCCGTGCACGTCACCGTCTGCGCGCGCGTCACCTGGGCGCGGTCGGGGTAGACGACGACGGAGCTCACCGAGGGAGTGGCGGCGAGCACCCACAACGTCAGGGACAGGGTGTGCATGGTCGCTCCTCCTTATTGAGACTGGGACAGGCGCCAGCCCTTCGGGCGGCGCAGGGTGTATTCGAAGGACACCACCGTCTTGCCCGAGGCGGGCACGGTGAGCTCCCACTCCAGCGCGCCCTTCACCTTGTCCTGCTTGGCGTAGGGCTCGGTGCGCACGAGCTTGATCTCCACGTCCTTGTCCTTCGTGAGCGGCCACTGGTCGTGGATGCGCACCGGAAGGGGGAAGGCGTAGGGGTTGGCCACTTCGAGGGTGACGCGGTACAGGGTCTCCTCGTCCTTGCTGATGAAGCCCTTCTCTGACTCGACGAGCGTCACGTTGCGCACGGGCCGCACCGCGCGGTCCACGCCCAGCGGCAGGGTGAAGCGCTCGCCGGGCGCCACAAGCTTCAGCGAGGCCGTGCCCGCGGGGTCCGAGCCGACGAAGAGGCTGGCCTCGCCCCCGGGCAGCACCTGCTTCGAGGGGCTCTGCAGCTCCGCCACGAGGAAGGCATCCCGGGCGAGCGCGGGGAACAGCTTGCGCTCGGTCTTCACGGGCCAGGACTCGGTGAAGAGCGGGACGAGCCGTCCGCCTCCACCGCTGGGGATGGTCTCCCGGCGCGCGGAGGGAAAGGCCAGGTCATAGCCTCCGGCGAGCGAGGCCGGCAGGCGCGGATCCACGGCGGGCCGACGCCAGGCCGCGGGAGGCGCGAGCCCCACGCCCAGGGTCGTCGTGGGAACGGAGGGCCGGGAGCTGCTGGTCAGGCCTCCGAACGAGTGGCTCCCGGTGACAACCACCTCTTCGAGATACTCCTCGGGAGGCATGGACCCGGCCGCCAAGGAAGGAGGTGGGGGTGGCGCAGGCGGGGGCTTGGCCTCGTAGGTGCTGCCTGGAGCCTGATTCCCAGCGAGCACTGACGCGTCCGCGTTGATGCCCGTGGCAGGGGAGTCCACGTCGAGCCCGTTCACGACGTACTCCGTCTGCCCAGCCGGCGTGGCCTGAACCCGGGCGAGCAGCCGCTGGCGGAGCTGATCACTCTCCTTCGCCTCGGCGGGGAGGGGCGGAGGAAGCGGAGGCGGCGGGCGGGACGGCCGGACGAGCGGAGCGGGTGTGGGGATGAAGCGCTCTTGCTGGCCAATCTTCCAGGTGGCGAGCTTGGGCAGGGCGGTGGCGGTGGCGGGGATGGCGGTGCTGAGCGTGAGCACCGCGTCCTGCCAGTCCTCGCCGGACTCCTGGCTCACGAATCCGAAGAAGGACACCTGCACCCGGTTCGTCTCAGGGGCGAGCTGCAGCTCGTAGCGGGGGAACCAGCGCGCGTTGCCGGTGACATAGGTGAGGGTGAGCTTCACCGGGCCACTGCCCGAGAGCGTGGGCGCCACCTCGAGCCCAGGGCTGCGAGGCGCACCGCCCAGCCGGGAGGCCTCCTGGAGCTGGCGCTCGCGCGTTCTCTCGAGGTCTCGAATCCGCGCGTCCAGCTCGCGCAGCCGCGCCTGGAGCTTGTCGAGGGTATCGATCCAAAAGGTGCTGGCCGCGTTCCAGCCGGAGGGGTCCAAGCGGGGGGGCGGGGCCTTGTCTCGGTCTCCCTCGGGGAGGGGCTGAGGGTTCAGGCCCCGGAGAGCGGAGAGCTGGGTGTTGCACGCCTCCCGCTCGGAGCGGGTGCGGGTGAGCTGGTCATCCAGCCGGTCCAGCGCGTCGAGCACCTTGCGGGCCTCGGTGGCGAGCAGCATCTCGGGGCTGACGGGCTTCAGGTCCACGCGGGAGACTTCGGCGCCCTCGGCTTCCACGCGGACGGAGGAGGCATCTACCGCGCCGTGGAGGAGGGGCAGCTCCACGCGCTGGGAGCCCGAGAGGGTGAGCTGGGCGGTGCGGACCACCCGCGCCTGGTCGCTGTAGACGGTGACAGAGGTAATGGGCGCATCGACGGCGGTGGCCAGCGCCCCGAAGCCCAAGAGTCCAAGCAGGAGCATGGGGCCATCGTGACAGCTTCACTCGAAGAGGTCACAAAACGGTTGCGCGCGCTCTTTCCATCGGGAGCCCCCGTTTCCTCCTGGGCGGTCCTCGGGTGGGGGCCTCGTCCCCAAGGTCCCTTCTCTGAGGGAGAGACCGTCGCGACACGGGGGCTCCCATCTCGCGGTGATTACGAGGGCTCGCCGAGGAAGCGGCGCCGGAGCGTGCGCGTCACTTCCGTGTCCCAGCGGAGCGAGAGGAGCTCCACGACGGTGCGGCGCCAGCGAAGGGCGCACGCCAGACACGCCAGGGTGGCCAGCAGGCCAATGAGGGTGTTCTGCCAGGAGGCCAGGTTCCACTGTCCCTTCCAGAACCACTCCTGCAGGGAGTGAGGCCAGAAGTAGTGGATGGGCCAGCCGGGGCCGCTGCCGGCCAGGTCACACAGCAGGTGCAGGTGGAAAGCGGCGAGGGAGAGCAGCGCCACCCCTCCTCGCTTCCGGGCGAAGGCGGTACAGAGGGCCATCGTCCCGAGCGCTGCCACGTACCCATGGGTGAGGACGTGGTGGTACTTCCCGTAGAGGTCCTCTCCCGCCAGGAGCGTGAGGCCATCCAGGTCCGGCGCGAGTCCCGCGAGGGTGACGAGCACCCGGTCACGTCTATCCGGCAGACCTTGGGCGGCCAGCCAGGACAGCTCCGCGTGGACGATGGGATTCATGGGCGGGGAGCATATCCCGGAAAGGGCTGCTCCCCGCCGGAGCCCTTAGCGCTTGGGGGCGCGGGCCTTGGCCAGCGCGGGCTTGCGGCGCATGAGCAGCACCAGCGCGAGCGCCACGGCCGCAGCCATCACCGGCATGCCACCGCTGGCGGAGGCCCCACAGCCCTGGCCGGCCTGCAAGTCACCCGCGGACCCATTGGGGTCACGCGGCAGCGAAACAGGGCTGCCTGGTTGCTGGGAGGGAGTCGGAGAGTTGACGGAGGGCGGCGTCTGCTGCACGGGCGTCGTGGGCAGGCCGACGGGGGGCGGAGCCGGCGTGGTCTCGGCAACGGGAGCCGGCGGCATCACGTCCTCCAGCGTCGTGCCCATGGCGAAGCCGTCGTGGTAGACGACGCCCACCTGAGAGATGGAGTTGTCGCGGTACAGGCCGAGCTTCAGGTAGTTGCGGTCGCCGCTGAACTGGGTGGCCGCATACGTCTTCGGGGCCGCGAGCTTGCCATCCTTGTACAGCTCCACGAAGCCCGTGCTGGGGTTGGACGACCACTTCACGTGCAGGACGAAGTCATTCCACTGGCCGCGCACGAGCGGGCCGCTCCAGATGATCTTCCCCTCGCTGCCGCCGGCGCGCAGGAACATCTCCTCTCCCACGACGTAGAACTCCAGCGGCGGAGAGCCGCAGCAGCCCTCCTGGTGCCACTGGGCGAAGAGCTGCCACGTGTTGGCGATGGGGTAGTTCGCGGGGAACAGGGTGCTCCACTTGTAGTAGTACTCGGAGCCCTGAGCCTCCTCGGTGAGGTACAGCACCTCGTTCCGGTTGCCGCTCGCGGCGATGGGGTTGTCCCCTTGGCGCACGGTCACCTTCAGGGCCTTGGAGCCCTCGCGCGTGACATCCGAGACGATTTGGAGCCGGTCATCCGCCACGCTCTGGGCACGAGTCCATTGCGACAGGTCACCTGTCTCGAAGTCGCCCTTCCACAACGTAGAGGCAGAGGCGATGGCCGGCAGCAACAGGACAGGGGCAAGTTTCAGGAAACGCTTCACTCAAGCTCCTTTTGTCGTTCCTTGAGCCGTTTCGGACAAATGACGCGGGAAAACCCATCCCCAGGGCTGAGCTCGCCAAGCCTCAGGGGAGCAGGCCCCGGTGGGGCCGCCTCGGCTCGTGACGTGCAGGCCTGCGCTCCTGTCCCTCGCTGCCCACCGAGGGAGCGCGAATGCGTCATGATTTCAAGGGCGTGCACCACAGCGCCGCAGTGCGTAAGCAGCGGCTGACAAGCCCCAGCGGCGCCTGTGAGTCCTGCTGCTCGCTCCGCAGGCAGGCGCGAAGAAAGACGCAGTGCACGGCCGGGTTGAGCCTGGTTCCTCGGACGGTATCCAGCAGGCGGCGAAGGGCTGGGCCGAGGGCTGGAGGGGCTCCGAAAAGCTCTGCCATGCCTAAGAGCCCATGCCATGCTCGCGATGGATCTGAGCTGGAGGGGTGGCCGTGAGCCCTGCGTCCCCGCGCAACATGAGCGACTACGAGGCCGTCCGCCGTTCCTTTCAATGGGAGCGGCCCGAGCACTTCAACTTCGCCCAGGATGTCATCGACAAACACGCGGCCGAGCGGCCGGGGGCCCTGGCGCTCCTGTGGAGCGACGAGGCCGGGAACGAGCGGCGCTTCACGTTCGCGGAGCTGAAGCAGCACTCGGTGCACGCGGCGCAGTTCCTCCTGAGCTTGGGGATGCAGCGAGGGGACCGGGCCTTCATCCTCATGCCGAGGGTGCCGGAGTGGTGGTTCCTGGTGCTCGGGTGCATCCGGGCGGGCATCGTCTTCATGCCGGGGACGCCCATGCTGACGACGAAGGACATCCGGTATCGGATCTTCGCGTCGGATGCGGCGGCGGTCATCACGGACGCGAGCTGCCTGGACCGCTTCGAGGGCCTGGTGGGCACGGGGCGGGTGGAGAACTGGATCTGCCTGGGGAAGGCGCCCTCGCCGTGGGTGCGCTACGAGCCGGGAGCGGGGACAGGCGTGCACGGGCTGACGTTCGAGCACACGCGGGCGGATGAGCCCATGCTCATCTACTTCACGTCCGGCACCACGGGCATGCCGAAGATGGTGCTGCACACGCAGGCAAGCTACGGCCTGGGGCACCAAATCACGGGGCGGTACTGGCTGGACCTGACGCCGGAGGACCGGCACCTGACGTTGTCGGACACGGGCTGGGCGAAGTGTGCCTGGGGCAAGCTCTTCGGGCCGTGGAGCCAGGGAGCGTGCAACGTCGT